>RXJV01000041.1 GCA_003963075.1 Burkholderiales bacterium
GCCATGACCCAGATTGCCGGCATCCGCAACCAAGGTCGCATTGGCCGCGTCCGAAATCGCCTCTGGCTTGACATCACGCGCAGCGCCAGCCGGCGTGGCGGAGATCAGGGCAGCGAGGGCAGCAGCAAGGACCAAGGCTTTCATGATGCAGGCTCACCAGGAAAAACGGCTGGATTGCATTGTTCGCAGCGTAGCGTGGCTGGGATGTGAAGACTTCACGCGCTTCGGGGGGACCCCCGCGAATGGGCGAGTCAGCCTCAGCCGGCGCTTGACTCTTGGCGCGCGGCTGCTCTAGCCGCCAGTTCGGCCCGCATGCGCTTGAGCCTTTCGCGCGGATGCTCGCGCGGGCCCATCGTCGAGTTTCATCGCGGCGACAAGGCGCCCGGCGCGTTGACACCAACCGACTGGGGTTGCCGGAGATATTGGCTTCAATAGACTGCATCGGCTCGCGTTCGGGGCGCCCCGGAGCGACGTTGTTTTCTGATGGCAGCTCGATCGGGAGGCAGGTGCGTATCAATCCCGTTTTGCGGATCTTGGGACTCTGGGCAATGTTTGCGCTTTCGGCGATGCAGGATGCCAGTGCCCAGGACCGTTGTCTGTCGACCGACGGTGCGAGTTGCCCGAGAGGTGCGGGCTGGGCGGGATGCGCAGACACGATGGTGGGGGGCATGCATTGCACCGCCTGCTGGAGCTTTTGCAACATCAATCTCCCCGTCTCGCCGCAAGGGGCGGTACTGGCCACTGAACAGCAAGCGGCCGCTGAGCTGGACTTGGCGGACGTCGAGATCATGTTCGTGAACGCGCCCCAGCAGGTGTTGTTCGAGATCGCGCAGGTGAATCCAGACGCTGGGGTGCTGCTGAGCGTTTTGGTTCGCCGTTCCAGGTCAGTCGCTTTGGCCCCTCCGACCAAGGGGCATGGCGCCAGCGGGCACCTGGTGAGCCGGGCATCAGCAAATGCCTGGATTCAAGGCGCGTCCCCGAGCCCGAATATTCAAAGTTCAGCGATGTTGCCCGAGGGGCACACGGCAGCCGTGGCGTGGGAGTTGGAGAAGCATCCGGGCGGGGCACGCCTCGTCCTATCGCATCGCCTGAAAAATGGGGGCGATGGGGTGATTGCGCAGCCGTATCCCGACATCGAGCTCTCCCTGCGTTCGGTGCGCAAACAGCAGCACGGTAGCGCCTGGACGGTGGTCAAGTGGGCCGTGAAACAGTGAGCAAGCGATGGGCATGAGTCGTGGCGTCTGCGCAGCCCTTGGCACGGTGGTGATCTGGGCGTCGGGGCCAGGTGCGTGGGCGCAGGAGGCTCAAGGCATGCCTGCGGACTTGCAGCGGGCGCTGGACACCTATGCCCACGCATTGGAACGCGCCGAATGGAACCAGTTGAAAGCACTGTTGGTTGAGCCACCCGACAAGCGCGGGCTCGCGGAGTAACTCGGGCGGCTGAAGAGTCTTTCCGCCGCGGGGGCGCGCTTGCAGAGCCAGCAGGTGACGTCGTTCCGGCTGTTGCCCCATTCGCGAGTGGCCAATGGAGCCGCCGCTGTGATTGACCTGCGCCGAGGGTATCTGCACCCGCTGCACCCGGACAATTCCGTGGTGACCGAGTACGAGCAGGTCTTCGCGTTGCGGGACGGGACGCAGGCCTGGCGATTCGTGCCCTCGTTTTGCCTGACTGAAGCGCAATTCTCGGAGTGGCTGCGTCGCGAGTGACCCACCTCACCGGCAGGCCGGCCACCGACACAGACCCGTACCGTTCTGGCCGTGTCAGTCGCCGGTGCGAGGCGGCTTGCTCATGAGTCAGCAGGCTTTGCCGCCGCCTTGGCCGCCAGCTCCGCCCGCAGGCGCTTGAGCTTCTCGCGCGGGTCTTCGCGGCCGCTGCCCTCGTGCAGCTTCATCTCGGC
Organism: Burkholderiales bacterium; assembly: GCA_003963075.1. Taxonomy (GTDB): domain Bacteria; phylum Pseudomonadota; class Gammaproteobacteria; order Burkholderiales; family Burkholderiaceae_C; genus Pelomonas. Next base: position 1,899 of record RXJV01000041.1, read on the forward strand.
GATGAAGCGGCTGGGCACGCCGGCCACCGTGTCGCGGCCCTTCTTGCGGCGGCGCAGGGTGGAGACGGCGAGGGTCTGGCGGGCGCGGGTGATGCCCACGTACATGAGGCGGCGTTCCTCCTGCAGTGCCTCCGGCGTCATCTCTTCCTCCTCGCGCTTGAACGGCAGCAGGCCCTCGTTGACGCCGGCCAGCACGACATGCGGCCACTCCAGGCCCTTGGACGCATGCAGCGTCGTCAGCGTGACCTGGTCCTGCTCCTCGCCGCGCTCGGCCAGGCTCAGGATGACCGAGATGGTTTGGGCCACGTCCAGCACGCTCTGCTTGGGCTCGGTGAAGCTGACGCCGCCTTCCTCGCTGTGCTGGCCGCCGCAGCGCTTGGCGATCCAGTCGACGAAATCCAGCACATTGCCCCAGCGCGCCTGGGCCACCTTCTCGTTCTCCTCGTTGTCCACGAGGTGGGCCTCGTAGCCGATCTCTTTCAGCCATTCGGTCAGCATCGCGTGCGCCGCGGTGTGGCCCTCGGTGTGCCTGGCCTTGTACTGCAGCTCGTTCACATAGCGGCCGAACTCGTGCAGCTGGGCCAAAGCCCGGGCCGTGACGGACGTGGCCAGGCTCTCCGAGAACAGCGACTCGAACATGCTGCACTTCCATTGCGCCGAGAAGCTGCCGAGTGCTCCCAGCGTCGTGTGGCCGATGCCGCGCTTGGGTGTCGTCACCGCGCGCAGGAAGGCGGGGTCGTCGTCGGGGTTCACCAGCAGCCGCAGCCAGGCGCACAGGTCTTTGATCTCGGCCTTGTCGAAAAAGCTCTGGCCGCCCGACACCTTGTACGGGATCTGCGCCCGCCGCAACGCCTGCTCGAACGCGCGGGCCTGGTGGTTGGCGCGGTAGAGGATGGCGAAGTCCTTGAAGTTGGGGCCCTTGTCGTCGGCGCGCAGCTGCTGGATGCGCGCCACCGCGCGCTCGGCCTCGTGCTCCTCGCCGTCGGCCTCCAGCAGCGCGATGGGCTCGCCGTCGCCGTACTCGCTCCAGAGCTTCTTCTCGAACAGCTTGGGGTTGCCGGCGATGACGTGGTTGGCCGCGCGCAGGATGGCGCCGGTGGAGCGGTAGTTCTGCTCGAGCGGGATCACCTTCAGCGCCGGGTAGTCCTGCGGCAGGCGCTTCAGGTTCTCGATGGTGGCGCCGCGCCAGCCGTAGATGCTCTGGTCGTCGTCGCCCACGGCGGTGAACATGCCGCGCTCGCCCACCAGCGCCTTCAGCAGCTCGTACTGCACCGCGTTGGTGTCCTGGTACTCGTCCACCAGCACATAGCGCAGCTTGTCGCGCCACTTCTCTCGCGCCTCGGCGTCGGTGGTCAGCAGCTTCAGCGGCAGCGTGATCAGGTCGTCGAAGTCCACTGCCTGGTAGGCTGCCAGCCGCTCCTGGTAGCGCACCATCACCGCCGCAGCGGCGCGCTCGTCCTCATCCTTGGCGGCATGGGCCGCCTGCGCGGGTGACAGCCCCTGGTTCTTCCACAGCGAGATCGCCCATTGCCAGCGGCGCGCCTGGTTCAGGTCGGTCGTGCCGCCGGCATCCTTGAGCACATTGAGCACGTCATCGCTGTCGAGGATGGAAAACTGGGCCTTCAAGCCCAGCCTCGTGCCCTCCTCGCGCAGCAGCCGCACGCCCAGGCTGTGGAAGGTCGAGATGGCAAGGTCCTTGGCGGCCTTGTTGCCGACCAGGGCCTTGGCGCGCTCGCGCATTTCCTGCGCCGCCTTGTTCGTGAAGGTGATGGCTGCGATCTGGCTGGGCCGGTAGCCCGACACCAGCAGCTGGGCGATCTTGGTGGTGATGACCCGCGTCTTGCCCGAGCCCGCGCCGGCGATGACCAGGCAGGGCCCGCTCAGGTGGTGGACGGCTTCGAGCTGGGCCGGGTTGAGGCCGGCGGACGGCGGGGCAAGGGACATGCTGAGCGCGGGATGGGCGCGCGCATCATGCCAGCCGCGCCACCCCTTCGCCCGGCAGGGCCCGCAAACCCAGCCCCAACAGCAGCAGCGCGAAGAAGATGAAGCCGATGCGCGGCGCGTCGAGCAGGCTGTCGAACGCGCCGACCACGCCAAAGCCGATCAGCGCCGCGACGATGGCCGGCGCGAGCGGATGGTCGCGCCCGCGTCCGAACGACAGCCGGGCCAGCGCCAGCAGATAGGCGCCGCCCAGCAGCGCCAGGCCGACAAGGCCCTGCTCAAACAGCACATGCAGCGCCGCGTTCTTGATGTGCCAGGGCAGGTGGTGGCGGTCGCTGGAAAAGAACCAGCGCGCCATCTCGCGGTTGAAGTCCCCATTGACCAACAAGGCGCGGCCCTGGGCGTCGTGCATCGCGATGCGGGCGATGTCGACCCGCGCGCCGCGCGTGTCCAGCGACATCGAGAAGGTCACGAAGCGGGGCGCCCACCAGTCGCCGCCCAGCGCCGGCAGCGGGCCGAGCTGCATCTGCAGCGTCTGCCAGCCGCCGGCAGGGGTCTGCCCGTCGGCGGGTGCGGGTTTCAGCACCTGTTCGATGCCGCTGCAGTTGTCCGGGTAGAGCAGGTTCTTCTCGCAAATCTGCAGCACCAACGCGGCGTCAGCCGCGGTGCGGCTCAGCAGCTCGATCTTGACCGGCCCCACCGCCGGCGCCGGGATGCGCTGACTGATGCGGAACTGCTCGCCGCGCCCCAGTTGGTGCTTGCCGGCCGCCATCGCGAGGTAGGACTCGTTGCCGTCGTTGCGCAGCCGGTAGTCGCCCACCTGGGCCGAGGTCGGGCCGTCGTAGTAGTTGCTGGTGACGAAGCGGCCGGCCCCCTTGCCCAACAGCCATTGCCGGCCGCCGTGCAGCAGGCGCAGGCTCTCGCGCCAATGCGTCAGCCGGGTCTGGCCGTCTTCCTTCCAGCCGGCCACGCGGTCACGCAGATAGCTGCCGCCGCCCAGCGCCGCAACGATCGCCATCACCAGCAGCAGGCCCGCCACCAGCAGCGCACGCTTGCGCCAGCCTGCAACCCCCTGGTGGGCGGCGCCGTTCAGTGGCCACAGCCGCGGCTCCAGCAGCATCACGGCCCACAGGCCGGCCAGCGCCAGCCCCGCCGCCAGGGCCGTCCACAGGCCGGTCGTGCCGCCCCAGTAGTCGGCCACGATCACCATCGTGGACAGCAGCCAGAACCAGGCCGTGGTCACCAGCAGCGCATAGACCGGCCGCACCTCGCCGGGCGCGTCCCGCCAGCGCAGCAGGCCGCAGGCGAGCAGGGCCAGCGCGTTGAGCCAGTAGGCCGCCTTGGGCAGCAGCGTCGACAGCGCCCAGCTGGCCGCACCCAGCAGCAGGGCCAGCACGCCACCCATCAGCAGTGCTGTCAGACGCTGGCCGAGGCTGGGCCGCCACAGGCTGGCGGGCATCGTCAGCAGCACCACCATCACGCCAAACAGCGCCGCCAGGCCCCGGTAGCCCCCGCCGCCGAAGATCAGGGCTGCCGCCAGCCCGAAGGCCGAGGCCATGGCCAGCGCGCCCAACTTGGCCAGCCGCGGCAGCGGTGCGTCCACCGGTGCGCCCGTGCCGTCGAGCTGGCTGCTGTCCGGCCCGGCGGCAGCCGCCCGGCGGCGCTGTGCATCCGCCAGCAGCACCATCGGAATCAGCGCGAAGGGCAGAGCCAGGTAGACGCCGCGCGAAAACGTCGTCAGCACCGCATAGGCCGCCAGCAGCATGATCACCAGCCCGGCCGCGAAGTTCATCGGAGCACGCGTGCGCAGCAGGGCCAGCAGCGCGAACGGCAGGGTCATCACGAGGAAGCCGTCCAGCGCGGCGCCGCCCACATGCATTTCCCAGAACAGCGCGGTCGTGCGGTAGTCGGTGGAAAAGTCCAGCAGCCCCGTGTAGGCCAGGCGTTCCCACAGCGCGGCGCCGGCGCCGGCAAGCAGCGCCAGCACCAGGCCCAGCAGCAGGCCGCGGGCAAAGCCGCGTGGGCGCGCCGCCGCCGCCGCCGTCCACAGCGGCAGCAGCGCCAGCACGAGGAAGATGGCCTTGGCGTTGCGCACCGAGTTCATGGCCTCGTGGTAGCCATGGAACCAGCCGAACTCAAAGCCGCCTGCATCGGCAAAGCCGCGCTTGACGCTCCAGGCGGCGGACAGCGCCAGGGCGACGATCAACACCAGCACCACCGGCGAGTACACCAGGCCATGGCGCCAGGCCGGTGCGCGGTCGCGTGCGTTCAGCTGCAGGGCATAGGCCAGATAGCCGCCGCAGCCGCAGGCCGTCACCAGCAGATCCAGTTCCTCGAAGGTGATCCATCCGGACCATGGCGCCAGGCCCAGCAGCGGCAGCGGTGCCAGCACGATCAGTGGCGTCTTCACCCACAGCAGCGCCGCCAGCAGTGCAACGGCGCCCCAGGCCGCCAGCGCCAGCGGTCCGGACAGCGGATGGTGCCAGGCCAGCTCCGCGCCCACTGCAGCCAGGCCCAGTGCGCCCACCAGCGCCAGCCATTGCAGCCGCGTGGCGGGCCGGTTGAGCTTGAACTCACCGAGCCCGAGCAGGCCGGTCGTGGCGGGGCGGGCGCCTGCCGCGGCCATCAGTGCAGGCTCCAACGCAGGCGCTGCAGCAGCGCGCTCGGTGGCAGGGTGCGCGAGGTGGCGCCCAGAGGCGCACGCGACGGACGGACCATGGAGGGATCTCGCTGAACGGGGAATCCATTGTTGCCGACGGTCGGGGCTGCGCCACCCCCCGGCAACCCCCAAGCCGGGGTCAGGCCTGCCGCACCCGGAGCCAGCGTTTCCACCAGGCCGGCCTGGCCTGCGGCGGCTCGGCCTTGGCGGTCAACTCGGCGGCGCTGCGCTGCGGGGCCAGGCCCAGCCATTCGCGCAGCTCGTCGGCCAGGCTCTCCGCGCCGCGCAGCCTCAGCTCGGGCGACTCCGCCATCGCGGCGCGCAGCAGGCCATCGAGCTTGACCTGCTCGTCTTCGCGCAGCAGCGGCCATGGGTCGGCAGCGCTGCCGCGGCGCGGCGTCGCGCCACGCGGCGTGTCATCCCAGCCGCAGATCAACAGGCGGGCGAAGGCGCCGAGGCCGTAGACCTCGCTGGCCAGGCTGGGGGCCTCGCCCGCGCGGCGCTCGGGCGCCACGAAGGCGGGCGATGCGCCCAGGCTCAGGCCGCGATCGAAGGGGTCCGTCGGGTCGGGAATGCGGGTCAGGCCCAGGCCCATCAGGCGCACGCTGCCATCGGGCCCGCGCCAGATCATCGCCGGGTCCAGCTCGGCCAGCAGCCAGCCCTGCTGATGGGCCGAGCGCAGCGCCTCGCAGAGCTGCACCAGCAGCTCGATGCGCTGGCGCAGGCCGAGGCCGCCGAGCTGGGGCAGCAGGGGTTCGCCATGCTCGCCTTCGATGATCAGGTAGGGATGGGCATCCGGCGTCACGCCGCTGTCGCTGGGCACCGCGATGTGCGGATGGCTGAGCTGGGCAAGGTCTCCGGCCTGGTCGGCGTAGCGCAGCATCACGCCGGCACCCTGGTCGCTGCGGTCCAGCACCAGCACGGCGGCCCGCTGTTCGGTGGCCAGGGCATGGCGGGCGCTGTACCACTGGCCGGCATGGGCCTGTTCGCCATCGGGCAGCGGCTTCAGCAGCCGCCACACGCCCAGGGCCTGGCCCTCGCCCAGCGGCGCGGCGGCGGCAGGCGGCGGCAGGGAAAGATTGGGCATGCGCATGGCGTGCCATGTTAGGGGTCAGCCGCCCCCGGCCGCCATCATTCGCCGGGTCAAAGCCCGGGCCCGCGCGCAATCGCTCACGCCACTTCGGCGGCTGGCTGTGGTTGCGGCAGCGTGATCGCGACACGCAGCCCGCCGCCGTCGCGGTTGTTCAGCGCGATGCGGCCGTCGTGGGCCTCGGCGATCTCGCGCACCAGCGCCAGCCCCAGGCCGGTGCCGCCCTGCGAACCAGGCCCGGCGCGTTTGGTGGAGTAGAACGGCAGCAGGGCCTGAGCCAGCACCGCCTCGCTCATGCCGGGGCCACGGTCCAGCACTTCGATGCGCAGCTCGGCGCCCCGCTGGCTCAACCGCAGCTCCACCGCGTCGCCGGGGCTGCCGGACTCGTGCGCGTTCTTGATCAGGTTCAGCAGGGCCTGCTCGATCTGCGCCGGGTCGAACCAGCCTGGCGGGGCCGGTGCCGCGCCGTCAAGCCGGAACTCGGCCAGCGTCGTCAGGCGCTCCAGAAAGTCCGGCCAGTGCACCGCCTGGCGGCGCGGCGCGGGCAGCTTGGCAAAGCTCGCATAGCCGGACAGGAAGCCGTGCAGATGCGCCGCGCGCTCGCCGATCGCTGCCAGCACGGCGGGCAGGCGCTGGACGTCGCCGCGCCGGGCCAGTTCGGCGGCGCTGTGGGCGAGCGATGAGATCGGCGCGAGCGAGTTGTTCAGCTCGTGACTGAGCACGCGGATCACCCGCTTCCAGGTGGCGACCTCGGCGCGCGACAGCTCACGCGTCATGCGTCGCAGCAGCCGCAGCCGGTGCGGCTGGCCCTGCAGCCTGAAGGCACGGCTGCTGTGGTGGAAGGTTTCCTCGGAACCGTCGGGCAGCGTCACGGCGAACAGCCGGTCACCGTCACCCGCGAGCGCCTCGCGCAGCGTCTCCGGCAGGCCGGCGATGACGGTCGCGAAGTCCAGCCCGGCGAGACTGCGCCCGTCGCCCAGCAGCTGCCGCGCGGCGAGGTTGGCGATGGCGATGCGCTCGCTCGGCGCGGTCAGCACCAGCGCGACCGGCGTGTTCTGCACCACCGTGTCCAGCAGCAGCTCGCGCTGGGCCAGATGCTGGCGCTGCTCCCGCAGGGCCTGGCCCAGCTCGGCATGCAGCCGCATCAGTGCGGCCAGCTCGCGGGGCGCCTCGGGCGCGAGGCTGAGGCTGAAGTCGCCATCGCGGTAGCTCAGCACGGCGCCCTCGAGCGCGCGGCTCAGGCGCAGCAGCGGGGCCAGCCACAGGGCCGAGAGCCACACCAGCAGCGGCAGCGCCACGAGCACCGCCAGTGCCAGCGCCGCCAGGTCGCCCAGGCCCGCGCGCCGTGCGCCGAGCAGCAGCAGCGCCGGCACGACGCCGGCCAGTGCAAGGGCCAGCAGCGCCCGGACGCGAAGCGAGAGCCGCATCAGCTGGCGATCCCGTAGCGCTCCAGCCGCCGGTACAGCGCCTGGCGCGACAGGCCGAGCTGAGACGCCGCGCGGCTGACCACGCCACCGGCCGCCGCGAGCGCCGCGACGACGGCTTCGCGGCTGGGCTCGTCGAGGTTGCGCCAGGCGCCGCCGGCGCCTCCGTGGGCATCCTCCAGCCCCAGCAGGGCCGGCGTGATCTCGCCCTGCTGGCACAGCAGCGCGGCGCGCTCGACGGCGTTCTTCAGCTCGCGCACATTGCCCGGCCAGCGGTGGGCCAGCAGCGCCTCGCGCGCCGCGTCGCTGAGCCGCGCACGGCCGGCCAGGAAATGCTCCGCCAGCGGCAGCACATCGTCGCGCCGCTCGGCCAGCGGCGGCAGCCGCAGCTCGATCAGGTTGAGCCGGTAGAACAGGTCCTCGCGGAAGCTGCCGGCCCGCACCATCGCACGCAGGTCCGCGTTGGTGGCCGACAGCACGCGCACCCGGGTCTGGCGCGTCTTGCTGGAGCCCAGGCGCTCGAACTGGCCGGTCTCCAGCACGCGCAGCAGCTTGACCTGGCCGGCCAGCGGCAGATTGCCGATCTCGTCGAGGAAGAGCGTGCCGCCGTCGGCCGCCTCGAAGCGGCCCACCCTTGCCTTGGCCGCGCCGGTGTAGGCGCCGCTGTCGCTGCCGAAGAGTTCGGCCTCGATCAGATCGGCCGGCAGCGCGCCGCAGTTCAACGCGACGAAAGGGCCGTCCCGGGCCGCCGAGTTGGCATGCACGAAGGCCGCGATGCGCTCCTTGCCGGCACCGTTGGGCCCGGTGATCAACACCGGCACCGGCGCGGCGGCGATCTGGCCGGCCAGCTCCAGCAGCGACAGCATCGCGTCGGATGCGATCACCAGGCCGGCCAGCTGGTAGCGCCGCGCCAGCGCCGCGCGCCGCTCGCGGCGGGCCTCGCGCAGCTGCGCAATCTCACGGTTGGCCTCGCCGAGCTCCAACAGGTTTTCCACCGTGGCCAGCAGCTTGGCATCGTCCCAGGGCTTGGCCAGATAGTCCGCCGCGCCGGCCTTCACCAGGGCCACCGCGGCCTCCAAACGCGTCCAGGCCGTCAGCAGGATGACCGGCAGGTCGGGCCGCCGCGTGCGGATGGCGCGGAACAACTGCTCGCCCTCGGCGCCCGAGGTGGTGTCGGCGCTGAAATTCATGTCCTGGATGACCAGCCCGTAGGCGCGCTGGTCCAGAAGGGCCAGGCCCTCCTCGGGGCTGGCGGCGACGCTGGCCTCGATGTCGTGCAGGGACAGCAGCAGCGCCAGCGCCTGGCCCACGCCGGGATGGTCGTCGATGATCAGCACTTGTCGCATGGCGCCCAAGGATAGGGCGTTTCGGCCGACGGCCTGGCGGCGCGCCGAGGTCAGGCAGCACCGGGCCTGCTAGGCTGACGGGTCTCGCCGCCCGCACCGCGGTGCGGTGGTGTCCTGAAGTGCCTGAGATGAGCGAACAGAAGATCGAGTTCTACGACGGCCCGGCCGGCGGCTGGGGCGCGCTGAAGAGCGTGGCCCACCACCTGAATGCGCAGGGCGTGGCGGTGAAGGGCGCCAAGACCCTGCTGCACGTCAACCAGGCCGACGGCTTCGACTGCCCCGGCTGCGCCTGGCCCGACCGCGACCACCGCTCCACCTTCGAGTTCTGCGAGAACGGCGCCAAGGCCGTGGCTGCCGAGGCGACCGCGCGGCGCGCCACGCCCGAGGTCATCGGCGCCAGGACGCTCACCGAATGGGCCGCGGCGTCGGACTACGAGCTGGAGGCCACCGGCCGCCTGACCGAGCCGATGGTCTACGACCCCGAGACCGACCGCTACCAGCGCACGACCTGGGACGCTGCCTTCGCGCTGATCGCGCGCGAGCTGCAGGCGCTGCCGGACCCGAACCAGGCCATCTTCTACACCTCGGGCCGCACCAGCAACGAGGCCGCCTTCCTGTACCAGCTGTTCGTGCGCGAGTACGGCACCAACAATTTCCCCGACTGCTCCAACATGTGCCACGAGCCCAGCGGCTCGGGCCTGCGGCCCACCATCGGCGTGGGCAAGGGCACGGTCACGCTGGCGGACTTCGAGCAGGCCGACTGCATCTTCGTCTTCGGCCAGAACCCCGGCACCAACCATCCGCGGATGCTGGGCGAGCTGCGCGCGGCCCGCAAGCGCGGTGCCCGCATCATCAGCGTCAACCCGCTCAAGGAGCGCGGCCTCGAGCGGTTTGCGGACCCGCAGGACAAGCTGGAGATGATGACCTTCGGCTCGGTACCGATCAGCAGCCATTACTTCCAGGTCCAGGTCGGCGGCGACTTCGCGCTGCTCAAGGGCATGTGCAAGCGCGTCGTCGAGCTCGACGACATCGCCGTCGCGATGCAGCGCCCGCGGGTGCTGGACGTGGACTTCATCGCCGAGCACACGGCCGGCTTCGACGCCTTCATCGCCGAGCTGCGCGCCCAGCCCTGGGAGCCTCTGGAGGCGCAGTCCGGCCTGACGCGTGCGCAGATCGAGCAGGCCGCCGACCTCTACGCCGGCAGCGAGCGCGTGATCGCCTGCTGGGGCATGGGCATCACCCAGCACCGGCATTCGGTGGCGACCATCCAGATGATCGTCAACCTGCTGCTGCTGCGCGGCAACCTCGGCCGGCCCGGCGCCGGCGCCTGCCCGGTGCGCGGCCACAGCAATGTGCAGGGCGACCGCACGATGGGCATCTACGAAAAGCCCGCGCCGGCCTTCCTGGACCGGCTCGGCGCCGTGTTCGGCTTCGAGCCGCCGCGCGAGCATGGCGTGGACACCGTCGGCGCCATCCAAGCCATGCTCGAGGGCCGCGCCAAGGTCTTCATCGCGATGGGCGGCAACTTCGCCGCCGCCACGCCCGACACCGCCGCCACCTGGCGTGCGCTGCGCCAGTGCGGGTTGACCGTCCACATCACCACCAAATTCAACCGCAGCCATGTCGTGCACGGCCGCCAGGCCCTGGTGCTGCCGGTGCTGGGCCGCACCGAGATCGATGTGCAGGCCAGCGGGCCGCAGGGCGTCACGGTGGAAGACTCGATGAGCATGGTCCACCTTTCCACCGGCATGAACGCGCCGGCCTCCGAGCATCTACTGTCCGAGCCCCTGCTGGTGGCACGCATGGCCGCTGCCACGCTGAAGCGCAGCCGCACGCCGTGGCTGCAGCTGGCGGGCGACTACGCCGCCATCCGCGACAAGATCGAGGCCGTGCTGCCCGACTTCGCCGGCTTCAACGACAAGATCCGCACGCCCGGCGGCTTCCGGCTGCGCAACACGGCCAGCGAGCGCGTCTGGGCCACGCCGTCGGGCCGCGCCGAGTTCAGCACCCATGCGCTGCCGACCGACCTCGCCGTGCAGCGCGTGGCCCAGCGCCTGGACAGGCAGCGTGACCAGCGCGTCTTCACGCTGACCACGCTGCGTTCGCACGACCAGTACAACACCACCATCTATGGCCATGACGACCGCTACCGCGGCGTCTACGGCCACCGCCGGGTGGTCTTCATCCACGCCGACGACCTCAAGGACCTTGGCCTGCAGGCGGGCGACTGGGTGGACCTCACCAGCCTCTACGTCGCCGAGGGCAGCACCGAGGTGCAGCAGCGCCGTGCCGAGCGCTTCCTGCTGGTGGCCTACGACATTCCGCGCGGCTGCCTGGCCAGCTACTACCCCGAGACCAACCCGCTGGTGCCGCTGGAGAGTTTTTCGGTCGCCGCGCGCACGCCGACCTCCAAGTCCATTCCCGTGGTGTTGAGTCTCCATGCCCAGCCCTGAGCCGCTGCTGAACCTGCTGCGCGAACTCGACGAGGGCGAGGGCGTCGCGCTGGCGCGCCTGGCCAAGCGGCTGGACGAGCGCGTCAGCGTGCTGCTGCGCGAGGGCACTGCGCTCAGCGACGCCGTGATTGGCGGCGTGGCCGGCCCGGGCTGGGTGCGGCTGGACTGCGATGACGCCGGCCGCTGGAGCGCACGCCTGACCCCGGCCGGGCGGGCCGTGCTGGAGGAGGGCGCATGAGCGGCCCGGCCTTTCGGGGTGGCGTGCTGGCGCTGCTGGCGGCACTGCTCTTTGGCCTCAGCACGCCCCTCGTGCAGCGCGCCGGCGCCGGCTGCGGGCCGTGGACGACGGCGGCCCTGCTCTATGCCGGCGCGGCGCTGATGGGGGCGCTGTCGCGCCGCCCGGCCGAGCGTGAGGCCCGCGTCGTGCGTGTCGATCTGCCACGTCTGCTCGCCATGGCCGTCTTCGGCGCGGCCCTCGGACCGGCCGCGCTGGCCTGGGGTCTGCAGCGCAGCAGCGCAACCGCGGCCTCGCTGCTGCTGACCCTGGAGGCGGTGTTCACGGCCCTGCTCGCAGCCGCGCTCTACCGCGAGCAGCTGGACCGGCGCGTGCGTGCGGCGCTGGCCCTGCTCACGCTGGGCGGCGGCGTGCTGGTGCTCGGCACCGGCCCGGCCGGCGGCAGCGCTGCGATGACCGGCCTGCTGGCCGTGGGGGCGGCCACGCTGGCCTGGGGCCTGGACAACACGCTCTCACGCGGCCTGGCCGAGCGCGACCCCAGTCAGGTCGTCGCGGTCAAGGCCGGCCTCGGCGTGCTGCTGAGTGCCGGCGCGGCAGGGCTGGCCGGCGAGACCCTGCCCGGGCCGGCGGCCGCGGTCGCGCTGCAGGCCATCGGTGCCAGCGGCTATGGCCTGAGCCTGCGCTTTTATCTGCTCGCCCAGCGCGCCTTCGGTGCCGCGCGCACCGGCTCGGTGTTCGCGTTCGCGCCCTTCATCGGCGCCCTGGCGGCGCTGGCCCTGGGCGACCACGCCGCCCACTGGGGCATGGCCGTCGGCGGCGCACTGATGCTGGCCGGCGTGGCCCTGCACCTGGCCGAGTCCCATGCCCACGAGCATGCGCACGAGGCCCTCGACCACGAGCACGCCCACCGCCACGACGACGGCCACCACGACCACAGCCACGACCCCATGCCGGCGGGCGAGCACAGCCACCGCCACCAGCACGCGCCCCTCCGGCACAGCCATCCGCATGTGCCGGACATCCACCACCAGCACGAGCACTGACTCCATGCAACTTCTCGGCCGTCTCACGTCCATCAATGTCCGCAAGGTGATGTGGACCGCCGCGCAGATCGGCCTCGAACTCGAGCGCGAGGACTGGGGCGCGGGCTTTCGCTCGCCGCAGGAGCCGGGCTACCTGGCACTGAACCCGAACGGTCTGATCCCCGTGCTGATCGACGGCGACTTCACGCTGTGGGAGAGCAACAGCATCTGCCGCTACCTCGCCGCCAAGGCGGGTGCCACCGGCCTGCTGCCGACCGAGCCGCAGGCCAGGGCCCGTGTCGAGCAGTGGATGGACTGGCAGGCCGGCGAGCTGAACAACAGCTGGCGGGTGGCCTTCATGGCCCTGGTGCGCGGCCAGCCCCACCCGCCCGAGGCCATTGCCGCCAGCGTAGCCGGCTGGAACCGGCATATGGCGATGCTCGATGCACAACTGGCCCGCACCGGCGCCCACGTGACCGGTGACGACTTCACACTGGCCGACGTGGTGCTCGGGCTGTCGACCCAGCGCTGGAAGAACGCGCCGATCGAGCGCGTCGCGCTGCCGGCGGTCGACGCCTGGATGGCGCGACTGATCGGCCGGCCCGGGTTTGCCGCCTATGTGGACAACGGCATGCCCTGAGGGCCGGCCCGCGCCGCTCAGCCCAGCCGCACCGGCACAAACAGCTGCTGGCCGTCGCGGGCCACCAGCAAAGCCACCTGGGCGGGCTTGCTCTTGAGCACCTCGCGCACCTGTTCGATGTTCTGCACCGGTTTGCCGTTCAGCGCCAGCAGCACGTCGCCGGGCTGCACGCCGGCCAGTTGGGCCGGGCCGGACACGCGCTCGATCAGCAGGCCGCCTTCCAGGCCCGAGCTGCGCAGCTCCTGAGGCTGCAGCGGGCGCAGCGCCAGGCCGAGCTGGCCACCCTGGGGCGCGGCGCTGGCCTCCTGCACGTCCTTGTCGGCGCGGCCCAGCGACACCACCTCGCTGCGGCCGGCCTTGTCGCGCCACAGCTCCAGCTTGAGCTTGTCGCCGGGCCGGGCCAGGCCCACGCGGCTGGACACATCGCCGGCCACGTTGACCGGCTCGCCGTCGATGGCCGTGATCACGTCGCCCGGCTTCAGGCCGGCCTTGGCCGCGGCGCTGTCCGGCACCACGCTGGACACCAGCGCGCCATTCGGCGAGCTCAGGCCAAAGGATGCCGCCAGCGGCGCGCTCAGGTCCTGCAGCGTCACGCCGAGGCGCGCGTGCTCGACCTTGCCATGGGCGACGATCTGGTCCTTGATCTTCAGCGCCACGTCCACCGGGATGGAGAAGGCCAGGCCCTGGAAGCCGCCGCTCTGCGAGTAGATCTGCGCGTTGACGCCGATCACGCGGCCCGAGGCATCGAACAGCGGGCCGCCGGAGTTGCCGGGGTTCACGGCCGCATCGGTCTGGATGAAGGGCACCACGCTTTCGCCCGGCAGCGAGCGGCCCTTGGCGCTGACGATGCCCTGTGTGGCGGTCTGCTCGAAGCCGAACGGCGCGCCGATGGCCAGCACATAGTCGCCCACCTGCACCTGCTTGGCGTCGCCGAGCTGCACCGTGGGCAGGCCCTTGGCGTCCACGCGCAGCACCGCGATGTCGGTGGCCGGGTCGCTGCCCAGCACCTGGGCCGAGAACTCGCGCCGGTCGCTGAGCTTGACCGTCACCTGCTTGGCATCACGCACCACATGGGCATTGGTCAGGATCAGGCCGTCGCTGCTGATGATGAAGCCCGAGCCCTGGCCGCGGAAGGGCTGCGGCCCCTGCGGTGGCAGGCGCAGCCCCGGAATGCCGCGGAAGAAGCGGAAGAAGGGGTCGTCCATGCCGGGGCCCTCGGCCAGCTCGGCACCGTTGTTGCCGGCCTTGTGCAGGCCGGCCACCGTGATGCCGACGACGGCCGGGCCCTGGCTTTGCACGATGGCGCGGTAATTGGGCACGAGCGCGGCCGGCGCGGCGGCGCTTGGGGCCACGGGCGTGGCCACCGCCGTGGGGGCGCTGGGCTGGGCCGCCGCGCCGGCATCGGGCGCCGGCGTGGCCAGCGGCGATTCAGCCGCCGGCGCGGCCGTGGTGGACGCCTTGCCCTGCACCCAGGCCGGCAGCGTCCAGCCCGAGGCGGTGGTGGTGAGGGTGACGCCGGCGCCGAGCAGGGCCGCGGCGGTGGCGGTCAGTGCGAACTTGGTGGTCTGGGTCATCGAGAACTCCTTGCGGCATGAGGCTGCGGCGCAGCCGATGCACCGCACTCTAGGCAGGCCGGGTGAGGGCTCGATGAGGCGAAGATGAGGCCAAGGTTAGGCCGGTTCGGCGGGTTGTGGCTCCCGCGGCGGGCCCAGCAGTGCCGCGACCCGGGCCTGCAGGGCCGGCACCACCTGCTGCTCGAACCAGGGGTTGGCCTTCAGCCACAGGTTGTTGCGCGGGCTGGGGTGGGGCATGGGCAGCAGGGCCGGCCAGTGCTCGCGCCAGCCACGCGCCTGCTCGGTCAGCGTGCGGGAGCCCGTGTTGGGGGCGGCGGGAAGATGCCAGGCCATCGCATGCTGGCCGATGATCAGGCAGAGCTCGATATGCGGCATCGAATCGAGCAGCGCCTGGCGCCACTGCGGCGCGCACTCTCGTCGTGGCGGCAGGTCACCCGACGCGCCGGTGCCAGGGTAGCAAAAGCCCATCGGCAGGATGGCGACGAGGGCCGCGTCGTAGAACTGATCGCGCTCGAGGCCCATCCAGCGGCGCAGCCTCTCGCCGCTGGCATCGTCGAAGGGCACACCGCTGGCGTGGACCTTGCGGCCCGGCGCCTGGCCGGCGACCAGGATGCGGGCACGCGCATCGGCCTGCAGCACCGGCCGCGGCCCGTGCGGCAGCTGTTCGGCGCACAGCGTGCAGGCGCGCACGGTCTGCAGCAATGACGGCAAGGGGGTGGGGCGGGTCATGGCGTGGTCATGGCTTCAGTGGCGGGCGGATGGTCTCCTGGACAATCCCGGGCATGCAAGTCGTCAGCGTCAATACCGCCCGCGTCGAACATTTCCTGTCCACCCAGGGGCGGGCCCTGGACTCGGCCATCCGCAAGCGCGCCCGCAGCGGGCCGGTGGCCGTCGGGCCGCTGGGCCTGGACGGCGATGAGCAGGCCGACCTCAGCGTGCACGGTGGTCTGTCCAAGGCGGTGTATGCCTACCCTCAGGAGCATTACCAGTTCTGGACCACGGTGCGCGGCCAGGCCCAGGTGGCCGGGCCGCTGCAGCCGGGCGATATGGGCGAGAACCTGACCCTGACGGGGCTGCTGGAAAGCCAGGTCTGGATCGGCGACCGGCTCTGCTTTGCCGGCTGCGAGCTGGTCGTGTCGGAGCCGCGCTACCCCTGCTTCAAGTTCAATGCCCATATGGGCTTTGGCCAGGCCGCCAAGCTGATGGCGCAGAGCGGCTACTGCGGCTTCTACCTGGCCGTGAAGCGGGAGGGTCGCATCGAGGCCGGCGAGGCCTTCGAGTTGATCGCTGGGCCGCGCGAGGTCGGCATCGTCGAGCTGTTCAAGGCCAAGATGAGGAAGGGCGGGTGAGGCGGCGCCAGCTGCTCACGGCGGCCGGGCTGCTGCCGCTGACCGCGCATGCCGGCCCGGTGCTGCAGGTGGGCCCGCGCCGCGCGCTCAAGTCGCTGGCCGCCGCGGCCCGGCAGGCCCGCGACGGCACGCTGATCGAGGTCGATGCCGGCGACTACATCGGCGACGTCGCCGTCTGGACCCAGCATGACCTGACGCTGCGCGCGGTCGGCGGCCGGGCCACCGTGGTTGCGGCGGGCGCGCAGGTGCAGGGCAAGGGCCTGTTCGTCACGACCGGCCAGCGCATGCGCATCGAGGGCCTGGACTTCGTCGGTGCGACGGTGCCCGACCGCAATGGCGCCGGCATCCGGCTCGAGGCCGGCACGCTGACGCTGGTGGACTGCGGTTTCCGCGACAACGAGAACGGCCTGCTGACGGCGAGCGGCGACAGCATCGAACTCGACATCATCGACTGCGACTTCGGCACCATCGCGCCGCGCGAGGGCAAGACCCACAACCTCTACGTGGGTGCCATCAAGCGCCTGGCCGTCACCGGCAGCTACTTCCACCACGGGCTGCTGGGTCATTTGCTGAAAAGCCGTGCCGCGCTCAACCACATCCTCTACAACCGGCTCAGCGACGAGATCGGCGGCCGGGCAAGCTATGAGCTGGAGTTCCCGAACGGCGGCGTGGCGGTGGTGATGGGCAACCTGATCGCGCAAAGCTCGACGACCGAGAACCCGCATGTGATCTCCTTCGGCGCCGAGGGGGCCAGCTGGCCCCAGCAGGCGCTCTACCTGGTCAACAACACCCTGGTCGACCAGAAGCCCAGCGGCGGCATCTGGCTGCGCGTGACGCCGCCGCAGACCGAGGTGATGCTGGCGAACAACCTGCTCGTCGGCGCGCCGAAGCTGGCGGCCGAAGGCCACTGGACGCGGCGGGCCAACTTCAGTGCCGACTGGGACGAATTCGTGCGCGCGGCGCGTGACGACTACCGGCTCAAGCCCGGCTCGTCGCTGCGTGGCAAGGCGGCGCGGGACCTGGGCCAGGGCGGCGGTCTGGCCCTGGTGCCGCAGCGCGAGTACCGCCACCCGCGCGGCAGCCTGGCGCTCAGCGGGCCGGTTCAGAGCCCGGGCGCGTTCCAGTCCTGAGCTGTTCGCTGGCGACGGCCTGCAGCGCCTGCGCGGTGTCGGGCGCGATGCCGAGTTCGCTGGCGGCCTGCTCGCTGGCGCCCAGTGTCCGCGGATCGCGGCCGGTGAGCTGGCCGAACAGCACCAGGGCCGACAGGTAGGAGCCGTATCGGCTGGCATGGGTGCGGTCCAGCCACCACAGGCTGATCGGGCCGCGCGGACCCTCCGTGAAGCGGCCGTCGGCGTCGTAGAAGCCGCTGCCCTGGGCCAGGCCCTGGTCCACCGCGCGCTGGAAGGCATCGCCGACCGGCACCACGCCGGCAAAGCCCGGGTTGGCCGCGGCCTTGCCGAAGAAGGCGGCGTGCAGGTCGGCCGTCATGCGGGCGAGGCTGGTGTAGTAGAGCGGCGCCTGGCCGCCCGCGGCGCCGGTGTCGACCACGGGGCGGCCATCAGCGCTGCGCAGGTCGTGCTTTGTGATCCGGTGCGCCTCGACCATGTCGGGCCGCGCCCAGGTCTGCTCCAGGTAGACGCGGGTGGTGGCGCTGGCGTTCGGGTTGGCGGCGATGCGGTGTGTCGCGTGGCAGCTGGCGGCCCGCAGGCCGGTGGCCAGGCAGGCCGACACGCTGCCGAACAGCTTGGCCTCGGTGTAGGTCTGCGCCTCGCCCTGGTGGATGAAACGCTCGAACTGGTCCGCGTAGGCGTTGAAGGTCGGCAGGTTGGCGTTCTTGCTCATGCCGGCCGGCAGGGCTGCGTCGCTCAGTTCCTGCAGCACGACCACATCCCAGCGCTGCGAGGCGACGTTCTCGCGCAGCTTCCAGTCGCGGTTGGCCAGGTTCAGGAAGTGGGTGCGCAGCGAGGTGGCGTTGCGGGTGGACAGCGACACCTCGTAGTTCAGCCCCGCCTCATCGGTCATCTTCTTGACGATGGCGGGCACGCCGCCCCAGGGGTGGGGCTCGAAGCTGCCCCCATCGGCCGACCCGGGCGGGTGGCTGTTGGTGCCGCTCGGGTTGATGGCATTGAAGCCGGCCGTCAGGTCATGCACCGCCGCCGCGTTGTAGTGCAGCACCGGGTCGACGCGGCCGAAGGTATAGCTGTTGCCGACGAAGAGCACCCGCACCGGCTCGGCGGCGCGGGCCGGGGGCGCGAGGCTGGCGACGGTGGTGGCCAGGGTCAGGGCGATGCGGAGTTTCATCGGCGTGCGCGCAGGGGCGGTTAGGGGCGGTTAAGGGCTGGGCGGCTCTGCACGGTAGGCGCCGCCGCGCCCGCCGTCAAACCGCGCGGTCAGGCCGCAGCCGGGTAGTCGGTATAGCCCGCCTCGCCACCGCCATAGAAGGTCTCCTTCTGCGGGGCGGCCCAGGGCAGGTCGCGGCGGATGCGATCGAGAAGGTCCGGGTTGCTGATGAAGGGCCGGCCGATGGACACCGCGTCGGCCCGCCCGCTCGCGACGGCATCGAGCGCCAGCGTGCGGTCGTAGCCGTTGTTGGCGATGTAGGCGCCGCCGAAGCGACGGCGCAGCTCGGCATAGTCGAAGGGCGCGTGGTCGCGCGCGCCGCCGGTCGCGCCTTCGACCACTTCGAGGAAGGCCAGCCGCAGCGGCGCGAGCCGATCGGCGACATGGTTGAACAGGGCCTGCGGGTTGCTGTCCTGGCCGATGTCGTTGCTCGGCGTGACCGGGCTCAGGCGCAGCGCGGTGCGGCCCGCGCCGATCGCACCGGCGACCGCCGTCATCACCTCAACGAGCAGCCGGGCGCGGTTCTCGATCGAGCCGCCGTAGGCGTCGCTGCGGTCGTTGGCGCTGTCACGCAGGAACTGGTCGAGCAGATAGCCGTTGGCGCTGTGCACCTCAACGCCGTCGAAGCCGGCGGCGATCGCGTTGCGGGCGGCCTGGGCATAGTCGGCGATGAGCTGCGGCAGTTCGTCCGTGGCCAGCGCGCGGGGCTCGTCGGTGGGGACGAGTTCGCCATGGGCGGCATAGGTGCGGGTCTTGGCGGCGCGGGCCGTCGACGACACCGGCGGCTGGCCGCCCGGCTGCAGGCGCTTCACCGAGATGCGGCCGACGTGCCAGAGCTGGATCACGATCTTGCCGCCCTCGGCATGCACGGCGTCGGTGACCTGCTTCCAGGCGGCGATCTGCTCGGGCGAGTGGATGCCGGGCGTGTCGAAATAGCCCTGGCCGTCGGGGCGGATCTGGCTGGCCTCGGTGATGATGAGGCCGGCGCCGGCGCGCTGGCGGTAGTACTCGACGTGCAGGCTGTTGGGGGTCTGCTGCGCGGCGCGGTTGCGCGTCAGGGGTGCCATCACGAGGCGGTTGGCAAGCTCGATGTCACCGAGACGGACGGGGTCGAAAAGCGTGGGCATGGGGTGAAGCAGCAGAAAACGACAAGGGCCTGAAGGCTACGCAGCCCCACGTGGCCCCGTGGCCGTGCGGTTGCTGCGCGCTGTGCTAGCCGCAGATGCTGGCGGCTTCGCCAAACACAAGCCGCCACCTTGGCGACAATCCCACCATGCTCGCCTACCGCCACGCCTTCCATGCCGGCAACCATGCCGACGTCCTCAAGCACCTGGTGCTGACCCGCGTGCTGCGCTACATGGGCGAGAAGGACAAGCCCTACACGCTGATCGACACCCACGCCGGCGCCGGCGGCTACTCGGTCGAGGGCCGCTATGCGCAGAAGAACGCCGAGTATGCCGGCGGCATCGCCAAGCTCTACGACGATGTCGATGCACTGCCCGCGCCGCTGGCCGATTACGTGCAGCTGGTGCATGACTTCAATCCCGACGGCCAGTTGCGCCAGTACCCCGGCTCGCCGGCGATTGCCCATTTCGTGCTGCGCGACACCGACCGGCTGCGCGCCTACGAACTGCACCCGACCGACCACCGCATCCTGGCCAGCTATCTGGAGGCCCGGCCCAACACCCAGGTCAGCGACCGCGACGGCTTTGCGTCCATCAAGGCCGAGCTGCCCTCGCCCACGCGGCGCGCGGCCCTGCTGATGGACCCGCCGTACGAGATCAAGACCGACTACGCCAAGGTGCTGGCGGCGCTGCGCGAGGCGCTGGAGCGTGCACCGGACACGGTCGTGATGGTCTGGTATCCGCAGCTGCAGCTGCTCGAGTCGACCCAGCTCGCGCAGCGCCTGAAGGCCAGCGCCGACGCGGCGGCCAAGAAGGGCTGGCTGCATGTGCGGCTGACGGTGGCGCAGGCCGACGAAAAAGGCTTCGGCATGATGGGCAGCGGCATGTTCGTCGCCAACCCGCCGTTCACGCTGCATGACGAGCTGGCCGCCTGCCTGCCGCTGCTGGTGGAGAGGCTCGGGCAGTTCGACGGTGCGAACTATGTGCTGGAGCAGAAGGCCGTCTGAGCGGCGGCGGCCCGCTCTCTGGCTGCGCGCCACGCAAGGCGGACAATCGCGTCCATGAGCACCCCCCAAGACCTGACCGACGCCGAGTTCGCCGAACTCGACGAACTGCTGGCCGCGACGCCGGCGCCGTTGAACCCGCTGGATGCGTCCATGCTCGACGGCTATCTGTGTGGCGTGATCGTGCAGCCGCGGCTGATCGAGCTGGACGAATGGCTGCCGCCGATCTTCGACTACGACGGCGGCGAGCTGCCCGAGCATGTCGACACCGCGTGGCTGGACCGCGTGACGGCCCTGGTGCAGCGCCGTCACGCCGCGCTGAACCGGGGCCTGGTGGAGGATGGCTGGTTCGACCCGGTCGTGCTGGACATCGACCCCGATCAAGCCCCGGCCCCGCTGCCCGAGGACGCCAGCGAAGAGGAGCGCATTTCCCGCGCCAGCTATGACGCGCTGGGCCCGGTGTCGCAGCCGCTGATGCCCTGGGTGGCCGGCTTCCAGCATGCGGCCCTGTGCTTCCCGGAGCTGGCCGAGCTGCAGGACGACGCGGTGCATGCGGCGCTGGCCCGGCTCTACCGGCATCTGCCCGCCGAGACCGACGAGGAGAAGGAAGTCGCGGCCACGCTGAACCGCGAGCATCCGCTGAAGGACCTGGACGATGCGATCGAGGAGCTGGTCGTCACGGTGGCCGACCTGGCCGACCTGACCGAGGCCGAGCGCTACCGCGTCGACACCATCCGCCGCGACACGCCCAAGGTCGGCCGCAACGACCCTTGCCCCTGTGGCTCGGGGCGCAAGTACAAGCAGTGTCACGGGAGCAATTGACCCACCCCCTACGCGCTGCGCGCGCCCCCTCAAGGGGGCACTCCCGGCCGACCGGCGGAGCCGGATCGGCGGGAGTCGCTTGAGGAGGCCCGGCGCTGCGCGCGGACCTGAACCGTGAAGATTCAGCTGCTGTCGGATTTGCATCTGGAGACGGAAACCTTTGAACCGCTGCCGGCGGCGGGGGCGGAGGTGCTGGTGCTGGCCGGGGATATCGACACCAGCTGGCGCAGCTTCGAGCTGTTCCGGGGCTGGCCGGTGCCGGTGCTGGTGGTGCCGGGCAACCACGAGTTCGACCGGCGCGATGTGGAGGCGGCGCGGGGAGACCTGCGGCGGCATGTTCAGGCGCTGGGCCTGCGCCTGCTGGACGACGAGGCCGTCGTGCTGGCCGATGCCCAGGGGCGCCGGGTGCGCTTTCTGGGCAGCACGCGCTGGAGCGATTTTGATGTGTTCGGCCCCGCGCAGCGCGAGCGGGCGAAGCGGGCCGGTGGCTATTTCCAGAAGGTCATGCAGTCGACCCGCCACGGCGAGGTGTTCGACGTGGTGGCGGTACGCGAACTGGCGCTGGAGTGCCGGGCCTGGCTGGCCGGCGAGCTTGCGCGCGGCGAGGCCGGCCCGGGCTGGGATGCGACCGTGGCGGTCACGCATTTCGCGCCCAGCCTGAAGAGCGCCGACCCGCGCTACGGCCGCCAGCCCGGCACCGCCAGCTTCTGCAACGACGATGAGGCGCTGATGCCCGGCGCGCGGCTGTGGCTGCACGGCCATCTGCACTGCCGGCACGACTACCGCGTGGCTGGCACCCGCGTGGTCAGCAATGCACGCGGCCATGTGCGCAAGGGCGAGGCCAATGGCTTCGACGGCCTGCGCACCTGGGAGGTGTTCGCCGACTGAGCCGGGCTCAGGCTGGGTGCGCCACCGGCTTCACGCGCAGCGCCCAGGCCACCCCGGCCACCAGCAACACCACGCCGAGCAGCGTCGCCAGCGGCGGTAGGCGCTGCTGCCAGCCGAACGCATAGGCGAGCGCGGCCAGGGTCTCGAACACGATCAGCTGGCCCGACAGCGACGTGGGCAGCCGCTGGCTGGCCTCGTTCCAGCACAGCGTGCCCAGCCACGAGGAGCACAGGCCGATGGCCGCCATCAGCCCGACGTAGGCCAGCGGCCGCTCGCCGAGCGGCAGGGCGAAGTCCGCCGGGATCAGCACGCCCGGCGCCACGCGGTGGGCCAGCGCGAGCAGCAGCGCGCCGGCCACCGCCATCGGCAGCGTGACCAGGCCCTGCGCGGTGGCCCAGGCGCGAGGGCTGCGGTCGGCATGGGCGCGCAGCCAGTCGGCATTGCGGATCGGGTACCAGGTCCAGCAGGCCACGGCCGCCACGGCCAGCAGCGCGCCTTCGACATAGCGGCGCGGGTCGCCGGACTCGGCCTGCAGCGCGGCCAGCTCGTCGTGGTTGACCAGCCCCAGCCCGGCGGCGATCAGCGCCAGCGACGGTGCCAGCCGCGCCCAGGGCAGCTGGCCGTCGCGCACCCGGTTGCGGTGGTTGGCGCAGACGGCGATGACGACCGGCAGCGTGCCGATCAGCATCGTTGGCAGCGGCGCGCCGGCGCGCTGGATGGCGGCCGACAGGCAGAGGTAGTAGGCGAAGTTGCCGACCAGGCTGAGCCGGGCGGCCTGCCACCAGTCGCTGGGCTGCAGCTCGCGCAGCGCGCGGCGGTCCAGCAGCAGGGCCAGCGGCAGCGCCAGCAGGCCAAAGGCGAGATAGCGGCCGACCGTCAGCAGGGCCGGCGCATAGCCCGGCAGCATCAGGGGTGCGACGAAGACCAGCCCCCACATCAAGCCGGCGGTGAGGGCGTACAGCAGACCGATCAGCATGCCGGCATCATCCCCGATGCGCCGCGCGGCCAACGCGGTAGGCTCAGGCCATGTTCCGCCTTGCCATGTTCCGCCTTGCATTTGCCCTGGTGCTGTTGGGACTGGCCGCGTCGAGCCAGGCGGGCCGGCCGTTGCAGGCCGAGGATGCCGGCGTGATCGAGGTGCAGGCCTGCGAGGTGGAGGGCATGCAGGCGGACCGGCGCGGCGGCGGGGCGGACCAGCGCCAGCGCTCGTTGCAGCTGGGCTGCGGCATCGCGCCGGGATGGGAGTTGGCGCTGCAGGCCCTGCGCCCGAACGAGCTGGTGCTGGCCGGCAAGGTGCAGCTGCTGGCCACGCCCTGGCGGGCTGGCGAGGCCCAGGTCACGCTGGTGTGGACGCTGGCGCATCGCCGCACCGAGTTCGACTGGGACCGCAGCAGCCTGGGGCTGACGCTGGCGGCCAGCCTGCCGGTCACGCGGGACTGGACGGTGCATGCCAACCTCGGCCATCTGCGCGATGAACTGCTGAGCGAGGACAGCCTGGGCTGGGCACTGGCGGTCGAGCATGCCGGCCTGGGCGAGGATGGCCGCTGGCAGCCGATGGCCGAGGTATTCGGCGATGACCGCCACCGCCCCTGGGTGAATGCGGCGCTGCGCCTGGTGCTGCAGCCCGGCCGGCTGTTTGTCGACGCCTCGGCCGGCCGGCAGCTTGGCGGTGCCAGGGCGCGGCTGACGACCTTCGGCTTCAAGTGGGCGTTCTAGCCGTGGTGTGAACAGGCGCTCGCGCCGCGGGACGGCAGCTGGCCCAGCCAGTCGGCCACGGCGGCCTGCTGCGTTGCCGTCAGGTGCAGGCCAAGCTTGCTGCGCCGCCACAGCACATCCTCGGCGCTGCGGGCCCATTCGTTGTCCACCAGATGGCGCAGTTCGGACTCGTGCAGGCCGGGCGCCACCTCGGCACCGGGCGGTGCGGCCAGCAGGGCCTCGGCCTGGCTGCCGTAGGCGCGGGCGAGGCGGCGCACGTCGGCGGCGGCGCGGCCCGGGTGGCGGGCCTGCAGCGCGGCGGCGAAGGCGTCGATGTCGACCCCGTGGGCGCCGAGGTCGCCGCCGGGCAGCCGGGTGTTCGCGGTCCAGGGCCGGCGCGCGTCGCCGAGCAGGCGGCCGATCTGGCTGGCGCCGTCTTCGGCCAGCTTGCGGTAGGTCGTCAGCTTGCCGCCCCAGACATTGAGCAGCGGCGCGCCGGCGCCCGCGTCGGCTTCCAGCAGGTAGTCGCGCGTGACGGCCGAGGCCGAGCCGCCTTCGTCCAGCAGCGGGCGCACGCCGGCAAAACTCCACAGCACATCGGCCGGGCGCACCGGCTGGGCCAGGTAGCGGCTGGCCTGCTCGCAGAGGTAGTCGACCTCGGCCCCATCGATGGCTGCGCGGGACGGCGGGTCCGCGTGCTCGGGCAGCTCGATGTCGGTCGTGCCGATCAGCGTGAAGCGGCCCTCGTAGGGGATCGCGAAGATGATGCGGCCGTCTGGGTTCTGGAAGATGTAGGCGTGGTCGTGGCTGAAGCGCTGGGACACGACGATGTGGCTGCCCTTCACCAACCGGAGCCCGCGCGCCGGCAGCGGCTGGCGGTCGGTGCCTTGCGTGTGGTCGCGCAGAAAGCGCTCGGCCCAGGGGCCGGCCGCGTTGACCAGGGCGCGCGCGCGCAGCTCGCGCCCGCCCTGCAGGCTGACCCGCCAACCGTCGGCGCTGCGCACTGCCTCGGTGACGGCGCAGCGCGTCAGCACCTCGGCGCCGCGCGCGCGGGCATCCAGAGCGTTCAGCACCACGAGGCGGGCATCGTCCACCCAGCCGTCGGAGTAGACGAAGCCGCGCGTGAATTCGGGCTTCAACGGTGCGCCATAGCGGCTGCCGTGCAGGCGCAGCCCCTGCGAGCCCGGCAGCAGCTCGCGGCGGGCCAGGTGGTCGTACAGGAACAGGCCGATGCGGATCATCCAGGCCGGGCGCAGATGCGGCGCATGCGGCAGCACGAAGCGCAGCGGCTGGATCAGCTGCGGCGCGCTCCTCAGCAGCACCTCGCGTTCCTGCAGCGCCTTGGCGACCAGCGAGAACTCGTAGGTTTCCAGGTAGCGCAGCCCGCCGTGCACCAGCTTGGTGGAGGCCGACGAGGTGTGCGCGGCCAGGTCGTCACGCTCGGCCAGCAGCACGCGCCAGCCGCGGCCGGCAAGGTCACGCGCCAGGCCCGTGCCGTTGATGCCGCCACCGACCACCACAAGGTCAAAATCGTCCATGCAACGACTCTAAGTGAACGGACGCCATGGATGCATTGCTTGCGCTGGACCAGGGGACTTCCAGTTCGCGCGCTCTCGTCTTCGACCGAACCGGCCGGCTGCTGGCCTCGGCCCAGCGTGAGCTGACCCAGCACTACCCGCAGCCGGGCTGGGTGGAGCACGATGCCGGCGAGATCTGGTCCGGCCAGCTGGCCTGCGCACGCGAGGCCCTGGCCGCAGCGGACGCCCAGGTGGTGGCCATCGGCATCACCAACCAGCGCGAAACCACCGTGCTGTGGGACCGCAAGACCGGCGAACCGCTGCATCGCGCCCTGGTCTGGCAGGACCGCCGCACGGCGGCCTTCTGCGAGACCCTGAAACAGCAGGGCGCGGAGCCGCGCGTGCGCGAGCTCACCGGCCTGGTGCTGGACCCGTATTTCTCGGCCACCAAGCTGCGCTGGCTGCTCGACCATGTGCCTGGCGCCCGCGAGCGCGCCGCGCGCGGCGAGCTGGCCTTTGGCACGGTCGACAGCTGGCTGCTGTGGCAGCTCAGCGGCGGCCGGGTGCATGCGACCGACCCGAGCAATGCCTCGCGCACCCTGCTGTTCGACATCCATCGCGGCGACTGGAGCGACGAGCTGCTGGGCCTGTTCGACATCCCGCGTTCACTGCTGCCCGAAGTGAGGCCGTCGGCCGGCCGCTTCGGCCATGCCAGCGAGTTCGGCCTGCCCATCACCGGCATCGCGGGTGACCAGCAGGCAGCGCTGTTCGGCCAGGCGGCCCTGCACCCCGGCCAGGCCAAGAACACCTATGGCACCGGCTGCTTCCTGCTGATGCACACCGGCACCCAGGCGCGTCATTCCACGCAGGGCCTGGTGACGACGCGCGCCGCGCAGGCCGGCGCGGCGGCGCAGTTCGCGCTGGAGGGCAGCGTCTTCGTCGGCGGCGCCGTGGTGCAGTGGCTGCGCGACGGGCTGCGTGCGATCGGCGGCAGCGGCGAGGTGCAGGCTTTGGCCGAAAGCGTGCCGGATGCCGGCGGCGTGATGTTCGTGCCTGCCTTCGCCGGCCTGGGCGCGCCCTATTGGCGGCCCGACGCCCGCGGCGCGCTGCTGGGCCTGACCCGCGGCACCACGCAGGCCCACATCGCCCGCGCCGCGCTGGAGAGCATTGCCTTTCAGAGTGCTGCGGTGTTGGCGGCGATGAATGCCGATGTCGGTGCCCACGAGCGCCTGACCGAACTGCGCGTCGACGGGGGCGCCAGCGCCAACGACCTGCTGATGCAGTTCCAGGCCGACCTGCTCGGCATCCCGGTGCTGCGGCCGCGCGTCATCGAGACCACCGCGCTGGGTGCGGCCTTGCTGGCCGGACTCGGTGCCGGCCTGTATGCGTCGACCGGCGAGATCGGTGCGATCTGGCAGCTGGACCGCGACTTCGTGCCGCGCATGTCGCGCGACGAGGCCGGTGCGCGCCAGGCGCAATGGGACCGCGCGGTGCGGCAGGTGCTGGCGGGCTGAGCCGGGGAGGGCTCAGTCGGGCTGGCGGCTTTCCATCGCCAGCAGCACCACCAGCACGATGAACCCGACCACCGGGATCAGGCCGACCAGTTGCCACCAGCCGCTCTTGCCGGTGTCGTGCAGGCGTCGCGTGGCGGCGGCGAGCGACGGCAGCAACAGCCCGAGGAAGACGATGGTGCTGGCGACATAGCCGATCGCGCCGGCGACCAGGCTGGCGAGGATGCTGAAGAGGAAGAACCACCAGTACTCCGAGCGGCTCGCACGCCCGGAGAAGTCGGCGTATTTGTTGAAGCAGACCCTGATCGATTCCTGAAAGGTCATGGCCTCTCCACGGCTGTTGACTCACATGGATGCTAGGGCGCCGCATGGGATGGCGCACCCCCAATAACCCGCCTTGGGCTGCCCCTGGGCAAGAGCTCAGCTGCTGACATGCCCTGGCAGGTCGGCCGGTGCAGCATGCAGGCTTCACCACTCCAGGAGCCCGCCATGAATTTCGCCTACACCATCGTCTACGTGGCCGATGTCGCCGCATCGCTGGCCTTCTTCGACCGGGCCTTCGGCCTGAAGCCACGCTTCCTGCACGAGAGCGGGGCCTACGGCGAGGTCGAGACCGGCGCAGGCGGCGCGACCCTGGCTTTCGTTGACCATGCCACCGCGCGCGACAGCGTGCAGCACGACTATGTCGCGGCCGACGCGAGCCCCGTACCGCTGGGCATGGAGATCGGCTTCACGGTCGCCGATGTGGCCGCGGCCTTCGAGCGCGCCGTGGCCGCAGGCGCGCACCCGCTCGCCGCACCGACCGTCAAGCCCTGGGGCCAGACGGTGGCCTATGTGCGTTGCCCGGACGGGGCTCTGGTCGAACTCTGCACGTCGATGGGCTGAAGCCGCGCCTTCGCGGGGCGGGCGCCGTGGGCGGTGAAGAGCTGGTCGACAGCAAGGGCCTGCGACTCGGGCGCAATGAATAAGGCGTCCCTGCCGCGATGCCTCGCGGCCTGGACGCCTTCACTAGAGCTCAGGCGGCAGTGGCGCCGCGCCGGCTTACTTCGGCTGCTGGCTGCCGCTGAAGTACTTGATGGTGTAGGCCTTGAGCGTGCCGTCCGCCTGCGGGATGGCCGAGATGGCCACGCGCGCACCGACGGTCAGGCCCTGGGTCAGGGCTGCGAGGCCCGCGGTGGAGCTGAGGTCCTGCGGCGTCACCGTCACCTGGTCCTTGCTGCGGTCGACCTGGTAGGCCAGCGTCGCCGAGCCGCTGGTGGTGCTGTAGCCCACCGTCACCGGCTTGCTGCCCTTGGGCACCGTGATCGTGAAGCTGTTGGTGGCGTTGTTCACGCTCGCCACCGTGGCCAGCGGCAGGTTGGTGGGCGAGAGCACGACCCAGGGCGCGGACCAGCCGTTCGGTGCCGCCTTGTCGCCCCAGCGCGCATAGCTCGCACCCTGGGCGTAGACCTGGCCTGCGGTGCCGCCGAAGTCCACGCTGCCATTGGTGGCCGAGACAAAGCTGGTGACGGCGCCAGTCCCGCTGGTCACCAGGCTCGGGAAGCTCCAGTTCCAGTACTTGAAGCCGGTGATCGCATTGCCGTTGGCGTCGCTGCCATTGGCCGTGGCGGCATCGATATAGCTCAGGTTGACGTTGTAGCCGTCGCCGCCGGTATTGAAGCTGCGGGTGTAGATGAAGCCGGCAGCGGTGACGCTGGAGATGCGGCCGTCAAAGGCGGCGGTCTCGATGTCGACCGTCTTGGCCACGAGGGTCGGCGCGAGCGGGTCGACCGCCTGCACGTGCACCTTGAAGCCGCGCACCAGGTTCTTGGCGGCCGCAAAGGCCGGGCCGCTGCCGATCGCGGTGGTGTCGCTCAGCGCGTTCTCGGGCGTGCGGAAGAAGAACTGCGTCTTGGCATCGATGACCATCTTCACCGGCTTGCCGTTCTCATCGGCCACCACCATCTCGCTGCCAGCATTGTTGATGCGCAGCACATGGCCTTCGGGGCTGAGCCAGACGGTGTTGAAGTTCGACGAGATCCACACCCGCGTGGCCACCAGCGTGCCGTTCTGCTGGTAGCGCGTCGCCACGCGAACGTATTTGCCGGCCGCAAGCGCCGCGGACACGCTGGCGAAGCTCTTGACGGTGCTTTCCTGCTTGGCATCGATGTCGTAGACGAGCGTGCCATTGGTTGCGTCCGCCAGCACATTGACGTTCACGCCGGTGTCCGTGGCCGTCTCGGGTGACACCGCAGGCGTGGTGGGCAGCTGCTTGCTGTAGGTCAGCGTGCTGCTGTCGCTCGACAGGTTGACGACCTTGCCATAGTGATGGCGCATCACCAGGCGGGTCAGGTCGGACACCTTCTTGTGCTTGACCGGGCCGTTGAAGTTGACCGCCCAGGTCGCCTGGGTGCTGCCCACCGGCACATGGCCGGTCAGGAAGGCCGGGTGATCGAGGTCGAATTCGACATTGATCGCCGCGCCCGGCGTGGTGGGCACGACCAGCGGCTTGTCGAACTTGACCGGCACCGTGACGGTCAGCGCGCCGGCTGCACCGGTCGCGCCTTGGATCTGGATGCGGCTGCTCGGGATCACCGTGCCGGCGGCCTCGGAGAAGCCCGGCTCGGGGTCGGCGGCCACCGTCAGGCTCACGTCGCCGGGGTTGGCCGACAGCGTCAGGCTGACGCCGGTATAGGTGTCGCCCGCGGTCAGCGTGACCTTGTTGAGCAGCTCGCCGATCTGGTTCAGCTGGGCCAGGTTCAGCGGCAGCGGCGTGCTGCCCAGCGGCACGCTGACGCTGCTGCCATCCTGCTTGGTCAGCGACAGAGACAGCAGCTTGACGCCGATGGTGCCCCAGTCTTCGTTGGAGCCGTCGCTGAACAACAGCGGCACGTCCACGTTGACCGCCTGAGGCGTCGGGTTCGGGGCCGGTGCGGCGCTGCTGCCACCGCCGCCGCCGCAGGCGGCCAGCGCCGCGATCAGGATCAGGCTCAGGGAGCCGAGGGCAATTTGGCCCGGGCGAAGCGTTGCATCGGATGGGGTGGGGGTGATCTTCATGCGGATGTCCTCGTGGGGCGATGTTGGACGGATCGCTGGATGGCGACCCAGCGAGATCGGCCGCCGCGCCCGCCAGGGCTTGTGCAGCGGTCCGCAGGCTAACGGCCCATGCCCACCCGGGATTACCGTTGGGTGGTAAACCTCTGTTGCCCGTTTGTACGGTGTGACGCAGTCGGCAAACCGGCCCGGTGGACGGGCGCGGGTCAGCCTTTGTCAGATGCCGGTCACATCGGCAAACGGTCATGCCCCGATGAACTTGGCCACCACGGGCTCCCTCTCGCCCACGGTGGGCCGGGTGAGCCCGAGACTCGCCGCGTGATGCATGTCCCTGGGGCCCCGCCTTGGCTTCGCGCGGCGGCCCGGCCTCGGCAAGGGGCGCTAGCCCTGGGCGCCGAACCGCTGGTTGGCAGCGAGTGACGGCCTAGGGGCGTTGATGGCGCCCAGGGTTGCCAAGTCAGGCGCGCCGCGAGGGCCGCGGCACGCCGGGGTGGCGCGGCCTGTGCCGCGCTCGGACTCACTTCGGCTGCTGGCTGCCGCTGTAGAACTTGAGGGTGTAGGCCTTGAGCGTGCCGTCCGCCTGCGGGATGGCCGAGATGGCCACGCGCGTGCCGACGGTCAGGCCCTGGGTCAGGGCCGCGAGGCCGGCGGTGGAGCTGAGGTCCTGCGGCGTCACCGTCACCTTGTCCTTGTTGCGGTCGACCTGGTAGGCCAGGGTGGCCGAGCCGCTGGTCGTGCTGTAGTTCACCTTCACCGGCTTGCTGCCCTTGGGCACCGTGATGGTGAAGCTGTTGGTCGCGTTGTTCACGCTCGCCACCGTGGCCAGCGGCAGGTTGGTGGGCGAGAGCACGACCCAGGGCACGGACCAGCCGTTCGGGGCCGCCTTGTTGCCGCCCCAGCGCGCATAGCTCGCGCCCTGCGCATAGACCTGGCCTGCGGTGCCGCCGAAGTCGACCGCGCTGCCATTGGTGGCCTTGATGAAGCTGCTCACCGCATCGGCGCCGCTGGTCACCTGGTTCGGCAGGCCCCAGTTCCAGTACTTGAAGCCGTTGATCGGGTTGCCATTGGCGTCGGTGCCGTTGGCGGTGGCGGCGTCGATATAGCTCATCGACACGTTGTAGCCGTCACTACCGGTGTTGAAGCCGCGGGTGTAGATGAAGCCGGCCGGCGTGACGCTGGAGATGCGGCCATCGTAGGCGGCGGTCTCGATGTCGACCGTCTTGGCCACGAGGGTCGGCGCGAGCGGGTCGACCGCCTGCACGTGCACCTTGAAGCCGCGCACCAGGTTCTTGCCAGCCGCAAAGGCCGGGCCGCTGCCGATCGCGGTGGTGTCGCTCTGCGCGTTCTCGGGCGTGCGGAAGAAGAACTGCGTCTTGCCATCGATGACCATCTTCACCGGCTTGCCCGCCTCGTCGGACATCACCAATTCGGTGCCGGCGCTGTTGATGCGCAGCACATGGCCCTCGGGGCTCAGCCAGACGGTGTTGAAGACCGACGCGATCCACACCCGGGTGGCCACCAGCGTGCCGTTCTGCTGATAGCGCGCCGCCACGCGAACGTATTTGCCCGCTGCGAGGGCGCTGGACACGCTGGCAAAGCTCTTGACCGTGCTCTCGCGCTTGGTGTCGATGTCGTAGACCAGAGTGCCGTTGGTCGCGTCGGCCAGCACCGTCACGTTCACCCCGGTGTCGGTGGCCGTCTCCGGCGTCACGACGGGCGTGGTCGGCAACTGCTTGCTGTAGGTCAGCGAGCTGTTGTCGCTCGACAGGCTGACCACCTTGCCATAGTGATGGCGCATGACCAAGCGGGTCAGATCGGTCACCTTCTTGTGCTTGACCGGGCCGTTGAAATTGACTGCCCAGGTCGTCTGGCTGCTGCCGACTGGCACATGGCCGGTCAGGAAGGCCGGGTGATCGAGGTCGAACTCGACGTTGATCGCCGCGCCCGGCGTGTTGGGCACGACCAGCGGCTTGTCAAACTTGACGGGCACCGTGACGGTCTGGGCGCCCGCGGCGCCGGTGGCGCCCTGAATCTGGATGCGGCTGCTGGGGATCTGCGTGCCGGCGGTTTCGGCGAAGCCGGGTTCGGGGTCGGCAGCCACCGTCAGGCTGATGTCGCCCGGGTTGGCCGCCAGCGTCGCGGTGACGCCGGTGAAGGTGTCGCCGGCATTCAGCGTGACCTTGTTGAGCAGTTCGCCGATCTGGTTCAGCTGGGCCAGGTTGAGCGGCAGTGGCGCGCTGCCCAGCGGCACGTCGACACTGCTGCCGTCCTGCTTGGTGAGCGACAGCTTCAGCAGCTTGACGCCGATGGTGGCCCAGTTTTCGGTGGAGGCATCGCTGATGAACAGCGGCACGTCCACCTTGCCCTGAGGTTTCTGATTCGGGTTGAGCTGGGCATTGCCGCCGCCGCAGGCGGCCAGGGCGGCGATCAGGGCCAGGCTGAGGGAACCCAGAGCCAGGGGGCCCGGGCGCAGCGATGCATCGGTGGAGGTGCGGAAGATGTTCATACGGGAGATCCAGGTGAGGCGATGTTGGACGGGCCGCTGCATCGCAACGCGTCCGCTGCATCCGGCAGGGCTGTTGCAGGGGGCGCAGGCGCTAGCCGATGCGAACCCCGGATTCAATCCCGCCGGACGGTAAAGTTATGTTATCGACGCCGCTACAGTGCGGCGACCGTCAAACCGGCCGATCGGCGGCAGAGACAGGCGGCGGTCAGCCCGGATTCAGAGTCCGCTCAGATTGGCGGTCAGGCCCGCGACAGGTCAGCGTTCGCGACGGTCAAAGGCGATGCCGCCGGCCGACGATTGCCGGCGCCGTGTCGGCGCGTGGCCAGCCGAGCCCTGCAGGCCCGCGGGTTCCGGCTGCGCCTGCTTGGGGCAGGCCTGCGCGGTCGTGGGGCGCGCGCTCTGGGCGACGAACAGTTGGTTGGCCGCGAGCGTCGGCCATGGCGCGCTGACGGTGCCCAGGCTGGCGAGGGCCCTGGGCTGGGGGCCGCCGATGTGGGAGGCGTGGAGGGCCATGGTGGGTGCGGCGTGTTGGTCGGGTCTCCGGGCCAAGTGCAAGACCCGTGCCCAGTCCCGCACAATGCGGGCTCCATGCGCCGTGCCGACCGCCTCTTTCAGATCGTCCAGCTCATCCGTGGCCGCCGCCTGACGACGGCGGACTACCTCGCCCAGCGGCTCGAGGTGTCGATGCGCACCGTCTACCGTGACATCGCCGCGCTGGCCCAGCAGGGCGTGCCCATCGAGGGCGAGGCCGGCGTGGGCTACCGGATGCGGGCCGGCTTCGACCTGCCGCCGCTGATGTTCAGCAAGCAGGAGGCCCAGGCCCTGGTTGCCGCGGTGCGGCTGGCCGAGTCGCGGCTGGATGCGGCGCTGGCCCGCGAGGCCGAGAACGCGCTGTCCAAGATCCTGGCCGTGCTGCCGCTGGATGCCCGCGCCGCGGCCGAAAGCCTGGCGCTGTATGCACCGCTGCCGGCGCTGGACCCGGCCACCAGCGCCCACCTGACCGCGCTGCGCGAGGCCACCGAGGCGCGGCGCAAGCTGCGCATGGGCTATCTCGACCTGGGCGGCGCGCGCAGCGAGCGCGTCGTACGGCCGCTGGCCTGCATGTTCTGGGGCCCGGTCTGGACGCTGGCCGCCTGGTGCGAGCTGCGCGAGGACTTCCGCAGCTTCCGTGTCGACCGGATCGAGACGCTGGAGCTGCTGGAGGCCAAGTTCCGCGACGAGCCGGGCAAGACGCTGGCGGACATGAACCGCCGCCACGAGTCCCAGGCCGGCTCAACCGCCTGAGCCGGCCGCGCCGTCAGGGCGCGCGTTTCAGCAGCTGCCAGGGCTGGGCCCAGTCGGGTTCGCGGTAGCCGGGGGCCGAGGCCCAGGTCGTGCGGTAGACGGCCCAGCCGTCCGGGCGCGGCACGAACAGCCAGAAGCGGTCCTCGCCGGCCACCTCAAGCACCGAGCCGCCGGCGGGCAGCTCCGACAGGTCCAGCTTCAGCGTCGCCGGGCGCGGCCGCCCGGCAATGACCACCCGGTTGGGCTCGAAGCACCAGCGCTCGCCGCCGCGCGAGGCGCGGTAGCAGCCCGAGAACAACAGCGCGAAGTAGGGCGCGTCGGCGGCACCGGCCAGGCCGGCGATCCGCAGCAGCGGGCCGGCCTTGCTCAAATCGTCCGGCTGCAGCCGCACCTGGTCGCCATCGAACCGCAGGCAGCCATGCGGGATCTCGCGGCCCAGCACCGCAGACTCATGCCAGTTCCAGGCGATGCCGACGCTGCCGTCGGCACCCACGCGCAGCTCGGTGGCGCCGTTTGGCAGGCCTTGCTGGCCCAGGTCCCAACGGCGTGTCTGGCGCACCCGCTCGATCAGCGGCGCGGTCACGTAGACGCCGGCGCGGGCGGCCAGCCGTGCGGGCTGGTCGCTGCACAGGGTGTCGGCCGGCGCCGCGCAGGCCATCTCGGACAGGGACAGGGTCAGGGAAAGCGCGGCGGCGAAGAATGAAGTTCGCATGGTGGCGGGATTGTGGCGATGCCCGGCGTAAAGCAGACGGCGGCCCGCAGGCCGCCGTCCTCAATTGCACGATGCCGCAGCGCTCACTTGGCGCCCGGCGTGTAGATCTGGTCGAACACGCCGCCGTCGTCGAAGTGGGTCTTCTGCGCGCTGCGCCATCCGCCGAAGAGTTCGTCGACGGTGAACAGCTTCACCGGCGCGAAGGCCTTGGCGTACTTGGCCGCCACCTTGGCGTCGCGTGGGCGGTAGTAGTTCTTGGCGGCGAGCTCCTGGCCTTCGGGGCTGTAGAGGTAGTCCAGATAGGCCTGGGCCTGCTTGCGGGTGCCGCGCTTGTCCACCACCTTGTCGACGATGGCGACCGGCGGTTCGGCCAGGATGGACTGCTCGGGCGTGACGATCTCGAACTTGTCCTTGCCGAGTTCCTTGACGGCCAGATAGGCCTCGTTCTCCCAGGCGATCAGCACGTCGCCGATGCCGCGCTCGACAAAGGTCGTCGTCGAGCCGCGCGCGCCGGAGTCCAGCACCTTGGTGTTGCTGTAGATGCGCTTGACGAAGTCGCGTGCCGAGGCCGGCGTGCCGCCGTTCTTCAGCGCATAGCCCCAGGCGGCCAGGTAGTTCCAGCGGGCGCCGCCGCTGGTTTTGGGGTTGGGCGTGATGACGTCGACGCCGCTGCGCGCCAGATCGGGCCAGTTGTTGATGTGCTTGGGGTTGCCCTTGCGCACCAGGAAGACGATGGTGGACGTGTAGGGGCTGGCGTTGTTCGGCAGCTTTTTCTGCCAGTCGGCACCGAGCAGGCCGCGGTCGGCCAGCGCGTCGATGTCATAGGCCAGAGCCAGGGTGACGACATCGGCCTCCAGGCCGTCGATGACCGAGCGCGCCTGCTTGCCCGAGCCGCCGTGCGAGGTCTTGACGCTCAGCGTCTCGCCGGTCTTGGCCTTCCAGTGCTCCGCGAAGGCCTTGTTGAAGTCCTGGTAGAGCTCGCGGGTCGGGTCGTAGGAGACGTTGAGCAGCGAGGTCTGGGCCAAGGCGGGAAGGACGGCGCCAGCGGCTGCAAGGCCGAGCGCAAGGGTGGTGAGTAGGCGGCGCATGGGGGTCGTGCAGTGGTTGGAGCGTCGCACTCTAGGCAGGCGCGCCCGCGCTGGCAAAGAACAAGAATTCACAAGCTCATGCGTTTGGGGCGGATGGCAAACGAGGTACAACAGGGGCCCCGCGTGATCGACATCCGAGGCCTGCCTTGCCGCGCTACACCCTGAACGTCAACCAGAAGCGCCACAGTGTCGAGGTCGCGGCGGACACGCCGCTGCTGTGGGTGCTGCGCGACCAGCTCGGCCTGGTCGGCGCCAAGTACGGCTGCGGCGTCGGCCAGTGCGGCGCCTGCACCGTGCAGCTCAACGGCGCGCCCACCCGCAGCTGCCTGCTGCCCGTCTCGGGTGTCGGTTCGGCCCAGGTGCTCACCATCGAGGGCCTGCACCCCCAAGGCCGCCACCCGCTGCAGCAGGCCTGGGAGGAGCTGGACGTGCCGCAGTGCGGCTACTGCCAGGCCGGCCAGATCCTCAGCGCCGCCGCCCTGCTGAAGCAAAGGCCCAAGCCGACGGATGCCGACATCGACGCCGCCCTGAGCGGCCACCTGTGCCGTTGCGCGACCTACACACGCATCCGCGCCGGCGTGCACCGCGCGGCCGAGATCGCCGCGCAGCCGGTCAGCGGTCCGAAGAAGGCGGTGAAGGCATGAGCGCCCGGCCGGACATCGTGGAAGCCTCGCGCCGGCGCTTCCTGCAAGGCGCCACCCTGGCCAGCGGCGGCCTGCTGCTGGGCGTGCTGCTGCCCCGCGTGGCCGGCGGCGCCGAGGCCGTGGGCCGGCCGGCCAGCACGGAGGAGGCCAGCTTCAAGCCCAATGCCTTCATCCGCATCGACAGCAGCGGGCGTGTCACGCTGATCTCCAAGCAGCCCGAGATCGGCCAGGGCATCAAGACCTCTCTGCCCATGGTGCTGGCCGAGGAACTGGCGGTGCGCTGGCAGGACGTGCGGGTGCAGCAGGGCGACCTGGACCCGGCCTATGGCAACCAGAGCGCCGGTGGCTCCACCTCCACGCCCAACAACTACACCGATTTCCAGCGGCTCGGCGCCACCGCCCGGCTGCTGCTGATCCGCGCCGCGGCCGCGCAGTGGCAATTGCCCGAGGCCGAGCTGGAGGCCGCCGACAGCGCGGTGCACCACCGCCGCACCCGCCGCCGCCTGGGCTATGGCGCCCTCGTCGCTGCGGCGGCGCGGCTGCCGCTGCCCGCGCCCGAGGAGGTCAAGCTCAAGGACCCCAAGGACTACACCCTGCTCGGCACGCGCATCGGCGGCGTAGACAACCACGCCGTCGTCACCGGCCAGCCGCTGTTCGGCATCGATGTGAAGCTGCCCGGTCAGCGCGTGGCCGTGTTCGAGAAATGCCCGGTGTTCGGCGGCCGCGTGAAGGCAGCCAACCTTGACGCGATCAAGGCCCTGCCCGGCGTGGTGGACGCCTTCGTCATCGACGGCACGGCCGACCTGCGCGGCCTGATGCCCGGTGTGGCCATCGTGGCCGAGCACACCTGGGCCGCCTTCAGTGCCCGTAAGCAGTTGCGCGTGGACTGGGACGAGGGCCCCCACGCCCAGGACAGCTGGCGCGGCTTTGTCACCCAGGCCGACCGGCTCGGGCCGCAGCCCGGCGCCGCCGTGGTGCGGCGCGATGGCGACGTGGCCACCGCGCTGGCCGGCGCGGCCCACACCGTGACGGCTCGCTATGCCTACCCCTTCATCAGCCATGCCAGCATCGAGCCGCAGAACTGCACCGCCTGGTGGCGCGACGGCAAGCTGGAACTCTGGGCGCCGACGCAAAACCCCGCGGCGGGCCAGAACCTGGTCAGCAGCACCCTGGGCATTCCCAAGGACCGCATCACCCTGCACATCACCCGCAGCGGCGGCGGTTTCGGCCGGCGGCTGAGCGCGGACTTCATCGTCGAGGCTGCGGCCATCGCCCAGCGCGTGGCCGCGCCGGTGCAACTGCTGTGGTCGCGCGAGGACGACCTGCGGCACGACCACTACCGCGCCGGCGGCTTCCACTTCCTGCGCGGCGGCGTTGATGCGCAGGGTCGCGTCGTCGCCTGGCACAACCACTTCGTCACCTTTGCCAACCGTGTGCAGCGCGACGGTGCCTCGGTGCTGCAGCCCGGCAGCGGCGGCGCGCTCAGCGGCGACGAGTTCCCGGGCCGCTGGGTGCCGAACTACCTGCTGGAGCAGACGCCGATCGAATGCGGCATCCCGATGGGCCCCTGGCGCGCCCCCGGCAGCAATGTCTTCGCCTGGGTCTTCCACAGCTTCATCGACGAGCTCGCCCACGCCGCCGGCCGCGACCCGCTGCAGTTCCGCCTCGACCTGCTCGGCGAGCAGGAGCTCAAGCCCGGCACCGGCGAGCGTGGCCAGCCCTACCACGTGGGCCGGATGAAGCGCGTGCTGCGCGAGGCCGCCGCCCGCGCCGGCTGGAGCCAGCCCCTGCCCGGCGCCGGCAAGGGGCGGGGCCGCGGCATCGCCTTCCACTTCAGCCACCGCGGCTACATCGCCCAGGTCGCCGAGGTGACCGTGTCAAAGGACGGCGAGCTGCGCGTGGACCGCGTCACCGTGGTCAGCGACATCGGCGGCCAGATCGTCAACCTCAGCGGCGCCGAGAACCAGGTGCAGGGCTCGGTCATTGACGGCCTGGGCACGCTGATGCACGCGGCCCTGGACATCGAGGGGGGCCGCATCGTGCAGAGCAACTTCGGCGACTACCCGCTGATCCGTCTGCAGGACGCCCCGCCGCGCATCGATGTGCACTTCCTGAAGACCGACTTCCCGGTCACCGGCCTGGGCGAACCCGCCTTCCCGCCGCTGGCGCCCGCGGTGTGCAACGCCATCTTCGCGGCCACCGGCAAGCGGGTGCGCGAGCTGCCGCTGACCCGCACCGACCTGCGCTGGGGCTGAGCGAGCCCTGCGCGCGGCCGCGCGGCCGCAGGGGCGCCTATTTCTTGGCGTTCATCTCAACCGGCCCGGGGATGAGCGAGACGCGCACGATCTTGCCGTCCTGCACGTCGTAGATGGCGACCCATTGCTTGACGCCGACGCCGTCCGCAAACGTGCGGGTCACGAACTCATGGTCGATGACGCGTTGGCCGATGGCGATCCGGTTGCCGAGCCGGGCGTGCAACACGGCATCGGCAAAGAGTTGCGCATAGCGCTCGCGCACCTTGGCGGCACCGTCCAAGATCAATTTGTCCGGGTATTCGTAGACCTTGATGTCGTTCGCATAGGTGGCCATGAAGGCCTCGATGTCGTGCCGGTTGTAGGCGTCCAGCTGCTGCTGGACGACGGCAGTCGCGGGCTGATTCGGCTCCGACGGCTGGGCTTGCACGGCCCCATGGTTGGCCGCAAGCAGAACAAGAGCGGATGCAATCGACTTCCAGAGCAGTGCCATGGCTGGGTTCACGTGGTGGTGGTGCTGAGATCGTATCGAGCTCGGCGGGCACAGACCTTCGATGGCCGATGGCAGCCCCCGGGCTTGGGGCCGGCAACCCATCGTCAACGGGTGGGCCAGCGTCGGTCGTGCCGGGTGCCGGCGCACGCTTCAACCCGTCACGCCGAGGAAGATCGCCAGGCGCTCGCGTTCTTCCGCCAAGGCCTCTTTGAACCCCGCATCGCGCGGCGCTCGGCTCGACACATAGCCGCACTCCAAGCTCAGCCGCCCGCCGCTGACGCCCGCATTGGCCCAGCCGATGACCTGGTCCCGCCACAGCAGGGGCAGCGCATAGTGCCCGCGCACCCGCTTGGCCGCCGGCGTGTAGGCCTCGAAGCGGTAGGCCCAGCCCCACAGCAGCTCGAAGCGGCGTCGGTCCCACACCACGGGGTCGAAGGGGGCGAGCAGCCTGACCTGGGAAGGAATGCGCCAGCCGCGGGTCGGGTCCTCGTCGGCCGGCCAGAACCAGTCGATGCCGTCGACCCGGGCATGCGCGAGGCGTTCCCTTGCGCGGGCGGCGGTGGGCTTGCGCAGGTGCTGCCACTGATAGGCCGCGTGGAAGAGCATGTTGATGAGCTGTGACAGGCTGGCGGCCGGCAGCGGCGCGTACTTTTGCACCAGCGCGTCGGCCATCCTGTCCATCGCGGCCTGGGGGTCGTCGTGGGGCCGCCAGTCGGCGGCCAGCCGGTAGACGCGCGTGCCTCGGTCGCGCCTGACCACATCCAGCCGGCCGCGGTAGTGCAGGCCATCGAGCAGCTCGGTGCTGAGCCGGCTGTTGCCGCCGAACCAGTTGCGGACCGCGCCGTGGCCGAGCGCGGCGTCGACGTCGGCCGGGTGAGCCTCTCCCAGGCGTGCGACCTCGGCGAGCACCGCGTCGGCCAGCTCCCGGCGCGCGGCGTCCCAGACGCGGTGCGTCGTTCGTGGGTGCATCAGCGTGCGCAGCTCGGGGGTGACGAAACCGTAGTTGATGAAGAAGTCCTCCTGCAGCGCCAGCCGTGGGTAGCGGCGCTCCAGGTCACCGGCGCGGTAGCCTCTGACACGATGCCGCAGCGTCAGGTCTTGCGCGCGGGCCGGCGCGCGCAGCGGGTCGGCCTGCACGAAGCCGCCGAGTCGCTCGACGGCCTTGGCCAGGGTCGTCGGCGTGAACAGGCTGCGGGCGACGGCATAGCGGCGCAGCGCCGCGATGTCGCAGTCAAGGCTGGCGGTCATCGGGCGCGGTGCGGAGATCCAGCGCCTGGGTGCGGGTCATCGCCAGGCCCTGTTTGCGGGCGTACATGTCGGCATCGGCCAGCTTGAGCAGGGATTCGGTGCTGGCGGCATCGTCGGGGTAGAGCGCCAGGCCGATGCTGGCACCCATGGGGTCCGCCTGAGCGGCGAACGCAGCCAGGCTGGCCAGCGGCTCCTGCAAGCTGGCTTCGAGCTGGCTGCGCGCTGCCTCGGCATCGGCACGGTTGCCGACCGACGCCATCAGCAGCACGAACTCGTCGCTCGCATAGCGCGCCACCAGGTCGCCCGGGGCCACACCGGCCTGCAGGCGCTGGCCCAGCTCCTGCAGCACCGCGTCGCCGACCGCGTGACCAAAGCGTTCGTTGATCGCCTTGAAATGGTCGAAGTCGATGAACAGCACCGCGAAGGGGCTGCGGTCGCCGCGGCGGCGCTGCTGCAGGATGCGGTCCTCGATGCGGCGCAGGATGGCGCTGCGGTTGCACAGGCCCGTCAGCGGGTCGGTCAGCAGCCGGCGTTGCAGGGCGGCGAAGCTGCGCGCCAGATCGCCGAGTTCGTCGCGGCGGTGCACCTCGGGCGGTTCGTCCAGCACGCCGTCGCCGATGCGCTGCGCCGCTTCCGCGAGCCGGCGCAGCTCGCGGCTCACGAGGCCGAGCGCGGCCCAGCCGAGCAGGAGCACCGCCGCGACGGCCGCGGCCGCCAGCCAGCCAGCCTGGACGAAGTTGCGTTGCACGCTGGCGAGAAAGTCGGCCCGAGGCACGGCGACGACGATGGTCCAGTCCAGCCCCAGCGCCGGGTCGACATG
The DNA here is from genome assembly GCA_003963075.1 of Burkholderiales bacterium. GTDB lineage: Bacteria > Pseudomonadota > Gammaproteobacteria > Burkholderiales > Burkholderiaceae_C > Pelomonas. The sequence continues at coordinate 42,613 of RXJV01000041.1, forward strand.
CGAGAAGCCCACGAACGCCTGCTGGCCGTCGCGGTCGGTGAAGCCGGCCGTGCGCGGTGCTGTGCCCAGCGGCCCGGCTGCCGCGGCCTTCAGCCGGCGCACGGCGTCGTAGGCGTCGGCGACCAGCGGGTCGGTGCTGTGCTGTGCGTGCAGGCGCTCCAGGGCGCCGGGTCCCGGCGCCTGCAGCGGGGCGCCGCGCGAAACGCCGATCAGCTGGCCGTCGGCCTCGACGATCAGCGCCACCGCGTGCTCGCTCAGCGTCACCCGCGACAGCAGGGCGTTGATCTGCTTGAGCGGCAGGTCCGTCGCGACGACGCCGAGCGGCTCGCCGTCTTCATTCAGGATGCGCTTGGTGCGGGTGGTGACGAGTTCGCCGACCTTGAAGTCGATATAGACCGGGGTCCATGCCAGCGGCAGCCGGTTGGCCATGGCCGACTGGTACCAGGGGCGCTCGCGCGGGTCGAAGATCCTGTCCTCCTGGACCGGCGCACGCAGCTCGCCGCGCATGCCGGTGAAGCGGAACAGGGTGCGCGGGCCGCTGCCGGCGGTGCGCAGCCGCAGCTCGGCTTCCTGGGCCGAGTAGCGCCACAGGCCGAGGAAGTGGCCGTGGTGGTCGCCGTAGTAGACATAGTTGTTTGGGTCGCGGTGGATGGAGGTGGCCAGCCAGAAGCGTTCGCGCAGCGTTTCCAACTCGTGCGTGACGTCCGGCTGCACGCTCAGGCCGGACGGGAAGGCGGTCTCGAGCACCGCGTCGGCGCCGCCCACATGGCGGGCCAGTGAGGCGCTGATACGGTCCACCGCCTCGGCCAGCAGCTGGCGCGACAGCGTGTCGACGGTATCGCTGCCGGCCCGCCAGGACAGCGCGCCCATCATCAGCAGCAGCGCCAGCACCAGCCCGACATAGGGCAAGGTGAGCAGCTGGCGCAGGCTGAGGCGGTCGGTCAGCGTCCGTGTCGACAAGGGCGGCTCCGCAGCGGTTGGGTGTGCCGTGACAGCGTAGCAGGCACGGGCGAGGGCGCGCATCGCCGGCATGGGCCGGGAAAGCCCCGTCACCCGCCGCCACTAGAATTCAAGGTTGCCCTGCGGTGCCCGACGCCGCATCTCACCTAGGAATTCACCGTGTTCATCTCCAACGCCTACGCCCAGGCCGCCCCGGCCGCCGCCAGTCCCGAGTCCGGCCTGCTCGGCATGCTGCCCCTGGTGCTGATGTTTGTCGTGCTCTATTTCGTCATGATCCGGCCGCAGATGAAGCGCCAGAAGGAGCAGAAGGCCATGATCGAAGCCCTGGCCAAGGGCGACGAGGTCGTGACGGTTGGCGGCGTGATCGGCAAGATCGCCAAGCTGGGCGACAACTTCATCCACCTGGAAGTGGCCAATGGCGTCGAGCTGCAGATCCAGCGCGGTGCGATCACCCAGGTTCTCCCCAAGGGCAGCTTGAAGTAAGCCGGCACGGCGCCACCTCCGACCGCGCTGACGCCGCCGCCCAGGCGCCCACAAGGAAGTCTCCCCATGAACCGCTATCCGCTCTGGAAGTACGCGATCCTGCTCGTCGCGCTGCTGATTGGCTCCCTCTACACGCTGCCCAACCTGTTCGGCGAGGCGCCCGCGGTGCAGGTGTCCAGCGCCAAGGTCACCGTCAAGATCGACTCCGCGCTGCAGGCCCGCATCGAGGCGGCGCTGAAGGACGCCGGTGTCCAGCCGGACTATGTGCAGTTCGACGGCAGCTCCATCAAGGCCCGCTTCGGTGACACCGACACCCAGCTCAAGGCCAAGGACGCGATCAGCAAGGCGCTCAACACCGACCCGGCCGAACCGACCTATATCGTCGCGCTGAACCTGCTGTCGCGCTCGCCGCAGTGGCTCTCGGCCCTGCATGCCAACCCGATGTATCTGGGCCTGGACCTGCGCGGCGGCGTGCACTTCCTGATGCAGGTCGACATGAAGGCGGCCCTCACCAAGAAG
>RXJV01000002.1 GCA_003963075.1 Burkholderiales bacterium
AGGCCGACGGCCTGCAGGCCGGGTAGGTGGGGCGTGTGGGGCGGGTGGATGAGCAGCAGCGAGCGCAGCGCCGGCGTGGCGGAGGCGGAGGCGGGCAGCCCCTGGCCGGCCCACCAGCCGCGCAGCGCGGGCGCCAGCAGCCGCCACTCCAGCACGCCGGCCTGGGGCGCCAGCAGCTCGGTCACCGCGCCCAGCGGCCAGCCGCCGCCGGGCAGTTCGGCGTCCAGCGCGGCGAAGCCGCTGGGCAGCGTGGGGGCGCTGTGGGCGCCCAGGCTGCTGCCGCGCCACAGCCGGCCCTGCAGGCCCGCCAGCTCGTCGAGCGGCGGCCGGGGCGGCGGCGGGGGCGTGAAGGCGTTTGAGAGCGGGGAGGCGGGCAGCATGGTCGGGCAGCCGGGCGTGGCGAAGGCGAAAGCCGGGGGAGGGATGAGACCACAAGACTGTGTTTATATCCAGTATTTGTGAGTCAGCCACTCGGCTTTGCGGGCCCGGCCGCGTGCCTTGCTGCCGTTTTCAGGGCGGCTGCCCCGGCGAGCGCCGGGGGAGGGCGCTCAGGCGAAGCCGTCGCCGTCGAAGTCGACGAGGTCCTCGTCGCGCGCCAGCGCCGGGAGCGCGTCCCGGGGCTGCATCGCCTCCAGCTGCTCGCGCAGCAGGGCGGTCTGGTCCATCCAGTAGTTGGGCGTGCCGAACCAGGGGAAGGCGGCCGGGAAGGCCGGGTCGCCCCAGCGGCGGGCCAGCCAGGCGCTGTGGTGGATCATGCGCATGGTGCGCAGCGGCTCGATGAGGCGCAGCTCGCGGTCGTCGAACTCGGCGATCTGCTCGTAGCCGTCCAGCACGGCATGGAGCTGCCGTCGGGCGGCATCGGGCTCGCCGGGCAGCAGCATCCACAAATCCTGCACCACCGGGCCGGTGACGGCGTCGTCCAGGTCGACGAAGTGCGGGCCGCGGTCGGGCGTCCAGAGGATGTTGCCGGGGTGGCAGTCGCCGTGCAGGCGGGTGAGCTGCAGGTCGGGCAGGCTGTCGAAAGCGGCCTGGATGCGGTCGATGCAGCGGCGGGCGATGTCGTCCCAGGCCGGGGCGAGCTCGGGCGGCAGGGCCTCGTGGCCGATCAGCCAGTCGCGCGCGGCCTGGGCCGGGGCGGCGCTGGCCCAGGCGAGGCGCTCGGTGAAGGGCCGCTGCCGGCCCACGCCGTGCAGCCGCGCCAGCAGCCGGCCGATCCAGCGCAGCACCTCGGGGTCTTCCAGCTCGGGCCCGCGCCCGCCCTGGCGCGGCGTGACGGCCAGGCGCTGGCCCTGGCAGTGAAAGAGCGTGGAGCCGCCCGCCAGCGGCCAGGGCGCGGCCACGGGCACCTCGGCGGCGGCCAGCTCGGCGGCAAAGGCGTGTTCCTCCAGGATCTGCGCATCGCTCCAGCGGCCGGGGCGGTAGAACTTGGCCACGGCAGCGTCACCGTCTTCCAGATGCAGCATCAGCACGCGGTTCTCGAAGGAGTTCAGCTGCAGCATGCGGCCGTCGGCGCGCAGGCCGGCGGCGTCGAGGGCGTCGAGCATGAACTCCGGCGTCAGATTGCCGAAGCTGAGGTCAGGAGAGGCGGAAGACATCCGGCGAGTGTCGCCGGGATGCGCCGGGCATCAGTTCCGGCGCGGATGCTGGGTCGCGTAGCGCGGCGCGTCGACGACGACGCCGACGATGTCGTCCATCATGGCCTCGTCGTCCGCGTCATCCAGCACGGGCAGATGGCGCGGGTTGTAGCGCGACGTGTCGAGACTGCGCGGCACGCTGCGGCGCTCGAACGGTGGCCGCATGGCTGGCTGCATCGGCGGTTGAGGCGACATGTGCGGGCGGTGCTCCGCGAAGGAATCATGGCCATCGAACACGCGCGCGTCCTGCCACAGCGGCAGCGGCTGAGAGAACTGCCCCCAGTCGCTGCTGAATTCTTCGTCGCCGGTATTGCTGCCGCGGCGACGCAGCAGACCGGCATGGGTCGAGGGCGCCGGCAGCGGGCCGCGCGGGTTGCTGCCCTGGGGCACCAGCAATTGCAGTTCGGCCAGGCTGGGCAGCTGGTCCACGGCGCAACGCAGATAGCGCACCCGGCAGGCCGACAGCACGGCCTGCTTGATCTGCAGGCTGCGCTGCGTGACGCCGCGCTCGCCTTCGAGGTCGATGGCGGCCAGCACCCGGCCGTTGGGGCTGCAGACGGCAAAGGTCACGTGGGAGGCGCCGAGCAGGTCGAACCAGTAGCGCACCTCGCTGGCCTCGGTCGGCTGGCAGAAGCGCACCAGCGGCAGCTTGGACAGCACGACATGGTGGGGCAGGGCCTCGCGCAGCAGCCGGAAGACGCGCCGCTCATCGGCCGTGAACACGGGCCGCGCCGTGAGCGACCACTCCGCCGGCAAACCCTGGCTGGCGCGTGCAGGCCGGCGCAAGGCCCAGACCAGGCTGATGACCAGGCCCAGCACGCAAACAGCCAGCGCGGCGATCCAATAGACGGCGTACGGCATGTTCCACCAGGAGAGTTCGGCGACGACGCCGACTTTTCCTGCGGCGCGATGACGGGCGAATGTAGCTCAATGTCCCGAAACGACATTGCTCGCTAGTCCCGATGCCCCCGGGCTGAGGGGGCGGCGGCCCGCCACTCGCCCGGCCAGCCGCCGTCATTCATTCCTTGTCCGGGCGGCTTGGTGCGTCGAAATGGGCCTTGACCTCGGCGACGCTTTCGACGAAGCCGCTCAACATCTGTGCCTGGCGCTTGAGCTGGAAGTCCAGCTCGCCGAGTTGGCGGTCCAGGGCCTGCTCGACCTGCGAGCCCACGGTGTCGGGCGGCAGGCGCAGCCACGCCGCCGACTCGGCGCCGTCGCGCTCGACCACCGCGCCAGCCGCCGCTGCGATGCGCAACATGGGGCGGTTCTCGCTGAGCGCATGGATGAAAAGCGTGTCGATGCCCCGGTTGCGGGCGTGCAGCGCTGCGGCATCGAACAGCCGGCGGCCCAGGCCGCGACCACGCGACTGCGCCAGCACCGACACGCCGAACTCGGCCATTGACCCTTGCGATGCGCTGGTCGGCGGCAATCCGTAGGCGACATGGGCCAGCGCGATGAGCTGCAGGCGGCGGTTGAAGATGCCCAGCACCTCGTCGCGGCCGAAGTCGATGGCGAGGGCGTATTTGCGGATCTGCTCGTCCGAGGCGGGGTAGCCGAAGCGCAGATAGCGGTCCTGCGGCTCGAGCGCGAGCAGGTGGTCGATGATGCGGTGGCGGTGGCGCCGGGCCAGTGCGCGGATGGGCACCCAGGTCGACAGCCGCTCCAGCGCCGCGCGGGCGCTGGCCAGTGGACCGCCCACGGGCTCGGCAGGCAAGGGCGGCGCCGCATTCGGGTCGGGGCCGAAAGCCGAGAGCTCGTGGTCCCAGTCCTGCGGGTCGTCTGACGCGGCGGCGGGGGCGGTGGGAGGGGTTTTGGGCATGGCCAAGCCTGCGGTTGTGGCGAGATTAACGTGCCGGGGCCTTTCAAACCACCGCGGGCGCTGGTACACTCGCGGGCTTTTCCGTCAAAAGGCTGCGGGAAAGAAGCCGAAGCGCACGCAAGTGCGCTGCGCCGAGAGGTTGTGCAACAGACACAGCACCGAGGCCGGTAAAAGTTCAACAGTTCAGCCATTCATTGCAGGCTTCAATTCGGGGCCGGCACAGCGAAAGCAACTCATGAAGACCTTCAGCGCCAAGCCGGCCGAGGTGACGCACGAGTGGTTTGTGATTGACGCCACCGACAAGGTGCTCGGACGTGTTGCCAGCGAAGTGGCACTCCGTTTGCGCGGCAAGCACAAGGCC
>RXJV01000017.1 GCA_003963075.1 Burkholderiales bacterium
TGCAGTCGCTGACCAAGGTCGGCACGCGCAACCCGCTGTTCCTGCTCGACGAGATCGACAAGCTCGGCATGGACTTCCGTGGCGACCCGTCGTCGGCCTTGTTGGAGGTGCTCGACCCCGAGCAGAACCACACCTTCGGTGATCACTACATCGAAGTCGACTTCGACCTGTCGGATGTGATGTTCGTCGCCACGTCCAACTCGATGAACATCCCGCCGGCTCTGCTGGACCGGATGGAAGTCATTCGCCTGTCCGGCTACACCGAGGACGAGAAGGTCAGCATCGCCCAGCGCTACCTGCTGCCCAAGCAACGCAAGAACAACGGCGTTCTGGACGATGAGCTCGAGGTCACCGAGTCCGCCATCCGCGGCGTGATCCGCTACTACACGCGGGAGGCTGGCGTGCGATCGCTGGAGCGCGAGATGTCCAAGATCTGCCGCAAGGTGGTCAAGGGCATTCAGCTCAAGACCTACGAGGGCAAGGTCGTCGTCACCGAGGACAACCTCAATGACTTCCTGGGCGTACGCAAGTACGACTTCGGCCGCGCCGAGAAGAAGAACCAGGTCGGCCAGGTTGTCGGTCTGGCATGGACGGAAGTGGGCGGCGATCTGCTGACCATCGAAGCCACCGCGATGCCGGGCAAGGGCAACATCATCCGGACCGGCTCGCTCGGCGATGTGATGAAGGAGTCCGTCGAGGCCGCGCGCACCGTGGTGCGCTCGCGTGCTCGGCGCCTGGGCATCAAGGACGAGGTCTTCGAAAAGCGTGATGTCCACGTGCACGTGCCGGACGGCGCCACGCCCAAGGACGGCCCGAGCGCGGGTGCCGCGATGACAACCGCCTTCGTGTCGGCGCTGACCGGCATCCCGGTGCGCGCGGATGTGGCCATGACCGGCGAGATCACGCTGCGCGGCGAAGTCACCGCGATCGGCGGCCTGAAGGAGAAGCTGCTGGCAGCCCACCGCGGCGGCATCAAGACCGTCATGATCCCGGAAGAGAACGTCAAGGACTTGCAGGACATTCCGGAGAACGTCAAGAACCAGCTCGAGATCGTGCCGGTGCGCTGGATTGAGCGCGTGCTTGAAGTGGCGCTGGAGTCGGTTCCCACGCCGCTGCCCGACGAGGAAGCCCCCGTTGCCGCAGCGAAGCCGGAGGACGGCGCTGCTCAGAGTGCTGTGGTGCCTCACTGAAGAGGGTCTGGCTTGTCATCCGGCTCAAATTTGGGTTACACTGCCAGCTTCTCTAGGTCGCTAAATCGATCTGACGGAAGTGTAGAAACCAGTAGCGCGAGCGAATGGTTTCAGCAAAGCGGGTGTAGCTCAGTTGGTAGAGCGCAACCTTGCCAAGGTTGAGGTCACGAGTTCGAGCCTCGTTACCCGCTCCAGTTTTGAAGGGAAGCCCCGGCTTCCCTTTTTCATCGAAACAGCAATTTCCTTGAGCTTGCTGTTTTCGTCAAAGCCGCACCAACGGCTTTGATTGGCGAGTTTTACGGTTGGCGGCGGCGCGGTAGCAAAGCGGTTATGCCCCGGATTGCAAATCCGGTTAGTCCGGTTCGACTCCGGACCGCGCCTCCAAAAGCACTCATGCGGGTGTAGCTCAGTTGGTAGAGCGCAACCTTGCCAAGGTTGAGGTCACGAGTTCGAGCCTCGTTACCCGCTCCAAAAAATCGGTCGCACCGATGTTCGGCAAATTTGCCGGGCGAAATGCGCGGGTGTAGCTCAGTTGGTAGAGCGCAACCTTGCCAAGGTTGAGGTCACGAGTTCGAGCCTCGTTACCCGCTCCAATTCACGGGAGATCCGCAGTGCCGGATCTCCCGTTTTCTTTTGCGCGGCCTCGATAATCCGGCCCGCCGCCCGGGTGGCGAAATCGGTAAACGCAGCGGACTTAAAATCCGCCGCCCTCAACAGGCGTACGGGTTCAAGTCCCGTCCCGGGCACCAGATCAGCGGTTCAAATCGCGGCAAATGGCCGCCATGGCCTCACGCGCCGCTCGGCTTCCAGCCCTCGACAGCGGCCTCGCGCCAGCCCAGTACGGCCGCCATCCATGCTTGCAACCGCTCCGGAGAGCCACTCGTTTCCACTGACAGCGCGGCGCTTGCTGCGGGCACGGAGTGCCAGAGGTCGGCAGCCCGACGCGCGACGGCGGTTTCAATGCGCAACAGCTTCACCCGAGGCCCGAGGGCCGCTCGCCACAGCGGCTCGATCAGTGGGAAGTGCGTGCAGCCGAGCAGGGCGGTATCGACGCCCGCCGCCAGCAGCGGCGCGCAGTACCGTTCGACCAGGGCCTGCAGTTCGGCGCTGTCGAGGTCGCCGGCCTCGATGTGATCAACCACGCCAGCACAGCCCTGCACCGTCACGGCATGTCCGCCGGCGTGCCTCTCGATCAGGGCTCGCAGCCGCGCACTGGCCGCCGTCGCCGGTGTCGCCAGCAGGCCGATGCGCCCATTGTCAGACGCCGCGACAGCGGGCTTGATGCCGGGCTCGGTGCCCACGAACAGCCGATCCGGCCATCGAGCCCGCAGCGCCTCGATGGCATGGGCTGTCGCCGTGTTGCAGGCGATCACGATCAAGTCGGCGCCGCGCTCGATCAGATGCTCGCTGATTGCGAAGCTCCGGGCGCGGATGTCCTCGGGGCTGCGGTTGCCGTAGGGAGCGTAGGCGGTGTCCGCCAGGTAGCGCAGGCGGGCGGTGGGGAGCAGCGTGCGAAGTTCGCGCAGCACCGTGAAGCCGCCGACGCCGGAATCGAAAACGCCGATCTCGCGGCGCTGAGAGGGGTCGGTTTGCATGGGCTGCGGCAGTCTATCTGCATGATTCGAGAGGGCTCTCCAATAAACCTTTCCCGCGCGCCCACCGTCGCCTGGCTAGAATCGAACGATCGTGCTTTTTTGTGCGCCTGCCTCCCGGGATGCGCTCTTAGAATCCCCGGTTAACGTTTACGTCAATTCGAGCTGGAGTTTTCGATGAAGGTCTTGGTCCCTGTCAAACGCGTCGTGGACTACAACGTCAAGGTGCGCGTCAAGAGTGACGGCACGGGCGTCGACATCGCCAACGTCAAGATGTCGATGAACCCCTTCGACGAAATCGCTGTTGAAGAGGCCGTGCGCCTGAAGGAGAAGGGCGCCGTCACCGAGGTGATCGCTGTGTCCTGCGGCGTCACCCAGTGCCAGGAAACCCTGCGCACCGCGATGGCCATCGGCGCCGACCGCGCCATCCTGGTCGAGACGCCGGCCGACATCGAGCTGCAGCCGCTGGCCGTGGCCAAGCTGCTGAAGGCGCTGGTCGACAAGGAGCAGCCGGGCCTGGTGATCCTGGGCAAGCAGGCCATCGATGACGACTGCAACCAGACCGGTCAGATGCTGGCAGCGCTGGCGGGCCTGCCTCAAGGCACCTTCGCCTCCAAGGTGGAAGTGGCCGGCGACAAGGTGAACGTGACCCGTGAAGTGGACGGTGGCCTCGAGACCGTGGCCCTGAGCCTGCCGGCTGTCGTGACGACCGACCTGCGCCTGAACGAACCGCGCTATGTCACGCTGCCCAACATCATGAAGGCCAAGAAGAAGCCGCTGGACGTGGTGAAGCCGGCCGACCTGGGCGTGGACGTGACGCCGCGCATCAAGACCCTGAAGGTCAGCGAGCCGCCCAAGCGCGGTGCCGGTGTGAAGGTCGCCGATGTGGCGACCCTGGTCACCAAGCTGAAGACCGAAGCCAAGGTCATCTAAGCCGTATCGAATCTGGAGACTTTGACATGACCGCACTCGTCATTGCCGAACACGACAACGCCTCGATCAAGG
>RXJV01000053.1 GCA_003963075.1 Burkholderiales bacterium
GAGCAGGACCCCTACAACAACGTCGTGCGCACCACCATCGAGGCCATGGCCGCGGTGTTCGGCGGCACGCAGAGCCTGCACACCAACTCGCTGGACGAAGCCATCGCGCTGCCCACCGAGTTCAGCAGCCGCATCGCGCGCAACACCCAGCTGATCATCCAGGAAGAGACCCACATCACCAGCGTGGTCGACCCCTGGGCCGGCAGCTACATGATGGAAAAACTCACCCAGGACATGGCCGACACCGCCTGGGCCATCATCGAAGAGGTGAACGCCCAGGGCGGCATGATCAAGGCGGTGGACTCCGGCTGGGCCAAGCTCAAGATCGAGGCGAGCGCGGCCGAGAAGCAGGCCCGCATCGACTCCGGCGCGGACGTGATCGTCGGCGTCAACAAGTACAAGCTCGCCAAGGAAGACCCGGTCGAGATCCTGGAGGTCGACAACGTCAAGGTGCGCGAGGCGCAGATCGAGCGCCTCAAGCGCATCAAGGCCACCCGCGACGCCGAGGCCGTGCAGGCCGCGTTGGGGGCGCTCACCCGTGCCGCCGAGAATGGCGAGGGCAATCTGCTGGACCTGAGCATCCAGGCGATGCGCCTGAGGGCGACCGTGGGCGAGGTCTCCGACGCGCTGGAGGCCGTCTTTGGCCGCCACCGCGCCGATACGCACAAGGTCAGTGGCGTCTATGCCGCCGCCTACGACTCGGCCGAAGGCTGGGCCAAGCTGCAGGCCGAGATCGCCGCCTTCGGAGACGACCATGGCCGGCGCCCGCGCGTGATGATCGCCAAGCTCGGCCAGGACGGCCATGACCGCGGCGCCAAGGTGGTGGCCACGGCCTTCGCCGACCTCGGCTTCGACGTGGACATCGGCCCGCTGTTCCAGACCCCCGAGGAATGCGCCCGCCAGGCCATCGAGAACGATGTGCATGCGGTGGGCGTCTCCACCCTCGCGGCCGGCCACAAGACCCTGGTGCCGGCCATCATTGCCGAACTGAAGAGGCAGGGCGCCGACGACATCATCGTCTTCGTCGGCGGCGTGATCCCGGCGCAGGACTACGACTTCCTCTACGCCGCCGGCGTCAAGGGCATCTATGGCCCGGGCACGCCCATCCCGGCGAGTGCCAAGGACGTGCTGGAGCAGATCAGGCGGCAGGTCGCAAAGGTGCCTGCTTGAACCTGGCCGCAGGCGTCCGGGCGGGCGAGCGCCGCGCGCTGGCCAAGGCCATCACCTTGGTCGAGTCCACCCGCGCCGACCACCGTGAACAAGCCGATGCCCTGCTCACCGAGTTGATGCCCGCCACCGGCGGCGCGCTGCGCCTGGGCATCTCCGGCGTGCCGGGCGTCGGCAAGAGCACCTTCATCGAGGCCTTCGGCCTGTTCCTGATCGAACAGGGCCGCCGCGTGGCGGTGCTGGCGGTGGACCCGTCCAGCAGTGTCTCGGGCGGCGCCATCCTGGGCGACAAGACGCGCATGGAGCGCCTGTCCATGGACCTGCGCGCCTTCATCCGCCCCAGCCCGAGCAGCGGCACGCTCGGCGGCGTGGCCGAAAAGACGCGCGAGGCGATGCTGCTGTGCGAAGCGGCCGGATTCGACGTGGTCATCGTCGAGACCGTGGGCGTCGGCCAGAGCGAGACCGCCGTGGCGGGCATGACGGACCTGTACGTGCTGCTGCAGCTGCCCAATGCCGGCGATGATCTGCAGGCCATCAAGAAGGGCGTCATGGAGCTGGCGGACCTCATCGTCATCAACAAGGCCGATCTGGACCCCGCGGCGGCCACGCGCGCCCAGGCTCAGATCACTTCGGCCTTGCGGCTGCTGGGCTCGGGCCGCACAGCGCCGGCGGGCGAGCACGCCAGCGCGCTGCAGCGCGTGCTGCAGGTCAGTGCGCTGAAGGCCGACGGCATCGCCCCGCTCTGGGCGGCGATCCAGGCCCAGCGCGAGCAGCGCACCGCGAGCGGCGCCTGGGCCCACAAGCGGCGCGAGCAGTCGCTGGCCTGGATGTGGGAACGTGTGCAGGCCGGGCTGCGCCAGGCCTTCATCAGCCATCCCGGCATGGCCGAGCGGCTGGCGGTGGCCACGGCCGAGGTGCGCGACGGGCGCATGCCCGCGTCCACCGCCGCCCGCCAGTTGCTGGCTGCCTTTCAATCGAGCGAGGAGCGATCGCCGTGATCACCGGGCTGAACCACATCAACCTGCGCGCGCCGGTCGACCTGCTGCGCGAGCTGCACGACTTCTACCGCGAGGTGCTGGGGCTGGAGAGCGGCCACCGGCCGGCCTTCCAGAGCCGCGGCTACTGGCTGTATGCCGACGGGCAGCCGGTGCTGCATCTGTCGGAGCAGCGCCCGGGTGAGGCCCTGCGCCTACCGGCCCGCCCGGATGCGCCCACCACCTTCGACCATGTCGCGTTCTCGGGCACCGACCCGGTTGCGACGGCCGAGCGGCTGCGGGCGGCCGGCGTGGCGTTCCACGAAGAGCGTTCCCCCGTCACCGGCCAGCACCAGTTCTTCTTCACCGACCCCGCCGGCAATGGCGTGGAGATCAATTTCCCGTTCTGAATTCCCTCCGAGGTCCCGCACCATGCAAGACATCCTGCAAGCACTTGAAGCCAAGCGTGCCCTGGCGCGGCTCGGCGGTGGCGAGAAGCGCATCGCCGCCCAGCATGCCAAGGGCAAGCTGACCGCTCGCGAGCGGCTGGAGTTGCTGTTCGACGAGGGCAGCTTCGAGGAGTGGGACATGTTCGTCGAGCACCGCTGCGTGGACTTCGGCATGGCCGACAACAAGATCCCCGGCGACGGCGTCGTCACCGGCTACGGCATGATCAACGGCCGCCTGGCCTTCGCCTTCAGCCAGGACTTCACCGTCTTCGGCGGTGCACTCAGCGAGGCCCATGCCGAGAAGATCTGCAAGGTGATGGACCAGGCGATGAAGGTCGGCGCCCCGGTGATCGGCCTGAACGACTCGGGCGGCGCGCGCATCCAGGAGGGTGTGGCGAGCCTCGGGGGCTATGCCGACGTGTTCCAGAAGAACGTGCTGGCCTCCGGCGTCATCCCGCAGATCAGCCTGATCATGGGGCCCTGCGCCGGCGGCGCTGTGTACTCGCCGGCCATGACCGACTTCATCTTCATGGTGAAGGACAGCAGCTATATGTTCGTCACCGGCCCCGAGGTGGTGAAGACCGTGACCCACGAGGAGGTGACCGCCGAGGAACTGGGCGGCGCCACCACCCACAACACCAAGAGCGGTGTGGCCGACCTGGCCTTCGAAAACGATGTCGAGGCGCTGCTGATGCTGCGCCGCTTCTTCAACTACCTGCCGCTGTCCAACCGCGAGAAGGCGCCGGTGCGCCCGAGCGGTGACCCAGCCAACCGGCTGGACCATTCGCTGGACACGCTGGTGCCCGAGAACCCCAACAAGCCCTATGACATCAAGGAGCTGATCCTGAAGGTCGTGGACGACGGCGACTTCTTCGAGCTGCAGCCCGACTACGCGAAGAACATCGTCACCGGCTTCGCGCGCATGGAAGGCCAGACGGTCGGCATCGTCGCCAACCAGCCGCTGGTGCTGGCCGGCTGCCTGGACATCAAGAGCAGCATCAAGGCCGCGCGCTTCGTGCGCTTCTGCGATGCCTTCCACATCCCGGTCGTCACCTTCGTCGACGTGCCAGGCTTCATG
>RXJV01000119.1 GCA_003963075.1 Burkholderiales bacterium
ACGCCGGCTGGCGCTGCGCGTGATGTCAAGCCAGAGGCGATTTCGGACGCGGCCAATGCGACCTTGGTTGCGGATGCCGGCAATCTGGGTCATGGCAAGCTCGCCGCGCTGAACGCCGGCAGCCACTGGGCCCCTGGCCCTGCCGATACCGCGGCAGCAACCGACTTCGCCGGTGGCGCGACCCCGATCGATCGCGGCACGCTGTTGATCGCCGCGGTGGCTGCCGCGCTGGCGCTGAGTCGCCCGCTGCGCCGTTTCCTGCGGCGCCAAGAACAGCAGCGCCGCGCCGCCGCGCTGGCCAGCACCCTCGGCCAAGCACCGCGCGGCTGATTCGCGTCGCCGCCAAAAACACCTGCCTCCCACGGCCCCGGTTGCGCCGGGCCGCTCGTCGCGCCATTTCACCGTCCCGTTTGGTGGCCTGTGCCGTGCGGCACCCTGGTCCTGGGGGGATGACCTGGCAGGGCGTGAACTCTGCACTCCTGGCGATGACTGTCCGCTTGAAGAATGGCGGCCAGTTACAACGCCACTGCATCCAGACCATGAAACGTGCCCTGTCCCTGCTTGCCTTGATCGCCGCTGGCTCTGCCGCCCTCGCCGCACCTGCCCCGAGCGGCAATCTGATCGTCAACGGCAGCTTTGAAAGCACCGTATTGAAACCCGGCAGCTGGGCCCAGGTGTCGACGCTGCCGGGCTGGACCTGGCTCGCCGGCCCCGGCACCGGCTTCGAGGTTCGCAACAACGTGGCGGGCAAGGCCCAGGACGGCCAGAACTACATCGAACTGGACACCAACGGCAACACGACCATCGGCCAGTACCTGGACAGCCTCAACGCTGGCGCCGGCTACGCCCTGAGCTTCTGGTACGCCCCGCGCGAATTCCAGCCCGCATCGACCAACGGCATCCAGGTGTTCTGGAATGGCGTGCAGCTCGGCGACACGCTGACCGGCCTGGGTGGCAGCGGCAACCTGTGGAGCCAACATCAGTACCGGGTGACCGCGCAGGCGGGCCGCAATCTGCTGAGCTTCGCCTCGGTCGGCACCAGCGACTCCGTGGGCGGCGCCCTCGACAACGTGAGCCTGAACCGCGTGCCCGAGCCGGGCAGCCTCGCGCTGACGCTGGCCGCACTCGGCGGGCTGTGGCTGCTGCCCCGGGCACTGCGCCGCCAGGCCCAGTCGCGCCGCGCCGCCGCCCTCGCCAGCACGCTGCCGCGAGGCTGAGCCACCACAGGCTCAGATCGCGAGCGGGTCGACGTCGACGGCCCAGCGCAGCACGGCCTTGTGCTCGCGCTTGAGCGCGATCAGCCCCGGCACCCAGGCGCGCAGGAACGCCTGCAGCCGCGCGCGCTGGCCGGCCTCGACCAGCATCTGCATGCGCTCCACGTCGGCCACGCGCGCGACCGGGTGTGGCACCGGCGGGTAGACGAGCACCTGCGCGTCCTGCAGCAGCGCGGCCGCCGCGTCGAGGAAGGCCTTGGCCGCGTCCGCGGTGCGCGCCTCGGCACGCAGCAGGGCCAGATGCGAGAACGGCGGCAGGCCGGCCGAGCGGCGCTCGGCCAGCTGGTCCGTGGCGAAGCGGACATAGTCATGGCGGGCGAGCGCCTGGTAGAGGGCATGCTCGCGATGCCAGGTCTGGACCCACATCTCGCTGGGTGTTTCGCCGGCGGCATCGCGGCCGGCGCGGCCTCCGGCCTGCATCAGCAGAGCGAACAGGCGTTCCGGCGCCCGAAAATCGCTGCTGAACAGCGCCCCATCCGGGTTGACCGCGGCGACGAAGCGAATGCGCCGGAAATCATGCCCCTTGGTGATCATCTGCGTGCCGACCAGGATGTCCACCTCGCCCTGGTGCACGGCCTGCAGCTGAGCCTCCAGTTCGCCCTTGCGACGGGTGGAATCGGCGTCGATGCGCAGCACGCGCGCGCCGGGCAGGGCGTGGGCCAGCTGTTCCTCGAGCCGCTCGGTGCCGCGCCCGAGCGGCGCGATGTCCGGGTTGCCGCAGTGCGGGCAGGCCTGCGGCACGCGTTCGGTGAACCCGCAATGGTGGCAGCGCAGCGTGCGGTCGCGCTTGTGGAACACCCGCCAGGCGCTGCAGTGCGGGCAGTCGCTCTTCCATTGGCATTCGCCACAGTGCAGCACCGGTGCGTAGCCGCGGCGATTCAGGAAGACCAGGCTTTGCTCGCCCCGCTGCAGGCGCCGCCGCAACTCGGCCAGCAGCGGTTCGCTGAGCGCGCTCATCACGCCTGAGGCCGCGGGCAGCGACTTCATGTCGAACAGGCGCACCTGAGGCAGCGCGCCGCCGCCGATGCGGGAGGCCAGGGTCAGCCTTGCGTAACGGCCGCTTTCGGCGTGTTGCCAGGTCTCCAGCGATGGCGTCGCCGAGCCGAGCACGACCGGGATGCTCAGGTCATGGCCGCGCCAGACGGCGAGGTCACGCGCCGAATAGCGCGCGCCATCCTGCTGCTTGTAGGAGGGGTCGTGCTCCTCGTCGACGACGATCAGTCCGAGTGCGGGCAGCGACGCGAACACGGCCAGCCGGGTGCCGAGAACCAGTCGTGCATGGCCAAGGTGGGCGGCCAGCCAGTGCTGCAGGCGCTGGGCAGGCGTCAGCGCACTGTGCAGCGAGACGATGGCCAGCGGCTGCGGCAGCAGGGCCCGGAAGCGCTCGGTGAAGCGGGCTTCAAGCTGCGGCGTGAGGTTGATCTCGGGCACCAGCACCAGCACCTGGCGACCTGCGGCAAGTGCAGCCTCGGCCGCGCGCAGGTAGACCTCGGTCTTGCCGCTGCCGGTGACGCCAAACAGGAGCAGTGGCTTGATGGGTCCGCCAGCCAGCTGGGCCTCGATCGCGCGAACCGCCTCGGCCTGTTCGGCCGCCAGCGCGGGCCGAACGGGCTCGGGTGCTGCGGCTGCCGCGCCCGTCTTGCGCGCCAGTTTGCGAAGCCGCGCGTCCAGCTGGTCCCCGCTCAGTTCATGCAGCTGCGGCGGCAACACCGCGCTCGCCAGTTCGCCGACGCTGCGCTGGTAGTAGCCCGCCGCGAAGTCCAGCAGCCGGCACCAGTCCATGCCCAGCGGCGGCAAGGCATCGAACACGGCCGCGACCGGCTTGAGCGCTCGCTCCGGCGCAGGCCGGTCTGCACGGGGCCAGACCACGCCCAACAACTCGCGCTTGCCGAGTGGCGCGCGCACCAGCGTTCCCGGCGCGAGCATGCGCTCACTGGAGTAGTCCAGCGGACCGCTGAGGCCGCTGTGCTGGGGCGCGTCGACGGCCACCTGCACCACCGCGGGTCCTGTCGATTCAGCCACGCCAAGCTCCAGCCGGTTTAGCAAGTGACGGCACAGAAAACCGCTGCAAGTGCATGTTTTTCAATGCCTGGCGCCTTGTCCACCAAATTGTGGATAAGTTTGTGAGCAAATCGTTGCAGCCGCCGGACGGGCCGCCCTGGCGTACCGGGAACAGGATTCGCGGACTTCGACGGCTTGCACCGGCAGTCTTGATATTTCAATGACTTAGCGCTTCCTCGGGAAAACGCTAGTGCACAGGACGTGTCGCATCGCTGCATGGAACTGCATCCCGAGTATTGGGGATAAGTCAGCAGTCGAGGCCGGCCGGGCCACCGCTTCAGCCGGCTGCACGCTGCTGGCGTGAGTAGCGATGCACCTCGTCCACGAGGGCGGTCACGTGCTCGGGTGGCGTGAACTGGCTGATGCCGTGGCCGAGATTGAAGATATGCCCGCTGCCCGGCGTGGGCGCGCCGAAACTGTCGAGCAGCGCGCGCGCCTGGGCACGCACGGCCTCGGGCGGCGCGAACAGCACGTTGGGGTCGAGGTTGCCTTGCAGCGCGACACGGTCACCCACGCGGGCGCGCGCCGTGCCGAGGTTCATCGTCCA
Organism: Burkholderiales bacterium; assembly: GCA_003963075.1. GTDB lineage: Bacteria > Pseudomonadota > Gammaproteobacteria > Burkholderiales > Burkholderiaceae_C > Pelomonas. Next base: position 3,883 of record RXJV01000119.1, read on the forward strand.
GTCGAGCCCGACCACGTCGGCACCGGCGTCGGCGATCTCGTCCAGCCACAGCCCCCCACCCTTGGTGAACAGGATGCGCGGGATGCGCTGGCCGTCGTGCTCGGTCTTGACCGCGGCCAGCACCTGGCGCGAGTAGGCCAGGCTGAACTGTTGGAAGGCGCCGTCGGCCAGCACGCCGCCCCAGGAGTCGAACACCATCACCGCCTGGGCGCCGGCCTCGATCTGCGCGTTCAGATAGGCCGCCACGGCGCGGGCGTTCAGGTCCAGGATGCGGTGCATCAGGTCCGGGCGCGCGTACATCAGGCTCTTGACCTGACGGTAATCATCCGACCCGCCGCCCTCGACCATGTAGCAGGCCAATGTCCACGGGCTGCCCGAGAAGCCGATCAGTGGCACACGGCCATTCAGCGCGCGGCGGATGGACGTGACCGCGTCGAACACATAGCGCAGCTTGTCGAGGTCCGGCACCTGCAGAGCCGCGACAGCGGCTTCGTCCCGGACGACCTTGGCGAACTTCGGCCCCTCGCCCTGCTGGAACGACAGCCCCAGGCCCATCGCATCCGGCACGGTCAGGATGTCGCTGAACAGGATGGCTGCATCGAGCGGGAAACGCTCCAGCGGCTGTAGGGTGACTTCGGTGGCGAAGTCGGGGCTGGTCGCCAGGCCCATGAAGCTGCCGGCCTGCTCGCGCGTCGCCCGGTACTCCGGCAGGTAGCGTCCGGCCTGGCGCATCAGCCAGATGGGCGTGTGATCGGTCGGCTGGCGCAGGCAGGCGCGCAGAAAGCTGTCGTTTTGAAGGGCGGCGAACATCGTCGGATTATGAGCGGCCGTCCACGCAAGACCGCGGTGTCAAGGCAAGCTCAGGCTCTGGCGGCCCACCCAGCTGTCGCCCGGCTGCAGCTCCACCGGCCGGCCGATGGTGGCGGCCTCCACGCAGAGCATTTCGGACCAGCCCTCGGGCGGCATGTCAGCCAGCTTGGCACAGCGCTCCGGGCCGGGGTTCCAGACCACGGCGTCTTCGAAACCCTGCTGGGTGATCACGACCTGCCGACGGTCCTCGGTCACCAGCAGCGGCCGCTCCTTGACGCCGAAGTAGATGCGGTCGAGGTCCAGAACGCCCTTCTCGCCGGTCAGCAACAGGTCCATGCGCTGCAGCCCCTCAGCCTGCTTGACGCTGTCGAAATAGCGCAGGCCCGCGAGGCCTTCCACACTCACAGCGTCCAGGTCGGCCACCCGCAGATAAGTGTGCAGGGCGGTGGTGAACTGTAGCGGCACCTCGCCGGTGTTCTCGCAGGCCAGTTCGATGTCCAGGCTGCGCCCGCTGACGCCCACGCTCAGCTCCAGCTCAAAGGCATGCGGCCAGAGTGCGCGTGTGGCCTCGGAGTCGCGCAGGCGCAGCACGGCCAGCGCATCGTCCTTGCCAACCTCCTGGCTCAGCAGCTCCCACGGCAGCGTGCGCGCGAAGCCATGCTTGGGCAGTGGCCCACGGTCAGCGAACTGAGGAAAGCACACCGGCACGCCGCCACGGATCGCCTTGCCGGGCACGAATTCGCTGCGCGGGGACAGGTAGAGCTGTTCGGCGCCGCCGGCCGGCTGCCAGGACAGCAGCTGGCCGCCGTGCAGTGCCACGGTCGCCGTCGCGCCATCGGGCGCGGTCAGTCGGATGACGTCGTTGGTCGCGGTCATGGATCTCGGGCCTCTCAAAAAACAAACGGCAGGCGCGCGGCCTGCCGTCATCGTCTCACCCTTGCGGGACGAGAGACTTACTTCTTGCGGAACTTGTTCAGCGCGGCGATCTGGGCGGCGAGGCTGATCAGTTCGTTCTGGATCGCCGCCTGGTCGAGCTTGTCCTTGGCATTGCGCAGCGCTTCCTCGGCGACCTTTTTGGCCTCCAGGGCCTTGGCCTCGTCGAGGTCCTTGCCGCGGATGGCCGTGTCAGCGAGCACCGTCACGCGATCAGGTTGCACCTCGAGGATGCCGCCGGCGACGAAGACGAATTCTTCGCTGCCATCGGCCAGCTCAACGCGCACCGCGCCCGGCTTGATGCGGGTGATCAGCGGCGTGTGCTTGGGCAGGATGCCGAGTTCACCGCTCTCGCCCGGCAGGGCGACGAACTTGGCCTCGCCGGAGAAGATCTGCTCTTCGGCGGAGACCACGTCGACGTGGAGGGTTGCCATGTTCAATCTT
>RXJV01000013.1 GCA_003963075.1 Burkholderiales bacterium
AGTGCGTGGACAGTGCCAGTTGTTGCAGCGATTCCGTGCGTGCCGTGATGGCCGCCGCCTGCCAGGCCTTCTGACGCCCGCTCCGGGCTGCTGGCCTTGCAGGCCGTAGCCCTCGCTATTTCTTCATTTCGCGAATCGCCCGATGGCGACCCATGGTCTGTGGCCAGGGCTTGCCACGGTCACTCACCGTCCGCAGCACGCCTCCAACGCCTAGGAGAGCCGTGATGCGCAAATCCATTCCTGCCGATCCTGTGCGGGCGTCGTCATGCCTGGTCGCGACGCAGCCCCCGCCTCAGGTGCGCCAACCCAGCCTTGCCGAGCGCGTGGCCGCTATGGACCGCCTCACGGCGTGGCCCACCCTGCGGCTGCGTTGCGCTTTGCGCCTACCGGCCTGAGCCGATTTCCCCTCAACAACAGGAGCTGCCATGGACCCCGACCCTAGTTGGCGCCGCTGTGCGCCCCTGACTCCCTGCCTCGATTCCTTCTTCGTACCGACCTACCGGGCCGGACGCTGCCTGGCTGCTCGCGCATAGACCGTGAGGAGCCTGCGGCGTGCCGCCCGCAGGAGATCCTCATGTTGCTGCGTTCATTGTTTTCCCGCCTCGCCACCTGCTTCACCTACCCCGTCACACGGGGCACATCGGTGCGAGCACTTCCCGAATCGCCCACCCTGCCGGCCGCCGGCAGCCGCCATGGGCACCTGCCGATTCAAGGACTGCTGGTCAGCCTCAGTTCAGCCGCCTGACCGCAAAGTGAGCCGCAAGCCTGTGTCGTTGCTTCGCAGGCATTCCCCACTTCATCTCGCCTTTCCGGAGACCTCGCATGAGGAAGCCCTACCTACGCCTCAAACTCCTGCCCTGGCTGTTGACGGCCTGCACCTTGTCCGGTTGCAAGGGAGCCGATCCTGATGCCAACGCATCGGCCGCGGCGCCTGCGGTTGTTCACGAGGATGCCTTCGCGGTGGTGCCGGCGGCATCGCCGCTGCGCAAGACGCTTGTTGTCGCCACCGTCGAAACACAGGTCGTAGAGCAGCCCATCAGCGCACCCGGCACGATCGAAGCCTTGCCCGACCACCTGGTGAAGATCACGTCGCCGGTGACCGGTCGGGTCGAGAGACTGCATCGGGCACTTGGAGATGCCGTGCGCGCGGGCGACGCGCTCTTCACGCTGGACTCGTCCGACCTGAGCAGCGCCTACGGCGATGCAGCGAAGGCCAAGGCGGCCCTTCAACAGGCGCGGCGCGACCTGGACCGGCAGAAGCTGCTGTTCGACGCCGACATCGCCGCTCGCAAGGACTACGAGGCCGCCCAACTGGCCCAGGCCCAGGCCGAGAGCGACGCCCAGGTTACGCAAGCCCGACTGGCCCAACTCGGCGCCGGCAACCCGGCCGCGCGCCGGCAGTTCGTGCTGCGCTCGCCCATCGCGGGTCGCGTCATCGAGATGACGGGTGCCCAGGGCGGCTACTGGAACGACATCACCGCGCCGCTGATGACGGTGGCGGACCTGTCGACCGTGTCGCTCACCGCCGCCGTGGCCGAGAAGGACCTCGCCTCCGTCTTTGTCGGCCAAAAGGCCAAAGTGGCCCTCAATGCCTATCCAAACAGCCCTGTCGAGGGCACGGTGCGCTACGTGGGCGAGGTCCTGGACCCCGACACACGCACGGTCAAGGTGAGGCTGCTGTTGGACAACCACGAGGGCCGCCTGCGTCCCGGCATGTTCGCCAAGGTGGTCTTCGCAGGTCCGTCGCACACCGCCACTGTGGTGCCGGCCGGAGCCGTCCTGCAAAGCGGCCTGTACACCCGTGTCTTCGTCGAGAAGGCCCCGTTCAAGTTCCAAGCCCGGCAGGTCAGCGTCGGCGCCAGCGTGGGCGACCGCGTCGAGATTCTGACCGGGCTCCAGGCCGGCGAGCGCATCGTCGTGAAGGAAGGGGTGTTGCTCAATGATTGAACGTCTGGTCACACTGTGCTTCGAGCGGCGGCTGATCGTCTGGATCGTCTTCGCCTTCGTTGCTATCTATGGCTGGTACAGCTGGAAGCAGTTGCCGGTCGAGGCCTATCCCGACATCGCCGATGTCACCTCACAGGTGGTCACCCAGGTGCCCGGCCTCGCAGCCGAGGAGGTCGAGCAGCAGATCACCGTGCCGCTGGAGCGCGAACTGCTCGGTACTCCGGGCCTGCACGTGTTGCGCTCCAAGAGCACTTTCGGCCTGTCGCTGATCACGGTCGTCTTCAAGGACGGCATCGAGGGCTACTGGTCGCGCCAACGTCTGCAGGAGCGCATCTCGGGCGTGAGCCTGCCCTACGGCGCCACGCCCGGGCTGGACGCCTACACCTCGCCGATCGGCGAGATCTATCGATACACCCTGGAATCCCAAAGCCGCGACCTGCGTGAGCTGTCCGAGCTGCAGTTCTGGACCGTCATTCCTCGGCTCAAGAAGGTGCCCGGCGTCATCGACGTCGCCAACTTCGGCGGCCTGACGACGCAGTTCATGCTGGAGCTCGATCCGGCCAAGCTGGTGCAGTACGGCCTCACCCTGCAGCAGATCAAGGACGCCATCAACGCCAACAACAGCAGCGCCGGCGGCAGCCTGATGAACCGGGGCGAGCAGGCCTATGTCATCCGCGGCGTCGGCTTGATCCGTTCGCTGGCCGACATGGGCAACGTCGTGGTCAATGCCAAGAACGGCACGCCGGTGCTGGTGAAGGACCTCGGAACCCTGTCTTACGGCAACGTGGAGCGCCGCGGCATCCTGGGCAAGGACGGCAACCCGGACACCATCGAGGGCATCACGCTGCTGCTCAAGGACGAGCACGCCTCCGAGGTCATCAAGGGAGTGCACGAAGCGGTGCGTGACCTCAACGAGCACCTGCTGCCCAAGGACGTCAAGGTCGTGCCCTACCTGGATCGCAGCTCGCTGATCGAGGCCACCACCGACACGGTGGGACACACGCTGATCGAAGGCGTGACCCTGGTCACCTTGGTGCTGCTGCTGTCGCTGGGCAGTTGGCGTGCCGCATTGATCGTGGCGGTGACGATCCCGCTGGCCCTGCTGATTGCCTTCGTCTTCATGCGGCATCTGCAGATCCCGGCCAACCTGCTGTCGCTCGGGGCGATCGATTTCGGCATCCTGGTCGACGGGGCGGTCGTGCTGGTCGAGAACATCATGCGCCGGCGCGAGCAGCAGGAGGGCCGTCAGATCACCGCGGCCGATGCCATCACGGCCACGCTCCAGGTGGCCCGGCCGATCTTCTTCGGCATGCTGGTCATCATCGCTGCCTACCTGCCGCTGTTCGCATTCCAGCGTATCGAATACAAGCTGTTCTCGCCCATGGCCTTCGCAGTGGGCTCGGCGTTGATTGGCGCGCTGCTGTCGGCGCTGGCGCTGATCCCGGCTCTGGCCTGGCTGGCGTTCCGAAAGCCGCGACGGGTGTTCCGCAACCGACCGATGGATTGGCTGGTGGTGCGCTATCGGCAATTTCTCGAGCGGGCCATCGGGCAGCGTGGCTGGGTTGTCGCGAGCTGCGCGGGAGCCCTGGCCGGCGTCGTGCTCCTCGGGGCCAGCATCGGGCGGGACTTCCTGCCCTACC
>RXJV01000006.1 GCA_003963075.1 Burkholderiales bacterium
GAGACCAGGACGTTGATAGGCTGGGTGTGGAAGCGCAGTAATGCGTTAAGCTAACCAGTACTAATTGCCCGTGAGGCTTGACCCTATAACTTTGACTGCGGATTGCGGTCAGGGTGAGGATTCAAGTTATGCTGTTCTTCAGAAGTCTGAAGACGCAATCAAAATACTGATTCCGCTGTGAAAGCAGCGTGCAGAAAACTTCTGCTGACTCTACGAATTGGGTTTATTGGCCGCGCCAATAGGCCAACCAGTCAAGCCTGACGACCATAGCGACTTGGTCCCACTCCTTCCCATCCCGAACAGGACAGTGAAACGAGTCAGCGCCGATGATAGTGCGGATTCCCGTGTGAAAGTAGGTCATCGTCAGGCTATTTATCCTGCAGCCCCCACCATCCCATCGATGGTGGGGGTTTTGCTTTGCAAACGACACTTTGCAATCAATAGCCGGGCTCGGGTGCCAATCGAATCGACATCGAAATCTTGCAATCAGCCCGCAGCGTAACGGACGCCACTGCGAGCGGCGGGTTGCAGGTCAGAGGGCCGAGCGACGTTTCTCAACTTTGGCAGCACGTCCAGCACCGGCACTCAGTGCGTCCTGAAGGTTGAAACCGCTGCCTGTAGCCCGTTGGCCTGCTCCTGAAGGCTGCTGGCCGCTGCGGCGGCCTGCTCAACCAGCGCGGCATTCTGCTGAGTCATCTGATCGATCTGGATGATGGACTGGTTCACCTGTCCAATCCCATCGCTCTGGGCATCGGACGCGGCGGTGATCTCGCCAATGATGTCGGTCACCCGTTGAACGCTGGAAACAATTTCCTGCATCGTGCTGCCGGCAGCTCCGACCAAGCGAGTGCCGGACTCGACGCGGTCCACGCTCGCACTGATCAGGCTCTTGATCTCCTTGGCGGCGTCGGCGCTGCGACGAGCCAGGGACCGAACCTCGCCTGCCACCACTGCAAAGCCGCGGCCCTGCTCGCCGGCCCGCGCCGCTTCGACGGCGGCGTTCAGCGCCAGGATGTTGGTCTGAAAAGCAATCCCGTCGATCACCCCAATGATGTCGGCGATCTTTTTGGAGCTGCCATTGATGTCCTCCATCGTCTGCACCACCTCCCCGACCACCTGTCCACCTCGTCGCGCCACCTCCGCGGCCGAACTGGCGAGTTGGTTGGCCTGTCGCGCGGCGTCAGCGCTTTGCCTCACGGTGTCGGTCAGCGCTCGCATGTTGGAGGTCGTCTGCTCCAGCGCGCTGGCCTGATTCTCGGTGCGCACCGACAGGTCGTGGTTCCCAACGGCAATCTCCTTCGAGGCCACCGTGATGGACTCGGTTCCGTTGCGCACGTTGGAGACGATTCTTTCGAGGCCCTGCGCCATGTCCTGTACCGCGCTCAGCAGGCTGCCAGCACAGCCGGGCGCAACTTCGATGTCTTGCGACAGGTCGCCCGCCGCCATGCGCTGCATGATGCGGCCGGCGTACTCGGGCTCGCCGCCCAACTGTCGCCACACGGCGTTGATCACCAACCAGCTGCCGATGAACAGCCCTACCACCACCACAGCTCCAAGGCCGACGGCGAGGCCAACGCTGCGGCTGACACCGGAGGTCGCCCGTTGCAGCGTGTCGTCAAAGCTCTGCTTGGCCTGTTTTCGGCTCTCACCGACGGCTGCCCGCAGCTCTTGCAGGCTTTTCTGCATCGCAGCCACGGCCTTGTCGGTGTCACCCTCTTTGGCGCCTAGCATGATCTGGGCTGCCGCTGAGGCATTGCCGTAATAGGCTTCGAAGGCCTTGCTCAATGTCGCCGTTGCTTCGCCGCCCGAAGCGACGGCCTTGAGTTCTGCGAGGCTCTTGCGCGCTTCCGCCATTGTTGCGGCAGCCTCATCGAGGCGCTTCTTCTCGCCCTCGGCGACCGCCCCCTGGATGGAGCCCACCAAGTTCTCCAAGTGCCTGTCCAGTTGGGTGGTCAGCTCCATCTGCGGCGAGTTGACATCGCCCAGCGAGCGGATGTCGGCCGACGTTTGCGCCGACTGCAGCACCAGCATGGCGATGGCCAGTCCGAACACAACCGCAGAACCAATGGGTAACAGCCAGATGCGGGTCTTGATTTTCATTCGCTGACTCCGTGATTCGAATTCAAGGCGTGCCGGATGGCGCATGAATCATGTCCGGCAACGCAGGCAGGCACAAGACGATTCACTTCCCGAGCGACGTTTTGTCCGTTGTCATCACCGCAGCGGGCTTGCTTGCGGTAGATTCCAGCGCGGCGGGCATACCGCGTCCGCTTCAACGCGTGCTGCCTTCGGCTCTGTCGTGAACGATGAAGTTCGCCGGAGCTCGCTTGTTCTGTCCTCATCGCGCGCCAGCTTTCTCTGCGTACACGAATCATGTTTGGTGAAGTCAGCCTCGTCTCATGTTTCGTGTCGTCCTGCGTGAGGCTGATCTGCCTGTCGATCCTTGCAACGGTGAGCCTGCTGCCTCGCGGTGCATGGGCCGAAGTGCCCGTCGAGATCGCCTTTTCGGATTTCTTCGCCCAGCCCGTCGGAGCCCGTGGTCTCGAGCCCACAGCGCGCCTGCGGGCAGCCAATGGTCGCCTGGTGCGCCTGGTTGGATTCATGGTGCAGCGCGAGCAAGCGCAGGCAGGACAGTTCTTGCTGACGCCACGCCCCGTGGCGATGGCGGAGCATGCCGATGGCGAGGCCGACGACCTGCCCGCGTCGACCGTCGCCGTGTTGCTCCCTGCGGCGCAGCGAGAGCGCATCGTCGCGCACCGGCCCGGACCAATCATGCTGACCGGGCGTCTCGAGTACGGCCCCGCCGAGGACGCTTCCGGCCGGGTGACGTGGCTGCGCCTGTATCTCGCCGCAGACGCGCTCGCCGACCAGCCATCAACAACCCTCCCTCATCCGCATTGAGCACCCTTCCATGAGACACACCGCCGCTCTTTTCCTTGCCCTGCTGGCCGGGCCCGCGCTGGCCGCGCCGACGGTCACCCGCCTGACGCCGCCGAGCGAGTTGTTCTCCAGCGGGCGCAGCGCGCCGGTCATTGCGCGCTTCCTTCCAGGCCAGCGCTTTGACCTCCAGGCCACGGTCAAACCCGATGCCGGTCAGAAGATCGTGGCGGCACGTTTCCTGGTCGACGGCAAGCCCGTGAGCGCCCCGATCGCCTTGCGTGACTGCGCGACCGGTTGCGTCAAGGGCTTGTCGGCCGAGACCGTCATCGCCACCGTGCGCGCGGTCAGCAGCGATGCCCCCGGCACGCACGAGTTCAGTGTGGAGGCCACGCAGTCCGACGGGCAAAAGGTGCTTGCCAGCGGCAATTTCGAGGTCGTGCCCTTCACGGCGGCGCTGGGCCCCAAGGTCAAGAACATCATCATCCTGCTCGGCGACGGCATGGGCGCCTCGCAGCGAACCGCCGCGCGCATCGTGCATGGCTATGCCCAGGGCAAGGCACTGCGGCCGCTGGCGATGGACAGCTTCACGGCAACGGCCATGGTCAAGACCTCGTCGCTGAACTCCATCGTGACCGACTCTTCACCCGGCATGACGAGCTATGTGAGCGGCAACAAGAACAATAACAATGAGGAGGGTGTCTTCCCCGACGACACCGTCGACCCCTTCGACAACCCGCGCATCGAATACCTCAGCGAGTACCTGCACCGCACCCAGGGCAAGCGTCTCGGCATCGTGACCACGGCCGATGTCTTCGATGCCACACCCGCAGGCAACGCGGTACACACCAGCAACCGCGGTGCCGGCACGGGCATCGTCGACCAGTTCTTCGACGACCGTGCGCATACCGGCCTCACCGTATTGATGGGAGGGGGGCGCAAGTGGTTCCTGCCTGCCGGAACGCCCGGCTCGGCGCGCTCCGACAGCAACGACTACGCCTTCTCCACGACCGAGCCGCACACCGCAGAAATCGTCAAGCGCTGGGGCGTTTCCGCGGGCACGCTCGACAAGGGGCGAGACCTGATCAAGGACTTCCAGTCGGCCGGCTTCGGCTATGCGGCGACGAAGACCGACCTTGACAAGGCAGATCCGGCCAAGCCGCTGCTCGGCCTGTTCGCCTTCTCGAACATGAACGTCGCCCTCGACAAGATCAACGGCCGCCGAGGCACCGACAAGAACGGACTCACCGGCGCCAGCGTCGTTGAAGACTTCGGCCTGCCGGACCAGCCCATGCTCGACGAAATGGCCGCCAAGGCCATCGATGTGCTGAAGCGTTCGCCCAAGGGCTTCGTGCTGATGATCGAGGGTGCGTCCATCGACAAGCAGGCTCACGCGATGGACACCGAGCGTTGGATGCTCGACACGCTCGAGTTTGACCGGGCCGTGCGCGTGGCCCAGGACTTCGCCGCCGAACATGGGGACACCCTGGTCATCGTCACGGCCGACCACGAATGCTCGGGCGCTGCGCTGATCGGTGGCTCCGTCGTCACCGATGCCAAGCTGGCGGAACTCGCGACCAAAAAGGGCGTCGCGAACCTGCGCAACAGCGTCGTCGGCGTCTACGAACGGGCTGGCTTCCCGCGCTACAAGCTTGCTGCCGACGGATACCCCGAAACGACCGATATCGACTACCGCCTGCTGGTGGGCTATGGCGCCAACGCGGATCGCTACGAGGACTGGCGCACCAAGAAGACACCCCAGCGCGACGGCCAGCAGCCGTTCGCCAGCGACGCGCCGCTGAAGTGGTACCCCGCCAATGCGCAGGAGCGAGACGACGCCCTGGGCGACTACCTCGTCACCGGCCAGGTGCCGGGCGAGCAGGCGGTCCACACGGCAACCGACGTGCCACTCTCGGCCTACGGCCCGGGCGCCCTGGCCTTTACCGGCGTCATCGACAACACCGACGTCTTCTTCAAGCTTGCCCAGGCCGCCGTGAAGGGCGTGGTGGCGCCTGCCGACACCACAGGCGCGATGAAGCCACCGAAGCCCAAGCGTTGAAGGCACCGCAGACGCCGCTGCCACCGGCCCGTCCCTGGCGCCGGCTGGCGGCGGTGCTGCTGTTGCTGGGGCTGCTCTGGGTGCTGGTCGAGTCCACCGGCCTGCGCGCGCGCATCAGCCCGCAGTCCCTCCGTGCGGTGTTTGCGGACCACGGTGCATGGGGCTTTGTCGCCTTCGCCGCCCTGTTCGCGCTCGGCAATCTGATGCAGTTGCCCGGCGGGATCTTCCTCGCCGCCGCGGTGCTCGCGCTGGGGCCGGTCTGGGGCGGACTGACCACGCTGAGCGCCGCGCTGATTTCCTGCGGCGTGACCTTCTTTGTCGTGCGGACCTTTGGTGCGAATGCGCTGCGTGAACTGCCCGGGCCACTGGCGCGGCGCGTGTTCGCGCGCCTGGACGCACAGCCGGTGCGCAGTGTGGCGCTGCTGCGGCTGCTGTTCCAGACCGTGCCGGCACTGAACTATGCGCTGGCGCTGTCGGGGCTGCGCTTTCGCCACTACATGCTGGGCACGCTGATCGGGCTGCCGGCGCCGCTGTTCGTCCACGCGACGCTCTTCGACACGCTGGCCGGCTGGATGGGCTGGTCAGTGCATTGACGCCTGAAGCGACTTGACGTCCTCAGGCCTACTTGGGCTTCTCATGCACAGGCTGCCGCGAGGACTTTCACGCTGACCTTCGTCAGGCTCCCGCCGGGGCCGGATACTGCGCGCTCACCAGGAGACACCGCCCATGAAGACATTGTTCGCAGCAGCCATCGTGCTGGCCACCGTTGGTGCACAGGCCCAGGCCATCGATCCGCTCAAGGCCGCCGTCGCGGCCGACAACCGCACCGTCGGCAACGTCGCTCGCGACGCCCATCGCCACCCCTATGAAACGCTGAGCTTCTTCGGCATCAAGCCCAGCGACACCGTCGTGGAGCTCTCCCCGGGTGGAGGCTGGTATACCGAGATCCTCGCGCCTTATCTGCGTGAACAGGGCCAGCTCTATGCCGCCGATGCCGGCAGCGTTCGCTTCAAGGCCAAGATGGACTCGATGGCGGTCTACGGCAAGGTCAAGATCACAGCCTTCGACCCGGCCAAGGGCGTGCTCGACATCGCCCCGGCCGGCAGCGCCGATGCGGTGCTGACCTTCCGCAATGTGCACAACTGGATGGGCAGCGGCAGCGCCCAGGCCGTGTTTGATGCGGCCTTCAAGGCGCTGAAGCCCGGCGGCGTGCTTGGTGTTGAGGAACACCGCTTGCCAGCGTCTCGGCCTCAAGATCCCAAGGCCGGCAGCGGCTATGTGCACGAGGCCACGGTGATCCGCTTTGCCGAAGCGGCTGGCTTCAAACTCGCGGGGCGCAGCGAGGTCAATGCCAACCCCAAGGACGGCGCTGACCACCCCGAAGGCGTCTGGACACTGCCGCCGACCTATGCGCTCAAGGACAAGGACCGCGCCAAGTACCAGGCCATCGGCGAGAGCGACCGCATGACCCTGAAGTTCGTCAAGCCCTGATGAGCCTGCCGGGCGGTTGGCAATGCACACCGCCGGTGGCTGCAAGCCGATGCTGAGGCATGCCGTCATCGGTTATGGCCGCCTCGCACGGGCCCTCGTGCCGGCGCTGCAGGCGGCAGGCCATGGCGTCGTGATCGGCCGCCGCAGGCCGGCGGCCTCAGACCTGACGGCCGCCGAGGCCACGCGCCAGGCCGACTGGGTCTGGCTGACGGTGCCCGACGACTGCATTGCGGCCACCGCCGCCGCCCTGCCTTGGCGCGCCGGACAACTCGCGCTGCACTGCAGCGGCGCGACGCCCCTCGACGCCCTCGGGCCGGCCCCCTGCATGGCCGGCTTTCATCCGCTGAAGCTGCTGGCTGGAGACGGCGCCCTGTCCGGTGCCTTGTCTGGCGCATACGTCGGCATCGAGGCCGACGCGGCCCACCGCCCGGCGCTGGTGGCGCTCGCGCAGACGATGGGCCTGGTGCCGCTGAACCTGCCGTCGCCGATGTCCTCGCAGGCTCGCGCGGCCTATCACGCGGCGGCCAATCTGTCGGCCAGCGGCGTGCTGGCGGTGCTGGCTGAGGCGCAGGCGCTGTGGTCGGCCGCCGGCTTGCCCGAAACCCAGGCGCTGGCCGCGCTGCTGCCGCTGACGCGCGGCGCATTGGACACCGCCTTCGCGCGTGGCCTCGCCGGCTCGGTGTCAGGCCCGGTGGCGCGTGGCGATGCCGGCGTGCTTGCCCGCCATCTGGACGCGATGGCCCATACCGGCTTGCCCGCCGACCTGCTGCGGGCGCTCACGCTGCGCCAGCTCGGTCTCGCCGAGGCCGCCGGTCGGCTGGATGCCGCCCAGCTCACGGCGCTGAAAACCCTGCTCACGCCGGGCTGAAGAGGTTGGCTGGGGCTGTGACAAAGGCCGCGTTTGGGCCGTTGCCGGGCACTTGCGTCGCAAAGCCCGCGGCCTACACTGGCTGAAGTTGCCGACGCTGGTGCCGGTGACAGCCCAGGGAGTAGCTCATGTCCGACGCGTCCATCCAGACCATGATCCGGGCTGACGCCGCCCAGATTCTGCACAACGTGGTCGATGAGCTGCCCGACGCGCGCGAGCGCCTGGCCTATGTGCGCAGCATGACTGAGCAGGCCGCCACCAAGGTGCTGAACCTGGTCGAGGCGGCCCAGGAAGACGCCGAAGGGGTGCGCAAGAAGGGCCGCGAGCTCTCCGATGCCCTCAACCGTCTGGCGCTGTCCACCAACATCAGCCAGGAGCGGGCGCGCGCATTGATGAAGCTGTGCGCCGCCTATGCCTCCGATGCCGCCAGCTTCGCGGCGCGCGAGAAGTCGCTGCACACCGAGATCATGATGTCGCAGGACTTTCAGGATCTTTCCGGGCAGGTCATCAACAAGGTCAGCAAGATGCTGGAGCGGGTCGAGCCGCCGCTCAAGGACCTGATCCAGTCGCTGCCGGCGCCGGCTGCCTCGTCGGCCCCCGAAGAGCTCGGTGGTGTGCAGACGCCGGACAAGGCCCTCAAGCAGGACGACGTGGACGACCTGCTGGCATCGCTGGGCTTCTGAACTGCCCTCGGTGCATGCCGAGTGCCGGCATGCTGCCCCTGCTGCACTGACCGTGTCGGCTACCAGCCGGCCGGGTCGAGCCGGTAAAAGCCACGCATCTCGCCGTAGAGCGCCGGATGCTGCGCGGCCAGTTCGATCGGCCGTTCAAAAAACAGCTCGCTGACCACCGCGAAAAATTCTGCCGGGTCGGTCGCCGCATAGGCGTCGATCAGACCGCTGCCGCTGAGGTCCTGGCGCGCCAGCCGCCACCGCAGCGCGTCGAACTCGTTGCGCATCACCGTCGACCAGCGCCGGTAGGCCTCGGCCGTCGGCAAGGCCGGCGCGCCGTTGGCCGGCCCTCCGGCCTGATCGAGTTGGTGCGCGAACTCGTGGATGACCACGTTGTGCCCGTCCCCTGGCGTGGCCGCGCCGCGCTGCACCTCGTCCCACGCCAGCAGCACCTGGCCCTGGCTCCAGCTTTCACCAGCCAGCACGCGGCGCTGGTCGGACAGCACACCGCCGGATTCGGCCACCGGGCGCTCGACGATGAAGGCGCCGGGGTAGAGCAGCACCTGGCGCAGCTCGGGGTAGAGGCCGCGGGTCGCGCCGAGCAAGGGCAGGCAGGCCAGCGCCGCGATCGTGACCCGCATCTCGTCGGTCACGCGCAGGCCGCGGCAGCCAATGATCGGCTTCTCGGCCAGGAAGACCTGCATCAGGCCCTTCAAGCGCAGCTGGTGGCGCGCCGGCAACCTGGCCACCAGGGGCACATGGCGGCGCAGCAGCCGCCGCCAGGCCGGCGGGAAGGGCAGGCCGGCGATGCGCGCGCGCCGGCGGCGCACCCACAGGGGCCACAGCGCCACCGCGGCGGCGGCGAGCAGGGCCACGAGAAAGCAGATCAGCAGGGGCATGGGCAGCTCGATGGATTCGCTCGGCAACTGGGGCTGGCGGGCCGGCTTGCAAGCCCCGCCGATGCATGCCGCCGCGCGGCTCGCGTAACCTGCGGCCATGTCCAAGCCGCTCGCGCCCTCGTCTCCGCTCCAGGCCTGGCAGGTGCTGCTGGGCGGCGTCTGTGCGCTGGTGCTGACCATCGGCCTGGCCCGCTTCGCCTACACCCCGCTGTTGCCGCAGATGCAGCGCCAGGCCGGGCTGGGCGTGGCCGATGGCGGTCTGCTCGCGGCCATCAACTACGGCGGCTATATGAGCGGTGCGCTGCTGGCGGCCTGGATCGAGAGCCCGGCGTGGCGCCAGCGCCTCTACAGCGCCGCGCTGCCGCTGGCATTGCTGATCACGGCCTTGATGGGCTGGAGCTCCAGCTTCACGGTCTGGGCCGTGTCGCGTTATCTCGGCGGCCTGTGCGGTGCGGCCGGCATGCTGCTCGGTTCGGGCCTGGTCCAGGGCTGGCTGATGCGCGCCGGGCGGCGCCCGGAGCTGGGCCTGTACTTCATTGGCCTGGGCCTGGGCATTGTCGTGTCCGCACTGGGGGCGATGGGCATGACCGGGCTCGATCTCGGCTGGGCCTCGCAATGGCAGGGCTTCGCCTTGATCGGCCTGGTCTTTCTGCTGCCGGCCTGGCGCTGGCGCCCGCCGGTGCCGCCCATGGCGCCGAAGTCCAGCGCCGGCGACTCGTCAAGCCGGCGCTGGATGTTGCTGCTGCTAACGGCCTACTTCTGTGCCGGCTGGGGCTTCGTCATCAATGCGACCTTCACGGTCGCGATTGTCGAGAAGCAGCCGCTGCTGGCCGGCCAAGGCCCCTGGGCCTGGCTGCTGGTCGGCCTCGCCGCGACACCGGCGGTGTTCGTCTGGGACCGCGTCGCGCGGCGCACCGGCGATGTCGGCGCGCTCCTGACCGCGTTCGGCCTGCAGATCATCGGCGTGCTGCTGCCGGCGCTGCATGGCGGCCTGGCGGCGGCCCTGCTCGGCGCGCTGCTGTACGGGGCGACGTTCATCGGCATCGTCAGCCTCACGCTTGCTCTGGTGGGCCGGCGCTCACCGGCCAACCCCGGCAAAGCGATGGCGAGGCTGACGCTGAGCTACGGCGCCGCGCAGATCAGCGCGCCGGCGCTGACCGGGCGGATGGTCGAGCTCAGCGGAGGCTTCCATCAAGCGCTGTGGCTGACAGCGCTCGTGCTGGCATTCGGCATGCTCTGCCTGATGGCGCTGCCGAGGCATGCCCGGCAGGACGGTGCCTGACTCAGCGGCCCGCGCGGCCGTCGGAAGCGTTGGTACGCCGCAGGTTGTCGAATTCCTTGACCGCTTCCTTGTCCGCTGCGCGCTGCGCTTCCGTTCGGCAGAGTTTTTTCGGGATGGTGGTGCCGGTCGGGGTTTCGAGCACGCAGGTGGTGTCGTTGGTTTTGGCCTCGGCCACCTGCGTTTGAACCGGCGCCTCGGCGCAAGCCGCAAGGGCGAGAGTGATCAGGGTCAGCAGCAGTCGGTTCTTGCGCATATCGGTCGGTCAAAGGGTGGTGGATGAGGGCGCGAGGATAACGCGGCCATGACGTGCCGTTGCGATGCCGTCGATCAGTGCATGCACAGTCCTGATGATCGCTTCAGCGGCACAAGGGCCGGCCGGAGGCCATGCATCGCGTTGGCGCTGAAAGCCTGCGCGGCCCAGCGCGGCCAACATGCCCGGCAGGCAGGGCTGTCCATTGCGCGGCGGTCCGGCCCGTATCCAGGTCAGCGCCAGGCCGCGGCCCGGCGGCGCAGGAACTGGCGCACCGCTTCGTCCGTCTCGAGCGCCATTGCGCGCTCGCAGGCCTCGCGCGCGGCGGCGAGCTGGCCGCACCGACCCAGCAGCTCGGCCCGCGCGGCCCAGTAGGGTTGGTAGTCGGCGAGCTGGGCCTGCAGAGCGTCCAGCCGGGCGAGGCCCGCCGCGGCATCGCCGGCCTGTGACAAGGCCACGGCGTGGTTCAACGCAGCCACTGGTGAGCCCGTCAGCTCGGCCAGCGCGGCGTAGAGCCGCGCGATGGCGGCGCGGTCGACGCGGCCGTAGCGCGCGCCCGCGAGATGAGCCGACTGCACGGCCGCCTCCAGTTGGTAGCGCCCCGGCCGGCCGTGGGCCGCGGCAGCGCGCAGCAAGGCCTCGGCCTCGTCGATGGCCGCACCGTCCCACCGCGCCGGGTCCTGCTCGGACAGCGGCACATAGGCGCCCGCAGCGTCGCGCCGCGCTTCACGCCGGGCCTGCGAGTACAGCATCAGCGCCAGCAGCCCCAGCGCCTCGGGCTCCTGCGGCAGCAGCGAGGCCACGAGCCGGGCCAGCCAGATCGCTTCGTCGGCGAGTTCGCGGCGACGCGGGTCGGTGCCGGCCGCGTCGGTCCAGGCGTCGGCGTAGGCGGCGTAGATGGCCGACAGCACGGCCCCCAGGCGTTCGCCAAGCGCCTCCGGATCGGGCAGCTGCAGTCGGATGCCGGCCTGGCGGATCTTGGCCTTGGCACGGACCAGGCGTTGGCTCATCGTGGCGGGTACGACCAGAAAGGCAGCGGCGATGGTCGCGGCGTCGAAACCCAGCACGGCCTGCAGCATCAGCGGTGCGCGGGCGGCCGGGTCGATGGCCGGGTGGGCGCAGGCGAACATCAGCGCCAGGCGGCGGTCCGGCAGCGCGAGGGCGTCGGCCTGGTCCTGCAGCGCCGCCAGCCATTCCAGCCAGGCCGCGGCTTCGTCGCCGCGGCGCCGCCGGCGCAGCGCATCGATGGCCTTGCGACGCGCGACGGTCAGCAGCCAGGCCTCGGGGTTGGCGGGGACGCCGTCCAGCGGCCAATGGGTCAGCGCGGCTTCAAAGGCGTCGGCCAGCGCGTCTTCGGCGCCGGCCACATCGCGGGAGCGTGCCGCCAGGTAGGCCACCAGCCGCCCATAGCTGCGTCGCGCAGCCTGCTCGGCGGCCATGGCCGGCGTGGTGCCGCCGGCGTTCACATCGGCCAGACCGGTCGCACCTCAACGCAGCCGTGGCTGGCGCCGGGGCAGCGCGCGGCCCAGCTCAGCGCGGCATCGAGGTCGGGAACGTCGATCAGGAAATAGCCGCCGAGCTGCTCGCGCGTCTCGATGAACGGCCCGTCGAGCACCTCGGTCTTGCCCTGACGAACCCGCACCGTCGTCGACAGGTCCGCTGGCTTCAGCCGGTGGCTGCCGCGGATCAACCCGGCCTCGGTCAGCGCCTCGGTGTAGGCCGAATAGGCCGCCATCGCGGCATGGCGATCGGCGTCGCTCAGCGCGGCAAAGCCGGCGGGGTCGGAGTGGATGAGCAGCATGTATTCCATTGCAATCTCCTGGCAGTTCAAGCGGCACGACATGCGCCGCCGACAATGACGCCGGGCTGACCCCGCCTTTCGACATCGGCGCCAGAAAAAGTTGGCATCAGCCCCGGGCGCCGGCCTCAGGCGGTGATGCCGACCGCAGCCTCCAGCGTCGCAATCTCTTCCTCGATGTAGGCCGACAGGCGCCAAAGGTTGGGCAGGGCGTCGGTCGCGATCAGGCCGAAGTAGAGCGTGCCGGCGTAGCTGAACAGCGTGATGTTGAGCAGGTGGGTGGCCGGCAGGGTCGACACCGGGTGCATCTCGACCAGCGGCGCGCCCTTCAGGTAGAGGCGCTCGGCCAGCCCCGGCACGTTGGAGACCAGGGTGTTGCCCATCGGCGTGATCACGTCGGCGAGCTGAAGCATGCCGGCGATCTGGCCGAGCAGGCCGGTGAGGATGGTGTAGGTCTCGACCGCCTCCGGCGCGACCGAGTCGATCATGGCCCGCACATTGCGCAGCGAATAGCCGACGTTGCGCAGCCGCACATAGGCGTCGTCGGTCGGCGGTGACAGGTCGACGAGGATGATGCCGATCTTGTTGCCGGTGGCCTTCTCGCCCTCAACCCCCTTCTGGCGCAGATTGACCGGCATCTGGATCGTGATCGGACGGTCGAGCTCGACGCCCTCGTCGGCGAGATAGCGGTGCATCGCGCCGTCCAGGCAGGTCAGCGCGACATGGTTGAGCGTCGCGCGGGCGACCCGGCGGATCGCGTCGATGCGGGCCATCGGTACCGCGGCGGTGGCGAACTGGCGGCCCGGCGTGGCATTGCCGGTGAAAGGCGTATTGCCGCTGGCCATGAAGGGCAGGGCGATGGCGTTCTTGGTCAGCTTCACCGCCTCCAGCGCCAGCATGGCCGTCAGGCGGCCGACGCCGATGGCGCGCTTGCTGTTGGCGGTGAGCTGCTTCCAGACCGTGCCGGCCAGCTGTTGGTCCAGGCGCCTGCTGCCGCCAGTGCGTCCGCGGCGGGTCTGGTCGAGGGTCCAGACCGGCGTGAGGCTCAGGTCGTCCGGTGTGTCGCGCAGCGACTGCATGCCCCAGCGCATCATCGTGATGCCGTCGGCCACCGCGTGATGCATCTTGTAGTAGACGGCGAACTGCCGGTTCCACAGGCCGCCGATCACGTGCACTTCCCACAGCGGCCGGCTGCGGTCGAGCACCGGCTCATGCAGCTTCGCGGTCAGGGCGTAAAGCGCCTCGCGATCATTGGCGCCGCGCTTGAGCTGGTGGAAGAACAGGTGCTGCGACAGATCGACCGACGCGGCCTGGCCCCAGCTCGGCATCAGCGTCGGCGACATGAACTGGATGACGCGATCGAACGGCGGCTGAACGTCGGTGTGCTCCAGGAACTCGGCGTGGAGCTGCTTCGCAAAGCCCGCGCCCGCGCCCTTCGGTATCTGGTGGATGTGCAGGCCGGCCACGTGCTTGGGGCTGGCCTCGCTTTCCGCGATGAAGAAGGCGAGGTCGAGCAGGGAGAGGCGGCTCATGGGGGCGGCTGTCGTTCCGGTGCGGCCCAGCATAGGCGCGCCCGGCGCGCGGTCAAGGCCGGGGAATCACGTGGCGTCGCCGCTGGAGGCGGCGCGCCTGCCGCTGCGGCGCGCCTTGTCGGCGGCCTTCTCGGCTTCGCGGGCAGCGGCCTTGCGGGCCTCTTCCTCGGCAGCCGCTTGGCGCCAGGCACTCATTTCGTCCGGCGTCTCCAGCGTGATGCGCCCGAGCAGGCCCTGGCGGTAGTCCATCAGCAGGGCCTCGGCGGCCTTGTGCAGTTGCACCGCGCCGCCGCGGATCTTGGCACCGCGCTTGACGCCGATGGCCTCCAGCACGGCCTCCTCGTCGGCGAGCTCGGTCAGGCCGTAACGCTGCCGCAGCGCCTCGGGGTAGCGGTTCTGCAGCACCGCGATCAGCTCCAGCGCGACCTCGGCCTCGTCGAAGGCGTTGCGGCCGATGGCACCGCTGGCGGCGAGGTGGTAGCCGCTCTGCTCGATACCGATCTTGGGCCACAGCATGCCGGGCGTGTCGAACAGGTAGAAGCCGTTCTCCAGCACGATCTTCTGCTCGACCTTGGTGATGCCGGGTTCATCGCCGGTTTTTGTGGCGCGCTTGCCCACCAGCGTGTTGATCAGCGTGCTCTTGCCGACGTTGGGAATGCCGCAGATCAGCACCCGCAGCGGCTTGTGCATGTCGCCGCGGCCGGGGGCCAGTTCGCGGCAGGCCTTGATCAGCGCGCGCGCCGGTGACTTGTCGCCGGCGTCCAGCGGAATCGCCCGGGTGTGCGGCTGGGCGTTGTAAAAATCCAGCCATGCGGCGGTGACGGCCGGGTCGGCCAGGTCCTGCTTGTTCAGCACCTTCAGCGACGGCCGGCCGGCCGTCAGCGCGGCCAGCAGCGGGTTGCTGCTGGAGCCGGGCAGGCGCGCGTCCAGCAGCTCGATGATCACGTCCAGGCCCGCCTGCATGCGATCCTTGATCGCCTGACGGGTGGAGTTCATATGGCCGGGGAACCAGTTGATGGGCATGCGCTGGCGAGATCAGGGGCTTGCGGGGAGGCGATTGTCGGGCTTACATCCGGTTGCGGTGCGGGCCGCAACCGCCCTCACCATCGTCATGTAGCACTGAGGTGACCATGAGATTCGAAGGTGTGTTGAGTGCGTGGAACCACGACGCCGGCTTTGGCGCCATCAAGCCCTTTGGCGGCGGCGATGAGGTGTTCGTGGGTCTCGCGGCGTTCCCGACCGATGGCGAGGGGCCTCGGCTGGACGAGGCCCTGAGCTTCGAAATTGTGTCCGGCCGTGACGGACGCAAGGAAGCCGTGCGGCTCAAACGCCTGCCCGCGGCCGCGCAGCCCGCCTTGCGCGAACCGACCGGTGCGGCCCGTCTGCGTGCGCAGCGCGCCGAGCGCAAGCGGCGGCTGACCTGGCTGGCCGCAGTGGTCATTGTTGTCGTGATGCTGGGGCTGGCCGGCCTGCGCGGCTGGCAGGGCGCCCACGCGCCCGGTGCCGTCGCGTCCGCGGCGCGGCATTAGGGTCTGTTCACACGACGGCAGCGGGCCGCGAAGGCAGCTGTGGCTGGGCCGCTCGGAGCGCGCGGCCGCAATGGCATGGCGCGGCAGCATCAAGGGCGGCAGTCATCAAGCCTGGGTTATCGTCCGCGGCGGCTTTGACGCGGCATGCGGCCGCCACCCCCTCACATGACTGCTGCCTCCATCCGCCGCGCGACGCGCGCGGCCTCCGCCATCGTCCTCGCTGTGCTGCTGGCCGGCTGCTCGGTGTTTCCGACTCAGCCACCGCAGCCGCCCCAGCCGCCTGTGGTCAACCCGCCGCCGGTCGACCCGCCGCCCGTCATCAAGCCTGCGCCCAAGCCGCCACGCATCGGCCTGGCGCTCGGCGGCGGCGCCGCGCGCGGTTTCGCCCACATCGGCGTGATCCAGGTGTTGGAGGAAAGCGGCATCAAGGTCGACCTGGTGGCCGGCACCTCGGCCGGCAGCCTGGTGGCCTCGCTGTATGCCGCCGGCAAGAGCGGCAAGGAAATGCAGACCCTGGCCGAGACCATGGATGAAGGGGCGATCACCGACTGGTCCTTCCCGCTTCGGGGGTTGATCCGCGGCGAGGCGCTGGCGCGCTTCATCCGCGACAAGACCGCCGGCAAGGCGATCGAGCAGATGGCCCTGCCACTGGGCATCGTCGCCACCGACCTGTCCGACGGCTCCGCGATCCTGTTCCGCAGCGGCGACACCGGCACCGCGGTGCGCGCCTCCAGCGCGGTGCCGGCGGTGTTTCAGCCGGTGCGCATCGGCCAGCGCGAGTATGTGGACGGTGGCCTCGTGTCGCCGGTGCCGGTGCGTTTCGCGCGTGACATGGGCGCCCAGCTGGTGATCGCGGTGGACATCAGCTCGCCGCCCGAGAAAGACCCGCCCGGCGACGCCTTCCGGATGCTGATGCAGACCTTTTCGATCATGGGCCGCAGCATCAACACCTTCGAGCTGCGTGACGCCGATGTCGTGATCCGGCCGCGGCTGGACGGTGTCGGCAGCGCCGACTTCTCGGCGCGGCGCCGGGCGATCCAGGCCGGTCGCGAGGCGGCCCAGGCCATGTTGCCGCTGCTGCGCCAGCGCCTCGCCGACAAGACCCGCTGAGCCCGCCATGGATGCCCAGACGCCCCTGTTCCCGCTGCGATCGGTGCTGTTCCCCGGCGGTCTGCTGGCGCTGCGCATCTTCGAGCCGCGCTATCTCGACATGGTGATGCGCTGTCAGGCCCGGGGCGAGCCCTTCGGCGTGGTGGCCTTGATCGAGGGCGACGAGGTCAGGCGGCGCCAGGGCGAGGGTTTTCAGCGGGAGGCCTTTCACGACATCGGCACGCTGGCCGACATCGAGCATGTCGAGCAGATCCAGGCCGGCCTGTTGCTGATGCGAGCCCGTGGCGGCGAACGCTTCCGTCTGCAGGGGCCGCGCTGCCTCAGCCACGGCCTCTGGGTGGCCGATGTCGAGCGCTTGGCGGCCGATCCGCGTGTGGCCGTGCCGGAGGACCTGCGCTCGGCCGCTCGCGAGCTGCGGGATCTGCTGTCCAGCCTGGCCGAGCGCGCCGCGCCGGAGCAGCTGCCGGTGCAGCCGCCCTATCAGTGGGATGACGCCGGCTGGCTGGCCAACCGCTGGGCCGAGCTGCTGCCCATGCCGGCCGACGAGCGCCAGCGTCTGATGGCGATGGACAACCCGCTGCTGCGGCTGGAACTGGTGGTGGACCGGCTGGATGCGCTCAAGGCGCCGCCAGCCAGCCGGTGAGGGCGGCGAGCACGTCGGCTTTTTCGGGCTCGTTGAAGATCTCGTGCGCCAGGCCCGGCCAGGGCCGCGCGCTGACCCTGCCCCGGGGTGCTGCGGCGGCAAAGGCCTCGCTGCCACGCGGCGCGACGCAGCGGTCGGCACCGGCCCACATCAGCAAGGTCGGCAGCGTCCAGCGCGGCGCGGCCGCGATGACCGCGGCGCCGGCATCGACGACGAAGCGCGTCATCCTTGCGGTGATGCGGTCATGCACCAGCGAGTCGCTGGCATAGGCCCTGACGACCGCCGGGTCGCGGCTGATCCACTCGGGCTTGAGGCCGTT
Organism: Burkholderiales bacterium; assembly: GCA_003963075.1. GTDB lineage: Bacteria > Pseudomonadota > Gammaproteobacteria > Burkholderiales > Burkholderiaceae_C > Pelomonas. Next base: position 17,329 of record RXJV01000006.1, read on the forward strand.
GCTGACCGCCAGGCCCGGCGCGAGCCGGCCGGCCAGCGCGAGCGCCAGCTTCTGACCCGGACTCAGGCCGGCGTCCAGGGCCGGCGAGGAGAGCACCAGGGCATCAAGAGGGCGGCTCCAGCGCGCCGGCTGCGGCGCCAGCGCCTCGGCCGCAAAGCGCGCGGCCACGAGGCCACCGAGGCTGTGGCCCAGCAGCACGAAGCGGCGCTCGGGCTGACCAGGCTGGCCGGGCCGACGGATGGTGTCGATGACCCGGGCCGTGTCGCTCAGCAATGCATCGGCAACCGGAATGTCGCCACGCCGGCCCTCGCTGCGGCCATGGCCGCGGTGGTCCCAGCCGTGAACATCCCAGCCTTCCGCATTCAACACGGCCGCGACGTGAGCGTAGCGGTCGATGTGCTCGCCCAGACCATGCACGATGAGCAACTGGCCGCGCGCGGTTTCCGTGCTCGCAGGCCAGTGGCGCAGCTGGAGCTGCAGTCCGTCGTCGGTGGTCGTCATCGTCGCGGGGTCCGGTGATGGGCTGGGCGCGATTATGTTCAGCCCGCCCGCCCGGCCTGCCAGCCGGTAGCGCGTTGGCGTGGCCCCAAAAACAAAGCCCGGTGCATTGCACCGGGCCCGGATGAAAGCGTGGGTTTGTGATCAGGCCGCGCGCTTGGTGGCGCGGGTGGCCGTCTGCGTGGCCTTCACGGCCTGGCTGGTGGCGGCCTGGAAGTTGGACTCGGCGACCTCGACGGCCTGCTTGGCGGCCTTCTGGACCGATTCAAAGGCGTTGTTCGCGGCGGCCACGGCCGACTTCACCAGGGCGACGGCGTTCTCGGTGCCGGCCGGGGCGTTCTTGGCGGCGTTGTCGACGACGGCCGTGAACTTCTTCTGCGCGTCGGCGAACTGGGCTTCAGCGACCTTGGCGACTTCGGAGCCGGTCGAGGAGGCGATGTCGTAGACATGGCGGCTGTAGGACGCGGCCTTCTCGGCGGTCGGCTGCAGCAGCGCGGCTTGCAGGGCCAGCAGTTCCTGGGCGTCCTTGACGGACAGGGCGGCGGCCGTGGTGTTGGCGACTTCGGTCAGCGCGGTCTTGGCGACTTGCAGGTTCAGCTCGACGAGCTTCTCGACGCCTTCGAAGGCCTTGTTGGTCAGGCCGAAGAGGGTTTCGACATTGGCCTTGTGGGCGGCCAGAACTTGTTCAGCGGTCAGCATGGTGGATCTCCGTTTGCAGGGGTTGAACCGTTTGCCGTGCTTTTGCTGCACTGCAACATGAGTCGAATGATAGGGCCTGCCCGGCGGATTGCAAGCACTTTTTGTGCGGCGCAGCAAACTAGGGGTTCGGGCCCATCCGCCGCCCCGTGGGCGCGACCCGGCTATCGTGGCGACATGCTGGCCTTCCACTACGACAACCACGCGTTGCCACTGCCGCCCGGCCACCGCTTTCCCCAGTCCAAGTACCGGATGCTGCGCGAGCACTTCCTGCGCGAGCCGGGTCTGCTGCGGCTGCGTCAGGCGCCGGCGGCCAGCGAGGCGGAACTGGTGCTGGCCCACACGCCGGACTTTGTCGACGCGGTGCTGCACGGCCACCTGAGTGCGGCGGCGCAGCGCGAGATCGGGTTCCCGTGGAGCCCCGCGATGGTCGAGCGCTCGCGGCGCTCGGTCGGCGCGACGATCGCCGCCGCGCGGGCGGCGCTGGCCGAGGGCGTGGCGGCCAGCCTGGCCGGCGGCACCCACCATGCCTATGCCGACAAGGGCTCGGGCTTTTGCGTGTTCAACGACGTGGCCGTGGCGGCGCGGCTGATGCAGGCCGAGTGGGGGCGTGAGCAGGGCAGCCTGCTGCGCGTGCTGGTGATCGACCTGGACGTGCACCAGGGCAACGGCACCGCGTCGATCTTTCGCGATGACGACACCGTGTTCACGTTCTCGATGCACGGCGACAAAAACTTCCCGTTCCGCAAGGAACCGAGCGATCTGGACGTGGGCCTGCCTGACGGCTGCGGCGATGCCGACTACCTGGCGGCGCTGGACGATGCGCTCGACGAGGTCTGGCGTCGGCTGGTGCTTTACCCGCCCGGCCTGGCCTTCTACCTGGCCGGCGCCGACCCGCACGAAGCCGACCGGCTGGGCCGGCTGAAGCTCACCCATGCCGGCCTGGCCGAGCGCGACCGGCGCGTGCTGGCCGCGCTGGCCGAGCGCGGCATCCCGGTGGCGCTGAGCATGGCCGGCGGCTATGGGCATGACCTCAGCACCACGGTGGCCGCCCAGATCAACACCCTGAACCTGGCCGCCGCGTCCTGGGCGGGCCGGCAGCGCGTGAAAGAATGAGCCGCATGACGGCCCGCCCTCAACCCGACGCCCGCGACGCCTACCCCCGCTACGTGGCTTTGACCACCCGCTGGATGGACAACGACGTCTATGGCCACCTGAACAACGTCGTCTACTACAGCCTGTTCGACACGGCCGTGAACCGCCTGCTGATCGAGGCGGGCGCGCTGGACCTGCACGGTGGCGACGTCATCGGGCTGGTGGTCGAGACGCACTGCAACTTCTTCGAGTCGCTGGCCTTCCCACAGGCCATCGAGGCCGGGGTGCGCGTGGCCCATCAGGGGCGTTCCAGCGTGCGCTACGAGATCGGCCTGTTCGCCGCCGGCGCCGAACGCTGCGCGGCGCGTGGCCATTTCGTCCATGTCTACGTCGACCGCGACAGCCGCCGCCCGGTGGCCGAACTGCCCGCAACCTACCTCCATGCCCTGAAGGCCCTCACGCCATGAGCCGTTTCGACCTGCCCACGCCCGAACAGACCGCCGCGGTGGACCACGCCATCACCAGCCGCCACTCGCTGCGCGCCTTCCTGCCGACGCCGGTGCCGCGCCAGACGCTGGAGGACATCCTGGCTGTCGCGTCGCGTGCGCCGTCGGGCACCAACACCCAGCCCTGGCAGGTGCATGTGCTGACCGGGGCGGCCCTCAAGCGCGTCTCGTCGCGCATCCAGGCCGCCTACCTCGACCCCGAGCAGAACGCGGCCCACCGCGAGGAGTACGCCTACTACCCGACCGAGTGGCGCAGCCCCTACATCGACCGCCGCCGCAAGGTGGGCTGGGACCTGTACGGCCTGCTCGGCATCGCCAAGACCGACAAGGCCCGCATGCAGCAGCAGCACGGCCGCAATTTCATCTTCTTCGACGCGCCGGTCGGCCTGTTCTTCACGATCGACCGCGTGATGCAGCAGGGCTCGTGGCTGGACTACGGCATGTTTCTGCAGAACCTGATGATCGCGGCCCGCGCGCGCGGCCTGCACACCTGCCCGCAGGCCGCGTTCACGCAGTTCCACCAGCTGATCGCCGAGGAATTGCAGCTCGGACAGGAGCAGATGCTGGTCTGCGGCATGTCGCTGGGCTTCGCGGACCCCAACGCCGTCGAGAACAGCCTGGTCACCGAGCGCGCGCCGGTGGCCGAATTCACCCGCTTTCTGGACCGCTGATGGCACTCAACGGGGCTGAACTGGGGCTCGCCTGGGCAACGCCGTTTGCCGGCTTGCTGCTGTCCATCGCGGTGATGCCGCTGGCCGCCCCGGCGGTCTGGCACCACCATTTCGGCAAGATCGCCGCGGCCTGGACGGCGGCGCTGCTGCTGCCGTTCACACTCGCCTTCGGTGCGGCCGCGACCGGCGGCATGCTGGCGCACACGCTGATCGAGGAGTACCTGCCGTTCACCGTCCTGCTGGGGGCGCTCTACACAACGGCCGGTGGCATCTACATCCGCGGCAACCTGCAGGGCAGCCCGACGCTGAATGCAGGCTTGATGGCGCTGGGTGCGGTGCTCGCGAGCTTCATGGGCACCACCGGCGCCTCGATGCTGCTGATCCGGCCGCTGATCCGCGCCAACGACAACCGCCGCCGCAAGGCCCACGTCGTCGTCTTCTTCATCTTCATCGTCAGCAATGTCGGCGGCGCGTTGACGCCGCTCGGCGACCCGCCGCTGTTCCTCGGCTTCCTGCAGGGCGTGAGCTTTCTGTGGACCGCCCAGCAGCTGTGGGCCCCGACCCTGTTCCTGCTCGCGGCGCTGCTGGCGCTGTTCTGGGCCATCGATGCCTGGACCTACCGCCGCGAGGGCGTCACTCGCAGCGACCCCGGCCCCGATGCGCCCAGGCTCGGCCTGGAGGGTGGCATCAACCTGCTGCCGCTGACCGCCGCCGTCGGCCTGGTGCTGATGAGCGGCACCTGGAAGCCGGGCATCGTGCTCGAACTGTGGGGCACGCCGCTGCCGCTGCCGGCCCTGGCGCGCGACCTTGGCCTGCTCGCCGTGATCGCCGCGTCGCTGTGGCTGACGCCGGCCGGTGTGCGCGAAAAAAACCGCTTCAGCTGGGCGCCGATGGAAGAGGTCGGCAAGCTTTTCATTGCCATCTTCCTGACCATGGTGCCCGTCATTGCGATGCTGAAGGCGGGCCCTGATGGCGTGTTCGCTCCGGTGGCGGCGCTGCTGACCGATGCGCACGGCCAGCCCTCCACGGCGGCCTATTTCTGGCTCACCGGCGGCCTGTCGGCGGTGCTGGACAACGCGCCCACCTACCTCGCCTTCTTCAACCTCGCCGGCGGCGACGCGAAGACGCTGATGGGCACAGGCGCCGGCGTGCTGGCCGCCATCTCGGGCGGCGCCGTCTTCATGGGCGCGATGACCTATATCGGCAACGCGCCGAACTTCATGGTCAAGGCGATTGCCGAGGAGCGTGGCGTCCAGATGCCGAGCTTCGGCGGCTATCTGCTGTGGTCCGGCGCGGTGCTGCTGCCTCTGCTGTTCGTGATGGCGTGGATATGGATGTGAAGCCGCGCATCCTCGTCGCACGACAGGCGCCGGCCGAGGTGCTGGGCCGCCTGGCGGCGCACTTCGAGGTCGACCTGCATCCGGGCGAGGTGCCGCTGCCGCCCGAGCAGCTGCGCGAGCGCCTGCGCGGCAAGGCCGGGGTCTTCATCACCGGCACCGAGCGCATCAGCGCCGAGCTGCTGGACGCCTGCCCCGAGCTGCGCGCCGTCTGCACGATGACGGTCGGCTACAACCATATCGACGTGGCCGCCTGCAGCGCGCGCGGCGTGCTCGTCACCAACACCCCCGATGTGCTGACCGAGACCACCGCCGACTTCGGCTTTGCGCTGCTGATGGCCACCGCCCGGCGCATGGCCGAGGGCGAGCGGCTGCTGCGCGACGGCCGCTGGACGAGCTGGGCCTGGGACTTCCTCGCCGGCGCCGAGGTGCATGGCAGCACGCTGGGCATCCTCGGCATGGGCCGCATCGGCCAGGCGATCGCGCGCCGCGGCCGTTTCGGCTTCGGCATGAAGGTCATCTATCACAACCGCTCGCGCCTGGCCGCATCCACCGAGGCCGAGCTTGGCGCCCGCTACCTCAGCAAGGACGAGCTGCTGCGCGAGGCCGACCACCTCGTCCTCGTGCTGCCGTATTCCGCTGCGGCGCATCACTGCATCGGCTCTGCCGAGCTGGCACTGATGAAGCCCACGGCCACGCTGGTGAACATCGCGCGCGGCGGCATCGTCGACGAGGACGCGCTGGCTGCCGCCCTGCGCGAGGGCCGCCTGGCCGCGGCGGGCCTGGACGTCTTCGAGGGCGAGCCGCGCGTGAACCCCGCGCTGCTGACCCTCTCGAACGTCGTGCTGACGCCCCATATCGCCAGCGCGACGCTGCCCACCCGCCGCGCCATGGCCGAACTGGCCGCCGACAATCTGATCGCCGCACTGACCGGCGCCCGGCCGCCCACGCCGCTGAACCCCGAGATCCTGCCCGCATGAACCGTCGCCTGCTTTGCCTGCTTGCCCTGCTGCCCGCGCTGGCCTGGGCGCAAAACCCCAAGACCCAGGACGGCCGCGCGGAGGCAGCCGCGGCACCGGCCGCCGTGACCGACGCCAAAACGGCCCGTGACCCGAACCGTGTCGCCGTGCTGTCCCTGCTCGGCGACAACGTGCAGCTCATCAGCCTGACCCCGGCGCGGGGCGGCAGCGCCCAGGCCGGTGAGTGGGCATCGACGCCGGCCGGCAGCCTCGACAACGCGGTGCTGCAGGCCCTGAGCACCGCCGTCGCGGCCTCTGCCGCGGGCCGCGAGGCCAAGCTCTACACCTCATCAACGCGCAGCCTGTTCGGCGACCCCGCCGCGCTGTTCGTCGACGGCAAGCTCAGCCTGCCCGGCAAGCTCGGTGAGGCGGTGCGGCAGAGCGGCGCGGCCCAGCTGCTGCTGGTCACGCGCAGCCGCCAGGAGCCGGCCCTCGCGGCCGGCCTGCCGGCGCGCATCCCGGCCATCCTGGAGGGCCCGGGCTTCGTGCTCGACCAGCGCCCCACCGAGCAGATCGGTTTCGATGGCGAGCCGGGCCTGCCGGTGCTGGCGTCTTTTGCGTCGATCCGCGTCGCGCTGGTCGACCTGGCCGACCTCAGGCTCAAGCGCGAGCAGTCCCTCGCGGTCGCGGCCCGGCTGCCGGTCACGCGCGAGTCGGCACGCAACCCCTGGGCGTCGCTGAGCGCCGAGCAAAGGCTGCAGGCCTTGCAGGCACTGATCGAGGCCGAGCTGCCGCGCGCGCTGCGCAGCCTCTGGTTGCCTTGAGCCTGGCGGTGGGGCGGCTGCCTGAACGCCGCGCGGCCCGCTTCCGGCAACGGGGACAATGACCGGCATGAGCCTGATCGAGATGCTGATGGTGGGCCTGCTGGCCCTGGTGCTGCTGTTGCTGGTGTTGATCTGGGCTCGGCAGCGGGCGCCGCAGGGTGTGCCTCCCGGGTGGCTGGAGGCCAACGAGAGGCTGGAGCGTGAGCTGCGCGACGAGCTGGGCCGCAGCGCCAGCGGCACGCGCCAAGAGCTGCTGCAGGGCCTGGCACAGTTCCAGCAGGTGTTGACCCAGGGCCTGCAGGGCAGCAACCAGTCACTCAGTCAGCAGGCCCTCGCTGCCCGCGAGGCGCAGGACGCCGCCGCGCTGCGCCATGCCCAGATGCAGGGCCAGGCCCAGGCCGAGTCGATGCAGCGCCTGGGCGAGGCGATGCGCGAGCAACTGCAGGCGCTGTCCAAGACCAACGATCAGCGCCTGGCCGAGCTGCGCCTGACCGTGGAGCAGCGCCTCACGGCCATCCAGCAGGACAACGAGAAAAAGCTCGAGCAGATGCGCGCCACCGTGGACGAGAAGCTGCACGCCACGCTGGAGCAGCGCCTGGGCGAGAGCTTCAAGCAGGTGGCCGAGCGGCTGGAGCAGGTGCACAAGGGCTTGGGCGAGATGCAGAACCTGGCGCGCGACGTCGGTTCGCTCAACCGCGTGCTGACCAACGTCAAGACCCGTGGCGTGTTTGGCGAGGTGCAGCTCGCGGGCCTGCTCGACCAGGTCTTTGCGCCCGAGCAGTACGCATCCAATGTCGCGACGCTGCCGGGCTCCTCGGAGCGCGTCGAGTTCGCGATCCGGCTGCCCGGCCAGCGTGACGATGGCCAGCCGCTGTGGCTGCCTATCGATGCCAAATTCCCGCGCGAGGACTACGAGCGCCTGCTGGAGGCGCAGGAACGCGCCGACGCCCTGGCTGCCGAGGCGGCCGGCAAGGCGATCGAGAACCGGCTGCGGCTGGAGGCGCGGACCATCCGCGAGAAATACGTCGGGCCGCCGCACACCACCGACTTCGGCATCCTCTTTGTGCCCACCGAGGGCCTGTACGCGGAGGCGCTGCGCCGGCCGGGTCTCGTCGAGGGGCTGCAGCGCGAGCACAAGGTCATGCTGTGCGGCCCGACCACGCTGCTGGCCACACTGACCAGCCTGCAGATGGGCTTTCGGACCTTGGCGCTGGAGAAGCGCTCGGCCGAGGTCTGGGAGGTGCTGGGCGCGGTCAAGACCGAGTTCGGCAAATTCGGCGACGTGTTGGCCAAGGCCAAGAAAAAGCTCGAAGAAGCCGGCAACACGCTGGACGCCGCCGAGGTGCGCACGCGGGCGATGTCGCGCAAGCTCAAGGGCGTCGAGGCCCTGCCGGATGACACGGCCCAGCAGCTGCTGCAGATCAGCCTCGGCGAGGACGCCGAGTGACATCGGACCGCGGCGCGCCCGCCCATCTGCGTCATGCCTTTCCGTGGTTGATCGCGACGCTGATCTGCGTGCATGCCTGCATGGCGGTCACGCGGGTCACCGGCAGCCTTTGGGTGCTGAACCATGGCTATGGCGAGGCCTCGGTCGGCCTGCTGCTCAGCCTGTTTGCCGTGGCACCCATCCTGCTGTCGCTGTGGGCCGGCCGGCTGGCGGATCGGCATGGCTTGCACCGCCCCGTGGGCTTCGGCGTGTTGATGGCCGGTGTCGGGGCGTTGCTGGCGCTGGCAGTGCAGGAGCTCTGGGCCATCGCCATCGGCTGCCTGCTGAGTGGCGGCGCGGTGGCCGTGGCGGCGGTGGCCATCCAGCGCGAGGCCGGGCTGATGGCCGGCGAGCCCGGCGAGCTCAAGCGCATCTTCAGCTGGATGGCCCTCGGCCCGGCCCTGTCCAACGCGCTGGCACCGGTGATTGCCGGCCTGCTGATCGACCATGTGGGCATGACGGCGGCCTTCGGCTTGGCAACCCTGCTGCCGCTGCTGGCCTGGGCGCTGGCGCAGAAGGTGCCGCGCCACCGGCCCGAGCCCTTCACCTTGAGCTACCGCGAGCCGCCGGCCTGGGGGCTGTTCCGGCTGCCGGCCTTTCGGCGGCTGATGCTCGTGAACCTCGTGCTGTCGGCCTGCTGGGATGCCCACACCTTCGTCGTGCCCGTGGTGGGCCATGCGCGCGGGCTGTCGGCCTCCAGCATCGGCTTCGTGCTCGGCAGCTTTGCGGTGGCGGCCACCTGCGTGCGGCTGGCCATCGTGCGGTTCGCCGACGACATCGACGAGATCACCTCGCTGCGCATTGCGATGATGGTGGCGATGCTTACCTTCCTCGCCTACGCCTGGCTGCCCGGCACCGCTGGCCTGATGGTGGGCTCCGCGCTGCTGGGCACCGCCCTGGGCTCGGTGCAGCCGATGATCCTGGCGATGATGCACCGTGTGACGCCGGTCGAGCGCCATGGTCAGGCGCTGGGCCTGCGGATGCTGTTCATCAACGGCGCGACGGTCGCGATGCCGGCCGGCTTCGGACTGCTGGCCGCAGCCACGGCGCTGGCCGCGCCGATGTGGCTGATGGCTTCGCTGCTGGCACTGGCCCAGACCGTGGCGCGCCGGCTGGGCACGGACGTTCACGCCGAGGGATCGCTCCACTCGCGTTGACCGCCTATTCCATGGCGCGGTAGGCGGCGAGGAAGACCCGCACCGCTTCACGCAGCTGGGCCTTGTCCTGGCTCGGGCTGGGCGGGGGCAGCTTCAGCAGCCCACGGATGTGGCCGTCGCCAAGGAACATGCCGAGGAAGAGATCGGCGGACAGCCGCGGGTCGCGCACATGCAGCGAGCCGGCGGCCTGGGCCTGAGCAAGATAGGTGGCCAGCTCGCCGATCAGGCGGTCGGCGCCCTGGCGGTAGAAGGCGGCGCAGGCCTCGGGCTGAGCGCCAGCGGCGGCGTACAGGGCCCGGAACTGGCCCAGAGCCTTTTCCTCACGGGTCAGCTCCATGAACTGGCGGCCGATCAGCATCAGCGCCTGCTCCGGGCGCAGTGGGTCCAGCGCCGCGGACTTCGGCAGCGTGGCCACCACCCGCGAGGTGCGGTCGCGGATGACGGCCTCGAACAGCAGTTCCTTCGACGTGAAGTGGCTGTAGACCGTCATCTTTGAGACGCCCGCCTCCTGGGCGATGGCGTCCACGCTCGCCCGCTCGAAGCCGTGGGTATAGAAGTGGTTGCGGGCCGCTTCCACGATGCGGCTCAGGCGCTCGGGGTCGGGCGGCCGGCCGCGACGCTTGGGCGCGGCGGGGGCGGCGGCTGGCGAATCAGCCGCCATGGCGCGCCTCGGCATCCGGCGTGGCGGGCCCGCCGCGGCGGTGCAGCAAGACCGCCAAGCCGGCCCGCCATTGCAGCGTCGTGCATGAACTCAGCATTTCGTTCGGCTTGTTAATGGTGTACTTGACAGTCCAATAATACGGCATAGACTTACTGTACTTCAACGTCCAGTAAAGAGGCCGGCATGAACCCAGCGCAGTCCAGACCACCCCGCCGCAGCCGCGCGCTGAAGCTACGGGGCCCGCAGCTCGCCTGGATGCCGCTGGCCCTCGCGCTCGGCCTCGCTGCCTGCAGCGCGCCGCCGGTGGCCGCGCCGGTGCCGACCGCGCCTTTGTCTGCAGGCTTTCGTCATGGCGCCACCGAGGTCGCTGACGAAGGCGCCTGGTGGGCCCGCTTCGGCGACCCGATCCTGACCCAGTTGGTCGAGCAGGCGCTGGCGGCCAATCACGACGTGGCCCAGGCGCTGGCCCGCGTGCAGGAAGCCCAGGCCGGCCAGGTGGCCCAGGCCTCCAGGCTGCTGCCCACGCTGGACCTGCAGGCGTCCGCCCTCGACGCCCGCAGCGGCCTGCCGGCGCCGGTCAAGCAGGGCCAGCCCGACACCCGCGCCGCTCGCCTCGGCCTGAACCTGGCCTGGGAGGTGGACCTGGCCGGCGGCCTGCACGCCGCCAGGGATGCGGCCCAGGCCGACGCCGCCGCGGCCACGGCCGGTGTGGCCGGCGCGCGGCTGCTGGTGGCCAGCGAGGTGGCGCGCCAGTACTTCAGCGCGCGCAGCGCCGAGCAGCGCCTGGCTATCGTCGAGCGCCTGGTCGCCGCCCAGCGCTGCACCGCCGAGCTGGTGGCCGGTCATGTGCGCGCCGGGCAGGCCAGCCGCTTCGAGCTGCAACGGGCCGAGGCCGAGGCCGAGGCCCTGGCCGCCCAGGCTCCGCCGCTGCGCACCCTGGTGGGCGTCAGCCAGAGCCGGCTGGCCGTGCTGCTGGGGGCCAACCCGTCGCAGTGGGCCTTGCCGGCTGCAGCGCAGGCCTTCGAGCCTACGCTGCCGGCCATCGGCACCGGCGCACCCAGCGAGCTGCTGCAGCGCCGCCCCGACCTGATCGCCGCCGAGGCCCGTTACGCGGCGGCCTCGCTGCGCGGCGCCGAGGCCCGGGCGCAGTGGTGGCCCAAGCTCTTCCTGAACGCCCTGGTGGGCCGCGAAGACCTGAAGCTCAACGCGCTGGACCTCGCACCCGTGCGCTTCTCCAGCGTCGCGCTGGCCTTCAGCGCCCCGATCTTCAATGCCGGCCGCATCGAGGCCGGCGTGCAGGCCCAGTCCGCCCGGGCCGAACAGGCCTTGCAGGCCTGGCAGCAGGCCGTGCTGGTCGCCGTTCAGGAGGTGGAAGATAGCCTGCTGCTGCGCCAGCAGGACGCTTTCCGCGGCCAGTCCCTGCAGGCCGCCCTGGCCCACCAGCGCGGCGCGCTCGCCCACGGGGAGTCGCTGCGCCGCGAAGGTCAGATCGATGCGCTGGCGCTGCTGGACCTGCAGCGTGCCGTCCTGGCGGCTGAGCTGGCCGTCGCAGACAACCGGCTCCAGCAAAGCCTCAACGCCGTGCAGCTCTACAAGGCCCTGGGCGGCGGCTTCGGCAGCCCGGCCGCCACGCCAAGCACCCGGCCTGCGCTGGCCGCTCTCTCCAACCCGGCCGATGCCCGCGCCGACCTGACGCAAAGGACCCAACCATGACCGCCATTTCGCGCCACGCCCGCACGTCAGCCCCGGTGCTGACGGCCCTCGTGCTGGCCACCCTCACGGCCTGCAGCAAGGCCCCGCCGCCCGCCCTGGCGCCCAAGCCGGTGTTCGTCAGCGTCGTCCAGCCGGGCGATGCGGGCCTGGCCCGCCAGTTCACCGGCACCGTGCGGGCGCGGGTCGAGACGGACCTGGGCTTTCGCGCTGGCGGCAAGGTTGTCGAGCGTCTCGTGGACGTCGGCGACACCGTGCGCGCCGGCCAGCCTCTGGCCCGCCTGGACCCGGCCGATTACGAGCTGGCCGTGCGCGCCGCGGCCGACCAGGTGCAGGCCGCCTCGGTCGACGCCGAGCAGGCTGCGTCGGACGAAGCGCGGTTCCGCCGCCTGGCCGCGGAAGGCTCGGTCGGCGCGGCCGACCATGAGCGCCAAAAGGCGCGGGCCGACGCCGCCGCGGCACGCTTGAGCCAGGCCCGCCAGCAATGGCAGCTGGCCCGCAACCGCGAGGTCTACACGACGCTGGTGGCGCCGTACGAGGGTGTTGTCACCCAACTGCGCGTGGAGCGTGGCCAGGTCGTGGCCGAAGGCCAGCCGGTGCTGGCCCTGGCGCGCCAGGGCGAGCGCGAGGTGGTGGCCGATATCCCCGAGGCCTGGGTGGCGCCGCTGCGCCGCGCCAGTGCCGAGCTGTGGGCCGCGTCCGGCACCGCCGTGTCGCCGATGGCTTTGCAGCTGCGGGAGCTGTCGCCCCTGGCCAGCGCGGCCGGGCGTACCTTCCGGGCCCGGTTCTCTGCGGGGCCGGCCGCCAAGCGAACGCTCGATGCACTGCCTCTGGGCAGCACGGCCGAACTCCGTCTGAGCTTGCCCGGCAGCGCGCCGGGCAGCGTCGCGCTGCCGGTCACCGCCCTGGTCAAGGCCAGTGGTGAGCCTGGCGTCTGGGTGCTGAACGCGGCCGGCACGGGCCTGGTGTTCCAGCCGGTGCGCGTGCAGTCTGTGGACGATGCGACGCTGCGCGTCACCGGCCTGAGCGCTGGCCAGCGGGTGGTCAGCGTCGGGGCGCAGAAGCTGGATGCCCAGCTGCAGGTCCGGCCGCTCACCCGGACGGCCGACAGCGGGCCGGTGTCGGCCGTGGCGACGGCGGCGAGGAGCGGGTCATGAAGCGCTTCAACCTGTCCGAATGGGCGGTCACGCACCAGCCCCTGGTGCTCTTCCTGCTGATCGCGACGCTGATCGCCGGGGCCCTGTCCTTCCTGCGCCTGGGCCGGCTGGAGGACCCCAACTTCAATGTGCCGACGATGACCGCCATCGTCGCCTGGCCCGGCGCCACGGCCCAGGAGATGCAGGACCAGGTGCTCAACCGCATGGAGCGCCGGCTGCAGGAGGTGGAGCATTTCGAATACGTGCGCAGCTTCGCCCGCCAGGGCTATGGCGGCATCACGCTGTGGATGAAGGGCGGCACCAGCAAGGCCGACCTGGAGGCCGCCTGGTACCAGGTGCGCAAGAAGATCGGCGACGCCCGGGCCGAGTTCCCGGACGGCGTGCGCGGCCCCTTCTTCAACGACGAGTACAGCGACGTCTACAGCGTGCTCTACGCCATCAGCGCGCCGGACCTGTCCATGGCCGAGCTGCTGACGGTCACCGAGGGCATCAAGCGCGAATTCCAGCGCGTGCCCGGCACGGAGAAGGTCGATGTGCTGGGCAAGCAGGCGGAGCGCGTCTACGTGGAAGTGTCCACGCGGCGCTTGGCCGCCCTCGGCCTGCCGCCCACCGCGGTGTTCGACGCGCTGGCGCGCCAGAACCTGCTCGCCCCCGCCGGCTCGCGGGACACGCCGCACGACCGCGTCCAGGTGCGCGTGGACGGCGCCTTCAAGACAGCGGACGACGTGGCCCGCACGACGCTGGAGGTCGGCGGCCAGTTGCTCAAGCTCTCGGACGTGGCCACCGTGCGCAGCGGCTACGAAGACCCGCCGAGTTTCACGATCCGCCACAACGGCGTGCCGGTGCTGGCACTCGGCATCACGATGCAAAAGAACGGCAATGTGCTGGCCCTGGGCGATGCGCTGCAGGCCAAGCTGGCCGAGGTGCGCCGCCAGCTGCCCGCGGGTGTGAGCATCGAGCAGTACGCTGACCAGCCGCGCGTCGTCTCGGAATCGGTCTGGGAGTTCGAGCGCTCCTTCCTCGAAGCCCTGGCCATCGTGCTGGCGGTGTCCTTCGTGGCGCTGGGCTGGCGCACCGGCATCGTCGTGGCGGCCTCAGTGCCGCTGGTGCTGGGCCTGGTGGCAGCCGTGATGTATGCGCTGGGCTGGAATCTGGACCGCATCTCGCTGGGTGCGCTGATCATCGCGCTCGGCTTGCTGGTGGACGACGCCATCATCGCCGTCGAGATGATGGTGGTGAAGCTCGAAGAGGGCTGGGACCGTCTGCGCGCCGCCACCCATGCCTACACGAGCACGGCCTTCCCCATGCTCAGCGGCACCCTGATCACGGCCGCGGGCTTCATGCCCGTGGGCTTTGCCAAGTCCATCGCCGGGGAGTACGCCGGCGGCATCTTCTGGGTGGTGGGCACGGCCCTGGTGCTGTCCTGGGTGGTGGCGGTGATCTTCACGCCCTACCTCGGCGTGAAGCTGCTGCCCAAGACCCTGGGCACCGGGGCGCATCACGACCCCTACGACCGGCCGGTGTACCGCCGCCTGCGCCGCTGGGTGGACGCCGCCGTGCGCCACCGCGGCTGGGTGCTGGCCGGCACGCTCGCGGCCTTCCTGGTGGCCGGTGCGGGCATGCTCAAGGTGCAGCAGCAGTTCTTCCCGACCGCCTCGCGCCCGGAGCTGCTGGTGGAGCTGCGACTGCGCGAAGGCGCGTCCTTCGCGGCCACCGAGACCCAGGTGCGCCAGCTCGAAGCCTGGCTGGCCAAGGACAAGGACGTGCAGCACTACACCGCCTACACCGGTGCGGGTTCGCCGCGCTTTTACCTGTCCATCCAGCCCGAGCTGCCCAACCCGGGGTTTGCGCAGTTCGTCATCCAGACCGGCGGCATCGAGCCGCGCGAGCGGGTGCGTGAGCGGCTGCTGGCCCTGTTCGCCCGCGACGAGCTGCTGCCCGATGCCAAGGCCCGCGTGACGCGGCTGGACTTCGGCCCGCCGGTGGGCTTCCCGGTGCAGTTCCGCGTGATGGGGCCGGACGCCGCCCAGGTTCGCGAGATCGCCTACCGGGTGCGTGACGTGGTGCGCCAGAGCCCGCTGGTGCGCGACACGCAGCTCGACTGGAACGAGCAGGTCCGCACCCTGCAGGTCAAGGTCGACCAGGACCAGGCCCGGCTGCTGGGCCTGAGCACCGCCGACATCCAGGGCCTGGTGCAGGCCACGCTGGCCGGCGCACCGGTCACGCAGATCCGCAAGGGCGAGGAGCTGGTGGACGTGGTGGTGCGCGCCACGCCGGCCGAGCGCCAGGCGCTGAGCCAGCTCGGCGACCTGCAGCTGGCCACGCGCAGCGGCGTCAGCGTGCCGCTGTCCCAGGTGGCCAAGATCGAGCCGGCCTTCGAGGAGCCGGTGCTGTGGCGGCGCAACCGCGACATGGCGCTGACCGTGCGCAGCGACGTGATGGACGGCGTGCAGGGCCCCTATGCCACGGCCCAGATCCGCCCGTCCCTGCAGGCCATCGTGGACGCGCTGCCGCCGGGCTACCGCATCGAGGAAGGCGGCGCCATCGAGGAGAGCGACAAGGCCAACAAGGCGCTGTTCGCGGTCTTCCCGCTGATGTTCGCCGTGATGCTGACGCTGCTGATGATCCAGCTGCAGAGCTTCTCGCGGATGTTCCTGGTCTTCATGACCGCACCGCTCGCGCTCATCGGCGTGGTGCCGGCCTTGCTGCTGTTCCAGGCGCCGTTCGGCTTCGTGGCCCTGCTCGGCGTGATCGCGCTGGGCGGCATGATCATGCGCAACGCCATCATCCTCGTCGACCAGATCGACCAGGACATCGCCCGCGGCACCCCGCCCTGGACGGCCATCGTCGAGGCCACCGTGCGGCGCTCCCGCCCTGTGGTGCTGACCGCCGCGGCCGCCGTGCTGGCCATGATCCCGCTGACCCGCAGCGTTTTCTGGGGCCCGATGGCCATGTCCATCATGGGTGGCCTCGTCGTGGCCACCGCGCTGACGCTGGTCTTCCTGCCGGCCCTCTACGCGGCCTGGTTCCGTGTTCGTCGCGACAGCCCCGCGGCGGCGTCCGTCCCTGAGTCCCTCTCGCAACCCACCCCCGCGGGCTGAAGCCCGCCTGCTCACCCCCCGACCGATTGAAAGGAATCGTCATGACCCGCCCCACCCTCCTCGTCACTGGCGCCACCGGCAAGATCGGCCGCCACGTTGTCCATGACCTGCTCGCGGCCGGTTACCCCGTGCGGGCCCTGGTCCGGCGCCACGATGCGCGCAGTGCCGCCCTGCAGGCCGCAGGCGCCCAACTCGTGGTTGGGGACCTGGGCGACCCCGAGTCGCTGCTGCGGGCGATGCGCGGTGCCCAGCGCGCCTTCTTCCTGCCGCCCTTCGGCCCCTTCCTGGTGCACACCGCGGCCGCCTTTGCCGTTGCGGCGCGCGAGGCGCGGCTGGAGCATGTGGTGTCGCTGAGCCAGTGGCTGGCCTCGCCGTCGCACCCCTCGCTGACCACCCGCGGCCACTGGCTGGCGGACCACCTGCTCGCCGGCCTGCCGGGCATCGGCCACACCATCGTCAACCCTGGCTTCTTTGCGGACAACTACCTGCGCACCATGCCCTATGCCTCGCTGCTGGGCCTGATGCCCTGGGTGTATGGCGAGCGCGGCAATGCGCCGCCGTCCTCCGAGGACATGGCCCATGTCGTGGCCCATGCGCTGATGAAGCCCGAGCTGCGCGCGGGCAAGGTCTACCGCCCCACCGGCCCCAAGCTGCTCTCGGCGGCCGAGATGGTGCAGACCGTCGAACGGGTGCTCGGCCATCGCGTGATCCGGCTGCCGATGCCGTTCTGGATGTTCGTCAAGGCCGCGCGGCTGGACGGCGCGAGCATCGACGAGCTGGCGCCCTATGCCGACTACATCGAAGAGCACCAGCGCGGCACCTTCGAGATCGGCGCGCCGACCGACCATGTGCTGCAGGTCACCGGCCGGCCCGCGGAAGACTTCGAGTCGATCGCGCGGCGCTATGCCGCCGCCCACGAGGCGCGCCCCACGCTGGCCAAGCGCCTGCGCCAGTTCGCGCTGTTCATGGCGGTGCCGATGGCCCCGGGCTACGACCTCAAGGGCTATGAGCGACTGATGCGCGTGCCGCAGCCTCTGCAGCCAAGCTATGCGCCGGACGCCGACATCTGGCGCCGCGAGCATGGCCTGCCCGCGACGGTCGCAGGCGCGCCCCTCGAACAGCGGCTGCAGTCCCTTGGCGTGGCCCCGCGCTGATCCGTCGCCTGCCACCGCGCCTTCAACCGCCCTTTCATCTCCAGAGCCAACAGACATGTCCACCGACCTTCCCACCGACACGCAGGCCGTTCGTCAGCACTACGAGGCCCACATCACCGACGTCGAGGCCCTCCTGCAGGCCATCGACAAGGCCCTTGACGCCCAGGGCGCACCGGCAACGGCACAGTCGCTCGCCGCGCTGGACCAGTTCCATGCCGGCGGCCTGCCCATGACCGAGGAGCTGGCGCGCCGCGCCGCCCCGCAGCCCGGCGACCAGGTGCTGGATGCCGGGTCGGGCCTGGGCGGCCCGTCCCGCTACCTGGCGGCGCAGTGGCAGGCCCAGGTGACCGGCGTGGACCTGTCGGCTGCCTACGTGGCCGTGGCGCAGCGCCTGGCCGACCGCACCGGCCTGGCCTCGCGGGTGCGCTACATCGAAGCCAGCATCACGGCGCTGCCGTTTCCCGATGCGCACTTTGACCTGGTCTGGACCCAGCACGTGGTGATGAACGTCGCCGACCGCGCGGCCCTGTACCGGGAGTTCAGACGGGTGCTGAAGCCAGGTGGCCGGCTGGCCTTCTTCGACCCGGCCGCTGCGGATGGGCAGCCCGAGCTGCACCTGCCGGTGCCCTGGGCCTCGACCGCGGGCAGCAGCCATCTGCTGACGCTGGTCCAGACGCGGGAGGCGCTGGCCGGCGCCGGCTTTGCGGACCTGGGCATCGACGACATGACCGAGACGGTGGGCACCATGCTCGCCCGGCAGCTCACTGCCGGCGCGCCACCCGCCGGGCCCCATCTGTCCATGATCCTGGGCCCTGCCATGGCGGTGACGGTGCGCAACTTCGCCCGCAACCTGCAGGAAGGCCGCGTGCGCCTGCTGATGGGTGTGGCCGAGGCCCGCTGAACGGTCTTGCCCGTGCACCCCGGAAGCCCCTCGGAGATCACCATGACCTCACCGGATCCCTTGATCTGGCGCGTTGCTCGGGCTGAGCCGGCCGGCGCGACGCTGGCCACGCCAATGACCGCGGCGGTGCCGCATGCGGTGCAAGCCGCGCCCGCCAACCCGATGCTCAGCGGGCCGCTGCTGCCGCTTCTCGCCCGCCTGGCCCTGCCGACCGTGGTCGTGATGTTCATGGTGACGCTGCTCAGCGTGGCCGAGACCTATTTCGTCAGCGGTCTGGGCACCGATGCGATCGCGGCGGCGTCCCTCGTGGTGCCGGTGATCCTGCTGATGACCATGGTGTCCAACGGCGGCATCGGGGGTGGCGTGTCTCAGGCCATCGCGCGGGCGCGCGGGGGCGGGCAACTCGCCGAGGCCGAGAGCCTGGCCTGGCATGCGTTGGTGCTGGGCGTTGCCTTTGGCCTGGTGTTCACGCTCGGCCTGTGGCTGGCCGGCCCCACGCTCTACCGTGCCCTGGGCGGCCAGGGGGCGTCGCTGGAGCAGGCGGTGCTGTACTCCAACATCCTGTTCGGCGGCGCGGTGCTGTCATGGACGCTGACGCTGCTGCAATCGGCGCTGCGCGGCACCGGCAATGTCAAGGTGCCGGCGCTGATCATCGCGGGCTCGGTGGTCATTGGCCTGGCGATCTCACCGGCGCTGATCTCCGGCTGGTTCGGGCTGCCGCAGTTGGGCGTGGCGGGCGCAGGGGTCTCGCAGGTGCTCACCAGCCTGATCGGCCTGCTGGCACTCGTCGGCTATATGCGCTCGAAGCGCAGCAGCCTGCGCCTGCATCGCCATGCGCTGCGCCGCGACCATTTCATGGCCATCCTCGGCGTCGGCCTGCCTTCGAGCCTGAACGCGACGATGTCCAACCTGGCGCTCACCGCGGTGACGGCCGCGGCCGGGCGCTTCGGCGTCGACGCCATCGCCGGCTATGGCATCGCGTCGCGGCTGGACGGCCTGCTGGTGCCCATCCTGTTCGGCTTCGGCACGGCCGCGCTGACGGTGGTCGCGACCAATCTGGGGGCAGGGCAGGTGAGCCGCGCGCGCCGCGCGGCCCTCGTGAACGCGCTCTTCGTGGCCGGGTTGCTCGAGGGCCTCGGCCTGCTACTGGCGCTGTGGCCGCAGCTTTGGCTGGGCTGGTTCAGCCATAGCCCGGAGGTGTTGAAGGTGGGCGCCCTCTACCTTCAGATCGTGGCCCCGACCTATGGCTTGACCGCCATCGGCATGGAGCTCTACTTCGCCGGCCAGGGCGCGCGCCGGATCGGCTGGCCGATGCTGGCCACGGCCGTGCGGCTGACGTTTGCCGTGGGGGCCACGGTGCTGGCGTCCACGGGCGCGGCCAGCTTGGCCACGGCTTTCATGCTGGTGGCCGCGGGTGTGTTCAGTGCCGCCCTCATCAGCGTCGTGGGCTTCGCCCGCGTCTCCTGGGGACCCAAGACATGAACGGCAGCCTGACCCAGTCGGACATGGCCGCCTCGCTGGGACACTCGACCCGCAGCAGCGTGCTGCTCTTCAGTTGAACCTTGCCCGAACAGGAGCCCTCACCATGCTGGAGAACCGCATCCCGCCGCCGGTGGTGATGCTCGTCACCGGCATCGCCATCGCCGCGGCCGGCCGCCTTCAGCCGCTGATGCCTTTGCCGCCGTTGTGGCGTCACCTGCTGGCGGGCGGCCTGCTCCTGGCCGGGTTGGGCATCGTCGCGCTCGGCGTGATGCGCTTCCGTGCGGCCGGCACCACCATCGACCCCACCCGCCCGGACCAGGCCTCGACGCTGGTCGCCACGGGCATCTACCGCTTCACTCGCAACCCGATGTACCTGGGCTTCGCGACGATGCTGCTGGGATGGGCGGTGCAGTGGCAGTCGGTCTGGGGCCTGGCTTTGACGGGGCTGTTCGTCGGCTACATCCACCGCTTCCAGATCCTGCCGGAGGAGCGGGCCTTGCGGGCCAAGTTCGGCGCCGAGTTCGACGCGTTTGCGAGCCAGGTGAGGCGCTGGCTCTAGTTCGAGCCGCACCGCCAGTGTCGCGGCCGCGGCGGCGCCCGTGCGCCGATGAGCCGCGTAGTGCGGTCAGAATCTGCGCCTCATCGACGCGACCGGCGTCGCTGGCATCCTGGAGATCTCAATGAAGCGTTTGCGAATCGGCTTGGCCTTGGCCTGGGTACTGACGGGCGGCCTGGCCATGGCGCAGGCGCCTGCCCCCAAGGCCCAGCGCGCGGTGGCGCGGCCCGCCGCAGCGGCGGTGGCGGCCACGCCGGTCGCGGTCCGCGAACTCGGCGGCATCGAGGAGTACCGCCTGCCCAACGGCCTGCAGATCCTGCTCTTCCCGGACGCGACGCAGACCACCACCACCGTCAACATCACCTATCGCGTCGGCAGCCGCCACGAGGCGCCGGGCGAGTACGGCATGGCGCATCTGCTGGAGCACATGCTCTTCAAGGGCACGCCGCAGCACACCGACATCCCCGGCGCCATGGCCCAGCGCGGCGTGCGCTTCAACGGCACGACGACGGTGGACCGCACCAACTACTTCGCGTCCTTCAACGCCAATGCCGACACGCTGGCCTTCGTGCTCGGCCTGGAGGCCGACCGGATGGTGAACAGCCGCGTCGCCAAGGCCGACCTGGACACCGAGATGACCGTGGTGCGCAACGAGTTCGAGCGCGGCGAGAACCAGCCTTTCGCGGTGCTGGCCCAGCGCGTCAACGCGGCGGCCTTCGCCTGGCACCCCTACGGCCACGCCACCATCGGCCCCAAGAGCGACATCGAGAACGTGCCGATCGAGAAGCTGCAGGCCTTCTACAAACGCTTCTACCGCCCGGACAACGCGACCCTGCTGATCGCCGGCGCCTTCGACAAGGCCGCGACGCTGGCGCTGGTCGGCCAGCATTTTGGCGCGCTGGCCAGCCCCCGGGACGCCATTCCCCAGCCCTACACCGTGGAGCCGGCCCAGGACGGCGAGCGCACGGTCGTCGTGCGCCGCTTGGGCGGCCAGCCCATCCTGCTGGCGAACTACCACGTGCCGGCCGTCACCCACCCGGACACGCCGGCCCTGATCGTCTACGGCCTGATGATGAGCCTGCAGCCCAGCGGGCTGCTCTACCGCGAGCTCGTCGAGCCCAAGCTGGCCGTGGCGGCCGGCATCGGCGGCGTGGGGGGCGTCGACCCGGGCACCGTCAGCGCCTATGCGGCGCTGCCGCCCGGCGGTGACCTGAACCGCATCGAAGCCCTGCTGCTCGACCTCGCCGAGGGCCGCGGCGCCCAGCCCCTGGAGGAGAGTGAGCTCGCCCGGGTGCGCGACATCGCGGTCAACAGCTACCGCCAGCAGATGAAGAACCCCGAGGCGCTGATCCAGCAGATCTCCGGCCTGATCGCGGCGGGTGACTGGCGGCTGCTGTTCCAGCTGATGGAGGACATCCCCAAGGTGACGCTGGCCGATGTCGAGCGGGTGCGCCGGGCCTATTTCCGGCCGGCCAACCGCACGCTGGGGCGATACCTGCCGGCGGATGCGGTCGAGCGTGTCGAGATCCCGGCCGCGCCCCCGCTGGAGCAGCGCCTGGCCGAGCTCAAGGGCCCGCCGACCGTGGAGGCCGGCGAACCGCTGGAGCCGGTGCCCGCGGTGCTGGAGTCGCGCATGGCGCGCCAGACCCTGCCGAGCGGCATCGGGCTGCACACCCTGCGCAAGCAGACCCGCGGCAACAGCGTCGCGCTGATGCTGAGCCTGCGCTGGGGCGAGCGCGACACGACCTTTGCCCGCAAGGGCACCGGCCTGATCGGCCCGCTGATGAACGAGGGCAGCGCCAGCTACAGCAAGCAGCAGCTGCAGGATGCGCTGATCAAGCTGCGCGCCAGCCTCAATGTCTCCAGCCACGACCAGGGCGCCACGGTCTTCCTGAACGCCGAGCGCGACACGCTGCTGCCGGCGCTGCGCATCCTTGCCGACGTGCTGCGCCAGCCGCTGCTGCCCCAGGATGCCTTCGACCGCGAGATCAAGGCCGGCCTGGCCGGCATCGAGGCCTCGCGCCAGGAGCCCGCGGTGCTGCGCCAGGAGGCGACGCGCGGCCACTACAACCAGGCCCGTGGCGTGCGGCTGGGCCAGCCCGACTATGTGATGGGTGTCGACGAGCGCATCGCCAACCTGAAGGCGACGACGCTGGCCGATGTGCAGCGCTTCTATGCCGACTACTGGTCGGCCAATGAGGCCCAGGTCAGCGTCGCCGGTGCACTGCCCGACGGGCTGGCGGCCGAGATCGAGCTGCTGTTCGGTGACTGGAAAAAACCTGCGGCGCCGCGCTTTGTGCGCCACATCCCGCAGCATGTGGCCGTGCCGCCGGCGCGCTTTGACGCGATCGCGCGCGACAAGGCCAATGCCATCGTGCGCCTGCACGAGACCCTGCCGCTGAACAGCGAGGACCCGGACGCCGCGGCGCTGGAGCTGGCCGTGCACATCTTTGGCGGCGGCGGTCTGGAGAGCCGGCTGTCCGAGCGGGTGCGCCAGAAGGAGGGCCTGACCTACGGCATCAGCGCGTCGCTGAACGCCAGCTTCTGGGGCAATGACGGCGGCCTCGCGATCCAGGCCAGCTATGCGCCGGACAAGCGCGAGCGCGTCATCGCGGTCATCCAGCAGGAGCTGGAGCGCATGAGCGCCGAAGGCATCACGGCGGCCGAACTGGCGCGCGCGCGCCGCGACCTGCTGGAAAGCCGCAAGCAGTCGCGGGTCGACATCGTCGCGCTGGCGGCGGCGCTTGGCGGCCTGGCCGAGCGCGCCCAGACCTGGGCCGCCGTGCAAAAGGACGACGACGCGCTGGCCGCCGTGACGGTCGAGCAGGCCAATGCCGCGTGGCGGCGCCATGTCCGGCCGGATCGCTTCGTCATCTCGACGGCGGGCGATTTCAAGGCGCCCTGAGGCCGCCCATGCCAGCCACGCTGCCCGAGCGCCTGCGGGCCGACTGCTCGGCCTGCGTGGCGCTGTGCTGCGTGATCCCGCCGTTTGATGCCGTCCAGGGTTTTGGCTTCGACAAGCCCGCCGAGACGGCCTGCCACCATCTGTGCGCTGACCACCGCTGCGGCATCCATGCCGAGCTGGTCGAACGCGGCTTCGCCGGCTGCGTGGCCTTCGACTGCCTCGGTGCCGGCCAGCGGCTCACGGCGCTGGCGCTGGCGCGCTTTGGCAGCACCGACTGGCGTGCGCGGCCCGAGGTGGCGCGCTGGCTGTTCGCCGCCTACCCGCGCGTGCGGCAGCTGCAGGAGTGGCTGGCGCGGCTGAGCCTGGCGGCGACGGTGACGGGCGACGCCGGGCTCGAGGCGCTGGCCCAGGCACTGGAAACCGAGGCGCCGCGTTGGCCCGATTGGCCCGCGGCCGAGCTTGCCGAATGGGAGCACCGCGTCGCCGCGGCCCTGGCGCCATTGGCACGACAATGAATCCCCATGGATGAAGCTTTAGCGATGCGCGGGTTGACGGGCCACGGCCGGGGAGGCGCTTGATGCGCTGGCGCAAACCCCGTCCTATCGAGGTCGTGGCGCTGGCCGGTGGCGTGCTGGCCGCCGGCACGGTGCTGGTGATGTTCAACCGGATGTCCGGCTTCATGGGGCGCAGCACGCCCGAGCCGCAGCTGATCGCGACGGTGGACCTGCGGCTGGGCAACACGCTGCTGGCGCGCGAGAACGGCGCGGCCCAGGCCCGGGCCGACCTCGAAGCAGGCCTGCTGCAACTGCAGGCCTTGGAGCCGGCCGAGGCACCGACGCGCGACGCCGTGGCCCGCGAGCGGCGCTGGAAGCAGCGCTACGGCGTGGTCTGGGTCGCCAAGCCCGGGCAGCGCACGCCGGCTGCCGAGGCCTTCATCGCCGGCTACAACGGCGTCATGCGGGCCGAGATCGAACGCCGCCATGGCCGCCGTGTCGCTGAAGAACTGCTGCCCACCGCCCCACCCGCCCCGCTCACGGAGAACCGCCCATGAAGCTGATCGGCATGCTCGACTCGCCCTTCGTCCGCCGCGTCGCGATCTCGCTGCGGCTGCTCGGCCTGCCCTTCGAGCATGCAGCCGTCTCGGTGTTCCGTGGCTTTGATGAATTCCAGCGCATCAACCCCGTCGTCAAGGCGCCGACCCTGGTCTGCGACGACGGCACGGTGTTGATGGACTCGACGCTGCTGCTGGCCTACGCCGAGGCGCTCGCGGGCCGCAGCCTGCATGCGCGCGAGCCCGGCGCGCTGGCCCGGGAGCTGCGCTGCGTCGGCCTGGCGCTGGCGGCCTGCGAGAAGTCGGCCCAGATCGTCTATGAACGGGCACTGCGCCCGGCCGACAAGCGCCACGAGCCCTGGGTGCAGCGCATCACCGGGCAGTTGCTGGCGGCCTATGGTGAGCTCGACCGCGAGCTGGCCGCGCGACCGCTGGACACCACGGCGGCCGGGCTCGGCCAGGCCGGCATCACGAGCGCCGTGGCCTGGACCTTCACCCAGTCGGTGCTCGCGGACCCGGTGCCGGCGGCCGCATTCCCCGCCCTTGTCGCGCATGCCGCGGCCTGCGAGGCCTTGCCGGTCTTCCAGGCCGTCCCCTGCGATGACGGCGTGACGCTGCAGGCCGCCTGATGGCCAGCCGGCGCCCGCCGCAGACGGTCTATGTCTTCCAGGGCGGCGGCGCCCTGGGCGCCTACCAGGCCGGCGTGGCCGAGGCGCTCGACGCCGGCGGCATCGCGCCGGACTGGCTGGTGGGCACCTCCATCGGCGCGATCAATGCGACGCTGATCGCCGGCAACAAGCCGGCAGACCGCATCGCCGCGCTGCGCGAGTTCTGGTCGCGCGTGACGCGGCCCGGTCTGCCGATGGCCGGGCCGACGAATGCCTTCGCCGCGGGGCTGCAGACCTGGCAGACCCTGGTCGGCGGCGTGCCCGGCTTCTTCCGGCCGCGCGGCCCGTTGGCCTGGGACCTGAACCGACCGGCGCCGCTGACCGAGCTGGGGTTCTACGACACCTCGCCACTCGCGGCGACGCTGGACGAGCTGGTGAACTACGCGCTGATCGACGCCGGCGACACGCGGCTGACGCTGTGCGCCGTCAATGTGCGCACCGGCGAGCTGGCCAGGTTCGACAACCGCGACGCGCAGACCCGCATCCGCGCCCCGCATGTGCTGGCCAGCGGCGCACTGCCGCCGGGCTTCGCGCCGGTGCAGATCGGGCGCGAGGCCTATTGGGACGGCGGCATCTACTCGAACACGCCGCTGGACGTGGTGCTCGACGACAGCGAACGCCGCGACACCCTGTGCTTCATGGTCGACCTGTGGGATGCCAGCGAAGCCGCGCCGCGCACCATGGCCCAGGCGCTGACGCGCTACAAGGACATCCAGTACGCCAGCCGCATCTGCGAGCACCTCGACGACCATGCCCGGATGCAGAACCTGCGCCGCGCGCTGCGGCAGGTCGGCCGCCGGCTCGGGCCCGCAGCGGCGGCCGACCCGGCCGTGAAGGCCCTGCTGGCCCTGGGCTGCGACTCGCGCATCGATGTCGAGCACCTGGTGATGCAGGCCCAGCCGGGCGAGGACTCCTGGCGCGACATCGATTTCACCGCCGCACGCCTGCAGGCACGCTGGGACGCCGGCCTGCACGATGGCCGCCGCGTCGTCCGGCGCGCGGCCTGGCGCGAGCCGCCGCACGACGACGTCGGCATGCGCGTCCACACCTTGCCGGAGCAGTGACATGGACCTCGTGGCCTCCATCCTGGATTTCAATGCCGGGCGCGATCCCGAGCGGCTGCAGATGAAGTTCGAGAAGATGCGGCAAAGCCCCTTCATCTTCCTGCGCGGCACCGCCCATCTCTTCCATGCGCGCGTGCAGCGCCGCGGCGTGCTCCGCAGCGCGCCGCCGGCCTGGTGCTGCGGCGACATGCACCTCGAAAACTTCGGCAGCTACAAGGGCGACAACCGGCTGGCCTATTTCGACCTCAACGACTTCGACGAGGCCGCGCTGGCACCCGCCGCCTGGGACCCGCTGCGGCTGCTGACCAGCCTGTGGCTGGCGGCCGACGAACTGCATCTGGACGCGACGCACACCCAGCGCCTGTGCCGTGCGATGACCGATGCCTATGCCGACGCGCTGGCGGCCGGCAAGGCCTACTGGCTGGAGCGCGAGACCGCCACCGGCGCGGTGCGCGAACTGCTGGACCAGGTCGGCCTGCGCAAGCGTGCCGATTTCCTGGCCCGGCGCTGCGCGGCGCCAAACCGATCCGGCCGCTACCACCGCCTGGAGATCGACGGCCAGCGTGCG
Source organism: Burkholderiales bacterium (assembly GCA_003963075.1). GTDB lineage: Bacteria > Pseudomonadota > Gammaproteobacteria > Burkholderiales > Burkholderiaceae_C > Pelomonas. The sequence goes on from RXJV01000006.1 coordinate 43,536, forward strand.
CTGGCGGCGAGCAAGCCGCAGAAGCAGCGCGTCAGCGAATTCATGCAGGGCTTCGCGCAGACCCAGCCCGACCCGCGCTTCTTCGAGGTGCTGGACGTCGCGCGGCGCATCGCCGGGACCGGCAGCCTTGGCTTGGAGCGCTACGTCATCCTGGTGCGCGGCAAGGGCGTGGCCGGCGGCCAGTACCTGCTGGACCTGAAGCAGATCCTGCCGTCGGTGCTGGCGCCGGCCGGTGGCTGCCGGCAGCCCAAGTTCGGCGATGCCGCACAGCGCCTGGTCGCGGTGCAGCAGCGGATGCAGGCGGTGAGCATGGCTTTCCTGCATGCGGTGAGGCTCGACGGCCAGCCCTATGTGCTGCGCGGGCTGCAGCCCAGCGAGGACAGGCTCGACCTGGCCGCGCTGTCGAAGCACGGGCATGCGTTGGCCGACAGCCTGGGCACGATGGGGCGGCTGATGGCCTGGGCGCAGCTGCGCTCCGCGGGCCGGCAGGGCTCCGCCACGGCGGACGAACTGATCGACTTCGGCCGGCGCGGCGCCGGCGATGGCAAATGGCGCGACCGCCTCGTGGCGCTGGCGCGCGCGACCGCCGAGCAGACGCGCAAGGACTGGGCCGCCTATTGCCGCGCCTACGACCAGGGTGGCTTCCGGGTGGCCGAGCTTGGCCGCTGACGCGACCCGCCGCGGCTGGCGTGCCGACCTGACCGCCGGCCTGTGCGTGGCCGGCCTGCTGCTGCCCGAGGGTGTGGCCTATGCCGGCCTGGCGGGGCTGCCGGTGGCCCACGCGTTCGCGGCGGCACTGGTGGGCCTGTTGGTCTATGCCCTGCTCGGCCGCAGCCGCGACGCCATCGTCGCGCCGACCTCGTCCAGCGCCAGCCTGGCCGCTGCGGCCGCCGCGGGCCTGGCCGGCATCGCGCCGACCGAGGCCCTGCTGGCACTCACGCTGGCGGCCGGCGCGGTGCTGCTGGCGCTCGCGGCGGCGCGGCAGGGCCAGCTGTCGGCCTTCGTGTCCCGGCCGGTGCTGCGGGGCTTCGCGTTCGCGCTGGCGATCACCATCGTGATCCGCCAATTGCCGGATGTGCTCGGCCTGCATCCGCCGCCGGGCCTGGCCGTGCTGCAACTGCTGGCCTGGGTGCTGGCCCATGCGGCCGAGTGGCAGCTGCCGAGCCTGCTGGTGGCCCTGGCCGCCGGCGGGCTGATCGCCTGGCTGCGGCGCTGGCCGAGCTGGCCGGCTTCGCTGATCGCCCTGGTGGCGGCCATCATCGCGACGCGGCTGCTGGACCTGCGCGGCGTGGGCGTCGAGATGGTCGGCACGGTGGCGGCGCCGGGCTTTGCGCCGCATCTGCCGGACCTGGGCCGCGACGCCTGGCTGCGCGTCGCCGAGCTGGCGGTCGGCCTGGTGGTGCTGCTGTTCGCCGAGTCCTGGGGCAGCATGCGCGCGCTGGCCCTGCAGCGGGGCGACACGCTGAATGCCAACCGCGAGTTGCTGGCCCTTGGCGCGGCCAATCTCGCCAGCGGGCTGCTGCAGGGCATGCCGGTCGGCGCGGGCTTCTCGGCCAGCGCGGCCAATCACGGTGCCGGCGCGCAGAGCCGCCGTGCAGGGGCCATCGCCTGCGGGGTGCTGGGCCTGGCGATCGCGGTGGCGCTCCCGGCGCTGCAGTGGCTGCCGCGGCCGGTGCTGGGCGTGGCCGTCATCGCGGCGCTGTGGCATGCGCTGTCCCCGGCGCCCCTGGTGGCCACCTGGCGGCTCGGGCGCGACCGGCTGCTCGTCGCCGGGGCCGTGGTCGCGGTGCTGGCGCTCGGCCTGCTGCACGGCATGCTGGCGGCCGTCGCGCTGTCCATCGTCGAGGCCTTGCGCCGCTTCAGCCAGCCGGTGCTGCATGAGCTGGCCGCGTTGCCGGGCACGCGCAATTTCGTCAACCGCCCGGAGCATCCGGACGCGGTGCCGGTGCCGGGGGCCCTGATCCTGCGGCCGCAGGAGCCGCTGTTCTTTGCGAGTGCCGAACGCGTGATGGCCGAGGCCGCGGCGCAACTGGCCGCCCGTGGTGCCGCCACGCTGGTGCTGAGCCTGGAAGAAAGCGGCGACCTCGACAGCACGGCCCTGGAATGCCTGCTGGAGCTGGACCGCCGGCTACAGGATCGCGGCCAGCGCCTGCTGCTGGCGCGGGTGAAGGAGCCGGTGCGGGCGCTGCTGGCGCGCAGCGCGCCCGATGGCCTGGGGCGGCCCGAAGGCCTGTTCTGGAGCGTGGCCGACGCCGCCGACAGCCTGGCCGGCGCGTCCCGGCCGGAGTCGGGCGCATGATGCGGCGCCCTCGGTGCGGGCGCTGAGACGCCGGCCCCCGCCGCGCTGCGCTCAGCCGCTGTTGCCCTTGCCCGCCTGCGCCAGCACGTGCAGCTTCTGCACCGTGGCCCAGTTGCGCGTCGTGCCGTGGTCGCCGAGCCGCTGCAGCAACTGCTGGCCGGCGCGGCTTGCAAGGATGCCGTGGGCACACCAGAGGTAGGCCGCATGTGGCGTGACGACGAGGCGTTCCTCACCCTGCGGCTCGACACCGGCGGCTGCGCGCAGGGCAGCCGCATCGCTGGTGATGATCACCAGCAGGCGGCTCGGGTCATCGGCCTCGGCGATGCCGTGCGCAGCGGCGATGGCGGCCCACTCGTCGGCGGTTTTGATGATGACGGCGGCGTCAACGCCCAGGCGCTCGGCCACGGCGCGGCGGAGGGTGGCGGCGCCGAGCCGGCGCTTCACGTCGAACACCGCATTGCCACTGTTCAGCAGGGTGCGCACCTGCGTGGCGCCGAGCTCGGTGAGCAGGGTCGTCAGGTCAGCCATCGCGAGGCGCTTGGCACGGCCGACATTGATGCCGCGCCAAAGGGCGATGCAGCGCATGCTCGGCCCGCCCGGCGGGCGACCCGCCGGCCCGGCCTGAGTGCTGCGAGGTTGCGCCCGCCGCGTCTGGCCTGCAACGAGGTGATCACTTCGGCGGGGGCGCAGAGCGCCAGGCCGTGGGCGCGGGGGGCCGGCAGGCCTGGAGCGGCGGCGTGGCCGAGCGGCTGCAGCACGGTGGCCGGGAATGCTGTGGTGTCCATGCCCGCAGTTTGCGCCAGTGCGCGCGCAGGGCGGACCGGTTCATGCCCGCAGGTCGACAGGGCCCAGGACCGTGGCCCCGATGTCGTCATTGTCAACAGCAGACGGGGCTTGCCAACCCTGACACCCGCGAGTTAGCGTGACACCTCAATAAGATGACAGGGTAGGTTGATGCGCCACGGTCTGTCTCTCATTTGCATTCGATGGGGGCTTGCCCTGCTGCTGGGCGGGCTGTCAGCAGCGGCAACGGCCCAGGCCCCGACGGGCTGCAAGGTCCTCACGGCCTCGGGCAATCCGCAGTACCCGCCCTTCATCTGGCGCAACCCGGACAACGATGCCCGGCTCGACGGCGCGGTGGCCGAATTGATGGAATGGCTGGGCCGCGAAATCGGCGTGACCATCGAGCTGCGCTATGTGGGCAACTGGGCGCGGGTTCAGGAGGAGATGCGGGCCGGCCGCGTCGACTTGCTCGCTGGGGCGTTCTTCGCGCTGTCACGCACCGAGTACATGGACTACGCGATACCGTCCTTGATGGACACGCGCTCGGTGATCATCCAGCGCGAGGGTGCGACCTTCCCCTACCAGCGCTGGGAAGACCTGATCTCCCGCAAGGGCCTGACCGTCACCAACAAGAGCTTCGGCCAGGCCTTCGACCGCTTTGCCAGCGAATCGCTGAGCCTGTCAACGGTCAGCACCCTGGATCAGGCGCTGCAGATGCTTGAGCGCGGCCGGGCCGATTACATCGTCTACGAGGACGGCCCGGCCGAGGCCTTCATCTCCCGCTTGGGGCTTCGCAAGCTGCGTCTGTTGCCCACGGCTCTGGTCCAGGAGCCGCTCTATATGACGATCTCGCACCGCTCGCCGTGCAACACGCCGGAACTGCGCGGGGCGCTGACCCGCGCGATGTTCAAGCTGCGCCAGAACAAGCTGATGCCGGGTTTCATCGAGCGCGGCGCGCAGCTCTGGAAGGAGCAGGAACGCAGGGGGCTGTGACTGGCCGCGGCGGCACTCAGGCCATGCCCTGGTGGCGCAGCAGCGCGTCGATCTTCGGCTCGCGGCCGCGGAAGGCCTTGAAGTTGTCGATCGCGTCGCGCGCGCCGCCCTGTTCCAGCACCTCGCGCAGGAAGCGCCGGCCGGTGGCGGCGTTGAACACGCCTTCCTCCTCGAACGCGCTCCAGGCGTCGGCGCTGAGCAGCTCGGCCCATTTGTAGCTGTAGTAGCCGGCCGCATAGCCGCCCGCGAAGATGTGCGAGAAGCTGTGCTGGAAGCGGTTGAAGGCGGGCGGGATCAGCACGGCCACTTCGGCGCGCACTTCGTCCAGCAGCTTCTGCACATCGGCCTCGGCGCCGGGTTCGCCATGCAGCCGCATGTCGAACAGCGCGAACTCGATCTGGCGCAGCGTCATCAGCCCGCTCTGGAAGTTCTTGGCCGCCAGCATCTTGTCGAACAGCTCGCGCGGCAGCGGCTCGCCGCTGTCGACATGGCCGCTCAGCTGCTGCAGCACCTCCCACTCCCAGCAGAAGTTCTCCATGAACTGGCTGGGCAGCTCGACGGCGTCCCATTCCACGCCGGAGATGCCGGACACACCCAGGTCGTTGACCTGGGTGAGCATGTGGTGCAGGCCGTGGCCGAATTCGTGGAAGAGGGTGATGACGTCGTCATGCGTCAGCAGGGCCGGCTTGTCGCCGACCGGAGAGGCGAAGTTGCAGACCAGTTGAGCCACCGGCAGCTGCTGCTCGCGAACCCCGTTGATCTCGGGCTTGAGCCAGCGGCTGCGCACGTCGTCCATCCACGCGCCGGGGCGCTTGCCGGGCCGGGCGTAGAGGTCGAGGTAAAAGCTGGCGATCTTCTCGCCGCCGCGGCGCAGTTCGTAGAACTTGACGCTGTCGTGCCAGACCGAGGCCGGCGCCTCGGTGATGCTCACGTCGAACAGCCGCTCGATGATCGAGAACAGGCCGGCGACGACGCGCGGGGCGGTGAAGTACTGCTTCACGGTCTGGTCGCTGAAGGCGTAGCGGGCCTCCTTGAGCTTCTCGCTCCAGTAGGACACATCCCAGCTTTCGAGCGGCGCTCCGCTGGCGAACTCGCGCAGCTCGGCCAGGTCCTTCTCGGCGAAGGGGCGGGCACGGCGGGCCAGGTCACGCAGGAAGGCCATCACCTCGGCCGGCGACGAGGCCATCTTGGGCGCCAGCGACACCTCGGCGAAGCTGGCATAGCCCAGCAGCCGGGCCTCTTCCTGGCGCAGCGCGACGATCTCGCGCATCGCCGCGCTGTTGTCCCACTCGGGCTTGCTGCCCGCCTCCAGCACCTCGCTGGCCCGGGTCACATAGGCACGGTACAGCCGCTCGCGCAGCGCGCGGTTCTCGGCGTACTGCATGACCGGCAGGTAGACCGGGAAGTGCAGCGTCAGCTTGTGGCCGCCGTCGTCCAGCCGCGTGGCGTCCAGCACGTCCTGCGGCACGCCGGCCAGTTCCTCGGTGCTGGCGATGTAGGACCAGCCGTCGGTGGCGTCCAGCACATGCTCGCTGAACTGCTGTTGCAGCTCGGCGCTGCGCTCCTGGATCGCGGCGAAGCGCTCGCGGGCTTCGCCCTGCAGCTCGGCGCCGGACAGCACGAAGTCGCGGATCGCGTGCTTGAGCAGCTGCTGGCGCGCGGCAGGCAATGCCGCGCCCTGGGCTGTCAGCACCGCCTTGTACTTGGCGAACAGCGCCTCGTTGGCACCCATCGCGGTGCTGAACTCGGTGACGGCCGGCAGCATCGCGTTGTAGGCCTCGCGCAGTGCCGGTGTGTCGGCCACGGCGTTGAGGTGGCCGACGGCGCCCCAGGCGGCGCCCAGGCGCTCGGAGGCCGTGTCGAGGATGCCCGACAGACGGTCGTAGTCGGCCGGAGTCTCGGGTTTGACGGCTTCATCGAGGGCTGCCTGCGCGGCGACCAGCAGCTCTTGAATGGCGGGCTGGACGTGTTCGGGCCGGATGGCCGCGAAGTCGGGCAGGGCGGCGGTGGAGAGCAGGGGGTTCGTCATCTCGGTCATGTGTTGCAACTCGGGCAGTTTTCAAGCCGGACCGCGATGCGCGGCCGGACATCGCGCGGCTGACGCCGATCCGGCTTTGCCGGGCGGACGTCAGCGCCCCCTTGAGGGGGCCGGCGAAGCCGGTACGGGGTGGGCTCGCTCCGCAGATTCAAGCGTGTTGACCAGCAGCATGGCAATCGTCATCGGGCCGACCCCACCCGGAACCGGGGTGATCCAACCCGCCACCTGACGGATGCCGTCGAAGTCCACGTCGCCGCAGAGCTTGCCCTCGTCGTTGCGGTTCATGCCCACGTCGATGACGACGGCGCCGGGCTTGACCATGTCGGCCGTCAGCACCTTGCGTTTGCCCACGGCGGCGACGATGACGTCGGCCTGGCGGGTCATCGCGCCGAGATCGGCCGTGCCGCTGTGGCAGACGGTGACGGTGGCGTTCGCCGCCAGCAGCATCAGCGCCATCGGCTTGCCGACGATATTGCTGCGGCCGATCACGACGGCGTGCTTGCCCTTGAGGTTGCCCATGCCGATGCTCTCCAGCATCTTCATGCAGCCATAGGGCGTGCAGGCCTTGAAGCCGGGCTCACCCACCACCAGCGCGCCGGCGCTGGCGATGTGAAAACCGTCGACGTCCTTGGCCGGCGAGATGGCCTCGATGACCTTGTGGTCGTCGA
>RXJV01000045.1 GCA_003963075.1 Burkholderiales bacterium
GTCGGCGATCAGCTCGGCGATGAAGCTGCGCGGCACGATGGCGCGCTCGTCGATCGTGAAGGGCACGCCCTGCAGCCAGGCCTCGCCGGTCAGGTAGGCCGCGGGCTTGCGGGTGGCGATGCGCTGGTCGATCAGCGCGACGACGGCGGCTTGCTCACCCGGGCTCAGCTCCCGTTCTTCGTGCTCGTCCAGCGCATCCAGCGGCAGCCCCAGGCGCCAAAGCACCAGCCACACCGCCTCGTCGAAGGCGTTGCTCGTGCCATGGCCAAAAAACAAGCCCGCCTGGGCGAGGCGGGCGGCTTGTTCGTCGATGCAATTGATCAGCTTCAAGGGTGGCGCACGTCGAGTGTGATTTCGGTGAAGCTGGCTTCGTCGCCGGCCTTTTCTTCCTTGCGCGGCGCGTTCGTGAGGCGCGCGCCGGGCGCCTCGTTCTGCAGCCGCCACAGCAGGTTGGTCGGCGAGTCGGCGAAGGCCAGGCCTTCCTCGCGGGTGATGGTGCCGTCGGTGATCAGTTTGGCGAAGTGCTCTTCGTAAGTCTGCGAGCCCTCGGCGATGGACTTCTCCATCGCCTCCTTCACGCCGGCGAAGTCGCCCTGCTCGATCAGCTCGGCGGTCAACTTGGTGTTGAACAGGATCTCGATGACCGGCACGCGCCCGCCGGCGGTGGCGCGCACCAGGCGCTGCGAGACGACGGCCTTCAGGCCGGCCGCGAGGTCGTTCAGCAGCGCCGGCCGCGACTCGGGCGTGTAGAAGGACAGGATGCGGTTCAGCGCGTGGTAGGTGTTGTTGCCGTGCAGCGTGGCCAGCACCAGATGGCCCGACAGGGCATAGCTGATCGCAGCGGTCATGGTCTCGCGGTCGCGGATCTCGCCGATCAGGATGCAGTCGGGTGCCTGGCGCAGCGCGTTCTTCAGGGCGACCTGCAACGAGGCGGTGTCGCGCCCGATCTCGCGCTGGTTGACGACCGAGCGCTTGTTGCTGAACAGGTATTCGATCGGGTCCTCGATCGTCAGGATGTGCCCGGTCATCGTCTGGTTGCGCAGCTCCAGCATGGCAGCCAGCGTGGTGCTCTTGCCGGTGCCGGTGGCGCCCACCATCAAAATCAGGCCGCGCTTTTCCTTGATCATCTGCCCCAGGATGGGCGGCAGGCCGAGGGACTCCAAGGTCGGGATGTCATGCGGGATGTGGCGGAACACGCCGGCGATCGAGCCCCGTTGCCGAAACCCGGACAGCCGGAAGCTGCCGACGCCGTTGACCGACACGGCCATGTTCAGCTCGCCGCTGTTGTCGAGCTCGGTGAGCGACACCGGATCGATGACCTCGGCGATCAACTGGCGTGGCTGAGGCGGCGTCAGCAACTGGTCGGAAAGCTGCACGGTCTGCCCGTTGATGCGGATCAGCACCGGCATATTGGCCGACAGATAGCAGTCCGATGCACCCTTGTCGGCCATCAGCCGCAGGATGCGTTCCATGTTGCCGCCGGCCATGATCAGGCCCGCAGCAGTTCGTTGATGCTGGTCTTGGAGCGCGTCTGCGCATCGACCCGCTTGACGATGATGGCCGCGTACAGCGAGTAGCGGCCGCCGTCCTTGGGCAGCGAGCCCGAGATCACGACCGAGCCGGCCGGGATGCGGCCGTAGCTGACGGTATCGGTCGCGCGGTCGTAGATCGGCGTGCTCTGGCCGATGTAGACGCCCATCGAGATCACCGAGTTCTCCTCGACGATGACGCCTTCGACCACCTCGGAGCGGGCGCCGATGAAGCAGTTGTCTTCGATGATGGTCGGGTTGGCCTGCAGCGGCTCCAGCACGCCGCCGATGCCGACGCCGCCGGACAGATGCACGTTCTTGCCGATCTGCGCGCAGGAGCCGACCGTGGCCCAGGTGTCGACCATCGCGCCTTCGTCGACATAGGCGCCGATGTTCACGTACGAAGGCATCAGCACCACGTTCTTCGCCTGGAAGCTGCCGCGGCGAGCGACGGCCGGCGGCACCACGCGCACGCCGGTGGCGCGCAGCTCGGCCTCGCTCATGCCGGCGAACTTGGTGGGCACCTTGTCGAAGAAGGTCAGGTCCTTGTCGCCCATCAGGCGGTTGTCGTTCAGGCGGAAGGACAGCAGCACCGCCTTCTTGATCCACTGGTGCACCGTCCACTGGCCCACGCCCTCGCGGGTGGCCACGCGCAGCCGGCCGGCATCGAGTTCGGCGATGACGTGGTCGACGGCCTGACGGAGTTCGGGGGCGTTGGACGGGTCCAGCGAGGCGCGGTTGTCCCAGGCGAGGTCGATCAGGCTTTGCAGTTCAGCAGCGTTCATGGGCGGGAGGTCGTGAAGGAGACGATGCGGCGGGCGGCTTCAAAGCATTCGGCCTCTTCGGCCACCAGGGCGAGACGGATGCGCCCCGCACCGGGGTTGATGCCGTGGGCTTCGCGGGCCAGCAGGCTGCCCGGCAACACCGTGAGATTGTATTGAGCGAGCAGCCCCTGGGCGAAGGCGACATCGTCTCCGCCAGGGACGCCCGCCCAGAGGTAAAAGCCCGCGTCGGGCAGGGCGACGTCGAGGACCGGGGAGAGCAGCGGCGTGATGTCTGCGAACTTGCGACGGTAGCGCGCGCGGTTGTCGACGACATGGGCCTCGTCGTTCCAGGCCGCGATGCTGGCGGCTTGCACCAGCGGGCTCATCGCACTGCCGTGATAGGTGCGGTAGAGCAGGAATTGCTTCAGCAGCGCCGCGTCGCCCGCCACGAAGCCGGAACGCAGCCCGGGCACGTTGGAGCGCTTGGACAGCGAGGTGAAGGCGATCAGGTTGCGGAAGTCCGTGCGGCCCAGGCGCGCCGCCGCCTCAAGGCCGCCAAGCGGTGCCTCGTCGCGGAAATAGATCTCCGAGTAGCACTCATCGGACGCAATCACAAAGCCATGGCGGTCGCTCAGCTCGAACAGGGCCTGCCATTCGGCCAGCGGCATCACGGCGCCGCTCGGGTTGCCCGGCGAGCAGACATACACCAGCTGGGTGCGGGCCCAGGTCGGCCCGTCCACCTGGGACCAATCGACCGCGAAATTGCGCGCCCGGTCGGCGTTGGCGAAGAAGACGTCGGCGCCCGCGAGCAGCGCGGCGCCTTCGTAGATCTGATAGAACGGATTCGGGCAGACCACGATGGGCGCCGGCCTGGACCGGTCGACCACGGTCTGCGCAATCGCGAACAGCGCCTCGCGCGAACCGTTGACCGGCAGCACCTGGCTGGTGGCGTCCAGAGTCAGGCCGTAGCGGCGATGAATCCAGCCGGCAATCGCCTCGCGAAGCGCCGGCGTGCCGGCGGTGGCCGGGTAGCTGGACAGCCCGGACATCGCGCCGCGCAATGCCTCTTCGATGAGCGCCGGCGCGGCATGGCGGGGCTCGCCGATGCCGAGCGAAATCGGCGCGAACTCGGGGTTGGGCGCGATGCCGGCGGTGAGTTGCCGCAGTCGCTCGAACGGGTAGGGCTGCAGCCGCTCCAGCAATGGATTCATGCGCCCAGCATCCCCGACTCGAAGCCAAGCGCCGGCAGGTCCACGCGCGGTGCGGGCGTCCAGCCGGGCTTGCGGTGCTCGGCGACGACATTGGTGTAGATGCCGCCGCGCACATACCACTTGGCCGTGATGCGGATGAACCGCGGGTCGGTCACCGCGACGATGTCGTCGAGGATCTTGTTCGTGACCTTCTCGTGGAAGGCGCCTTCGTCGCGGTAGCTCCAGAAGTACATCTTCAGGCTCTTGAGCTCGACGCAGAGCTCGTCCGCGATCATGTCGATCGTGAAGTGGGCGAAGTCCGGCTGGCCGGTCAGCGGGCAGTGGCAGGTGAACTCGGGCACCTGGAACTGGATGACGTAGTCGCGCTCCGGGTTGGGGTTCGGGAAGACCAGGATGTCCTTGCTCGGCTTGCTCGGCGGGTTCTTGGGCACCTCGCGCATCTTGGGCTTGCTGTTCTTCTTGGCGGGGGCGGCGGACTTCTTGGTGGCCATGTTCTTGGGTCTTTCGGGGAGGGGGCGAATGGTATCATCCGACCCCGTCAAAGCGCCCGTCGAAGGCGCTTTTCTTTAGCCAAATCAAGGGCTTAGGTCCACGCTTCATGCGGCTGAACTCGATCAAGCTGGCCGGCTTCAAATCCTTCGCTGAACCCACGACCTTCCAACTGCCCGGGCAGCTGGTCGGCGTCGTGGGGCCGAACGGCTGCGGCAAGTCCAACATCATGGACGCGGTGCGTTGGGTGCTGGGCGAGAGCAAGGCCAGCGAGCTGCGTGGCGAGTCCATGCAGGACGTGATCTTCAACGGCAGCGGCAACCGCAAGCCGGCGGGCCGGGCCAGCGTGGAGCTGGTGTTCGACAACAGCAGCGCGCGTGCCGGTGGGCCGTGGAACCAGTTCAGCGAGATCGCCGTCAAGCGCGTGCTGACCCGCGACGGCACCAGCAGCTACTTCATCAACAACCAGCCGGTGCGCCGCCGCGACGTGCAGGACGTGTTCCTTGGCACCGGCCTGGGTCCGCGGGCCTACGCCATCATCGGCCAGGGCACCATCTCCCGCATCATCGAGAGCAAGCCCGAGGAGCTGCGCCTCTTCCTCGAAGAAGCCGCGGGCGTGTCCAAGTACAAGGAGCGCCGCCGCGAGACCGAGAACCGGCTCAAGGACACGCGCGAGAACCTCACGCGGGTCGACGACATCCTGCGCGAGCTCAATGCCAACCTCGAGAAGCTGGAGCGCCAGGCCGAAGTCGCCGCGAGCTACCGCCAGCTGCAGGACGCCGGCACGCTCAAGCTGCACCAGCTCTGGTGGCTGAAAGCCAGAGACGCTGGCGCCGAGGCGGCGCGCGTCAAGGCAGCGCATGCCGAGGCGCTGAACGCGCTGGAGTCCCGCCTGGCCGAGCTGCGCGCCGTCGAGGCCACGCTCGAGGAAGTGCGCCAGCAGCACTACGCCGCCGGCGATGAGCTGCACGCCAGCCAAGGCCGCTATGCCGAGGCCCAGCTCGAAGTGAGCCGGCTCGAAGAGCGCATCCGCTTCGTCGTCGAAAGCCGCAACCGCGCCCAGCAGCGCCTGGCCGAGCTGCATGCGCAGGACCAGCAGTGGCGCGAGCGCGTCGAGCAGTCGACTGCCGAGCTGGAGGGCATTGCCGAGCAGATCGCCGGCGCCGACGAGCAGAGCGAGATCCTGGCAGCGCAGGCCGAGGAGCAGCAGGCCCAGCTGCCCAATGCCGAGGATGCGCTGCGTGCGGCGCAGACCCGCGCCAATGAGCAGCGCACACTGGTGGCCCAGGTGCAGCAGCAGATCCAGGTGCTGGCCGCGGAGAGCCGCAGCGTGGACGAGCAGGCGAGGGCGCTGCGCCAGCGCGAGGACAGGCTCACGGCCGAGTCCCGCGCGCTCGGCGCCCCCGATCAAGACGCGCTGGAAGCCCTGCGCGAGCGCAGTGCGGCCGCCGACGAGGCGCGCGAGCTGTCGGAAGGGCGGCTGCAGGAGCTGGCCGAGCAGCTGCCGCAGTTGGAAGACCAGCGCCGCGCGGCGCAGCAGGATGCCAATGCGCAGCTGGCCAAGCAGTCCGAGCTGACGGCGCGGCTCGAAGCGCTCAAGGCGCTGCAGGAGAAGGTGCAAACCGAGGGCAAGCTCAAGCCCTGGCTGGCCAAGCATGGGCTGGACGGTCTGCAAGGCCTGTGGACCCAGCTGCATATCCAGCAAGGCTGGGAAAACGCGCTCGAGGCCGCGCTGCGCGAGCGCATGGGCGCGCTCAGCGTCGGCCGGCTGGACACGGTGCGCGCCTTCGAGACCGATGCACCGCCGGCACGTTTGGCCTTCTACTCGCCGCCGCCGGGGGCGATTGCCAACACCCACGAGACCCTGCCCACGCTGACCTCGCTGCTGAAGCTCAACGATGCCGGGCTGATCGCACTGCTGAATGACTGGCTGGAAGGCGTCTACACGGCGGCCAACCTCGATGATGCGCTGGCCGCCCGTGGCCGCCTGACGCATGGCGAGCTGATCCTGACGCCGCAGGGCCATGCCGTCGGCCAGTTCTCGGTCACCTTCTATGCACCCGATTCCGAACAGGCCGGCCTGCTGGCGCGCGCGCAGGAGATCGAGCAGCTGACCAGCGCGCAGCGCGCGCAACAGCAGATCGCCGACGAAGCGAGGCTGGCGCTGACGCGTGTCGAGCATCAGTTCAACGATGCCAATGGCCGCCTGACTGCGCTGCGCCGCGAGGCCAGCGAGGCACAGACCCGCGCGCACCAGCTCCATGTCGAGCTGCTGCGCCTGAGCCAGCAGGCCGAGGCCAGCCAGCAGCGCCGCGCGGCGCTGGACGCCGAGCTGGCCGAGATCGCCGCGCAGCAGGAGGCGCTGCAGGAGCGCCGTGCGGTGGGCGAGGCTCGCTTCGAGGAGCTCGACCTCCAGCTCGGGGAAGCGCAGCAGCGCCATGCCGAACTGGAGGACGGCGTGATCGCCGCCGAGCGCAAGCTGGCCGAGGCCCGCGAGCAATTGCGAACTCTGGAGCGCCGAGCCCAGGAGGCCCGTTTCGCGACCCAGACCCTGGCCGCGCGCCGCGGCGAGCTGCAGCGCGGCATCGAGACGGCCCAGGCGCAGATTGCCACCGTCGCCAGCTCTGCCGCCAGCCTGCAGACCGAGCTCGACGGCTTCAACGACGCCGCCGCCCAGGCCGGCCTGCAGGACGCGCTGGCGCTGAAGCTGGAGCGCGAGCAGGCGCTGGCCGCCGTGCGCGCCAGCTACGACGACCTCAGCTTGCGTCTGCGCAAGGCCGATGAGCAGCGCCTGAGCTTCGAGCGCAGCCTGGACCCGCTGCGCGAGGCGATCACCAAGCTGCAGCTGGAAGAGCAGGCGGCGCAACTGGGCGGCGCGCAGTACCGAGAGCAGCTGGAAGCGGCGGCCGTCGACCTCGAAGCGCTGGCCAAGTCCATCGAGGACGGCGGCGTCAAGCTCTACGGCCTGCAGGGCGAGATCGACCGCATCAACCGCGAGATCGCGGCGCTCGGTGCCGTCAACCTCGCCGCACTGGACGAGCTCACCGCGGCGCGCGAGCGCAAGACCTTCCTCGACTCGCAGTGCGCCGACCTGAACGCGGCCATCAAGACACTGGAAGACGCGATCCACAAGATCGACCTAGAGACGCGTGACCTGCTGGGTTCGACCTTCAACCAGGTCAACGAACACTTCGGCCGCATGTTCCCCAGCCTGTTTGGCGGCGGCCAGGCCCGGCTGGTGATGACGGGCGACGAAATCTTGGACGCCGGCGTGCAGGTCATGGCCCAGCCGCCGGGCAAGAAGAACAGCACCATCCATCTGCTGTCGGGCGGCGAGAAGGCGCTGACGGCCATCGCGCTGGTGTTCGCGATCTTCCAGCTCAACCCCGCGCCGTTCTGCCTGTTGGACGAGGTGGACGCGCCGCTGGACGATGCCAACACTGAACGCTATGCCAAGCTCGTCTCGCAGATGAGCCGCGTGACCCAATTCCTCTTCATCTCGCACAACAAGATCGCGATGGAGATGGCGGAGCAACTGATCGGCGTGACGATGCAGGAGCAGGGCGTGTCCCGTATCGTTGCCGTCGACATGGACAAGGCCCTCGCAATGGCCGAACTGGCATGAGTGTGACCCTGACCCAACTTCTCGCGATGGCCGGCGGCGTGGTGCTGGCGGGCGTGGTGGCCCATGGCGCCTGGGCGGCGCGCAAGGCAGGCCCCCGGCGCGCCGACCCGCTGCGCATGGAGGAGCCGCATTTCGACGCGCCGCCGGTGCCCGGCGATGCGGCCGCCGAGGCCGGGCCACTCGCGGTGAGCTTGCCCGCGGTAGCCCGCCCGCTGCGGCGCCCGTCGGCGCGCATCGACGCGCTGATCGACGCGATTGCGACGATCACGATCGAGCATCCGGTGGCCGGCGAGCTCGCGCTGCAGCACCAGCCCGGCAGCCGCCGCGCCGGCACCAAGCCCTTGCAGATCGAGGGCCTGCATGCCGAGACCGGCGAGTGGGAACTGCCGGCGCCGGGGCAGCGCTACAGCGAGTTCCAGGCCGGCCTGAAGATGGCCAACCGCAGCGGCGCGCTCAACGAGATCGAGTACTCTGAGTTCGTGCAGAAGATCCAGGCTTTCGCCGACGGCATCGGCGGCTTTGTGCAGTTCCCCGACATGCTCGATGTGGTCGCGCGCGCCCGCGAGCTGGACCAGTTCGCCGCCAGCCACGATGCCCAGCTCGCGCTGCTGCTGCGCGCCAGGGGCGCCGCCTGGACGCCGGGCTTTGTGCAGCAGGCCGCGGCGCGGCATGGCTTTGTCGCCGGCGCGCTGCCCGGCCGCCTCGTGCTGCCGTCGGCGGACGAGGGTGCGCCACCAGTGCTGACCTTGCAGTTCGATGCCCAGGCCGCTTTGGCCGAGGACCCCGAAGCCCTGTCGCTGCGCGAGCTGACGCTGGCGCTGGATGTGCCGCAAACGCCTGCCGAGCTGGAGCCCTTCGCCGTCTGGCAGGAATCGGCGCGGGCCCTGGCACGCGACCTCGAGGCCGAGGTCTGCGATGACCGCGGCCAGGTGCTGGGCTTGCATGCCTTCGCCTCCATCGATGTGGAGCTCAAGAAGCTCTACGAGGCGCTCGCCGAGCGCGACCTGGCCGCGGGGTCCCCGGCTGCGCGCAGGTTGTTCAGCTGATGACGTCCAGCCTGCTGCTGATCGGCCTGCTGATCCTCGGCAGTGCGTTCTTCTCGATGGCCGAGCTGTCGTTGGCGGCTTCGCGGCGGCTCAACCTGCAGCAGCGCGCCGATGCGGGCGACAGCCGGGCCTTGCGGGTGCTCGCCGTGCAGGAACAGCCCGGCGACTACTTCACGGTCGTGCAGATCGGCGTCAACACGGTGGCCATCCTGGCCGGCATCGTCGGCGAGGGCGCGTTCACGCCGCATTTCGAGACGTTGCTGCGGGTGGCGCTGTCGCCCGAGCTGGCCGCGACGCTCGGCTTCGCGGCGTCGTTTGCGGCGATCACCGCGATGTTCATCGTGCTGGCCGATCTGGTGCCCAAGCGGCTGTCGATGAACGAGCCCGAGCGCGTCGCGATGATGCTGGTCGGGCCGATGCTGCTGCTGTGCCGCGCGCTGCGGCCGTTGGCCTGGGCCTTCAGCGGCATCACCGAAGGCCTGATCCGCGTGCTCGGGCTGCCGGCCAAGCGCGACGAGACCATCAGCTACCGCGACATCCTGGCGCTCACCGAGGCCGGCTACCAGGCCGGCGTCGTGGCTGGCGAGGAGCAGCAGGTCATCGCGAATGTGTTCGAGCTGGACACCCGCACCGTCGAGACCGTGATGACGACGCGCGAGCGCATCGTCTTTTTCGCGCTCGACGAGGACGAGGCGCTGATCCGCACGCGCATCGCCGAGTCACCGCATTCGACCTACCTGGTCTGCAAGGAAGAGATCGACGAGGTGGTCGGCTATGTCGACGCCACCGACCTGTTCCAGCGCGTGCTGCGCGCCGAGCCGATCTCGCTGGCTCAGGACGGACTGGTCAAGAAGGTGCTGATCGTGCCCGACCGGCTCACGCTGTCCGAAATGCTGACGCAGTTCCGCGAGGCCCACGAGGACTTCGCGGTGATCGTCAACGAGTACAGCCTGGTGGTGGGCGTCGTGACGCTGAACGATGTGATGAGCACCGTCATGGGCGCCCTGGTGGCGCCGCATGACGAGGAGCAGATCGTGCGCCGCGAGGACGGTAGCTTCCTGGCCGATGGCATCACGCCCATCCCGGACGTCGAGCGGGCGCTGGGCATCGATGGCTGGCCGCATGCCGGCCAGTACGACACCCTGGCCGGCTTCCTGATGGTGATGCTGCGCCGCATCCCGCGGCGCACCGATGTCGTCGAGTGGGAGGGCTGGCGCTTCGAGGTCGTCGACGTCGACAGCCATCGGGTCGACCAGGTGATGATCACCCGCGGGGCGCGCGCCGCCTGACGGCAGGCGCCCCGCAGCGGCTTACTTCGGCTGCTGCGTGCCGGTGAAGTACTTCAGCGAGTAGGCCTTGAGCGAGCCGTCGGCCTGCGGGATCGCCGACAGCTGCACGCGCGCGTTCACCGTCAGGCCATTCGCCAGAGCCGCCTGGCCTGCCGCGGAGCTCAGGTCCTGCGGCGTGATCGTGACCTGGTCCTTGCTGCGGTCCACCTGGTAGGCCTGGGTGGCTGAACCGCTCGTGGTGCTGTAGTTGACCTTGACCGGCGTAGTGCCGCCGGGCACGGTGATCGTGAAACTGTTGCCGGCGGTGTTCACGCTCGCAACTGTCGCGAGGGGTAGCTTGGTGGGCGTCAGCACGACCCAGGGCGCGGCCCAGCCGTTGGTGGCCGCCTTGTCACCCCAACGCGCATAGCTGGCGCCCTCGGCGTACACCGGCTTGGCCGTGCCGCCGAAGGACACGCTGCCACCGGTGGCGCTGATGAAGCTGGCCACCGCGCCGCTGCCGCTCGTCACCAGCGTCGGGAAGCTGTCGTTCCAGAACTTGAAGCCGGTCACCGGGTTGCCATTGCCGTCGGTGCCGTTGGCGGTGGCCGAGTCGATGTAGGCCATGTTGGCGGCGTAGCCGTCACCGCCGGTGGCGAAGCCGCGGCTGTAGATGAAGCCGGTGGACGTCACGCTGGTGATGCGGCCTTCGTAGGCGGCGGTTTCAATGTCGATGCTCTTGGCCACCATTGGCGTGGCCAGCGGGTCGACCGCCTGCACATGGACCTTGAAGCCGCGCACCAGGTTCTTGGCCACTGCAAACGATGGGCCGCTGCCGATGGCGGTCGTGTCGCTTTGCGCGTTTTCGGGCGTGCGGAAGTAGAACTTGGTGTTGGCATCCACGGTCACACGGACCGGCTTGCCGTTTTCGTCGGCGACGACGATTTCGTTGCCGCCGCCGTTGACCCGCAGCAAATGGCCTTCCGGGCTGATGAAGACGGTGTTGAAGGTCGACGAGATCCACAGGCGTGTCGCGACCAGGGTGCCGTTCTGCTGGTAGCGGGTCGCGACGCGCACGAAGCGGCCGGCGGCCAGCGCGCTGGCGACGCTGGAGAAGTCCTTGACGGTGCTTTCCTTCTTGCTGTCGATGTCATAGACCAGGGTGCCGTTGGCCGCATCGGCCAGCACCTTGACGGACACGCCGGTGTCCACCGGCACCTGGGGCGACACGGCCGGCGTGGTCGGCAGTTCCTTGGCGTAGGTGAGCGTCGTGTTGTCGGAGGAAATGCTGGTGATCTTGCCGTAGTGGTGGCGCATCACCAGGCGGGACACATCTGACACCGGCTTGTGCTTGACCGGACCGGACTGGAAGTTGACCGCCCAGGTGGGCTGCGAACCGCCGACGGGCACATGCCCGGTCAGCAGCGCCGGATGGCCGAGGTCGACTTCGATATTGACCGCCGCGCCCGGCGTGCTGGGCACCACCAGAGGGGTCTCGAACTTGACCGGGATCGCGACGGTCAGGCTGCCGGTGGCGCCGGTCGCGCCCTGGATCTGGATGCGGCTGGCGGGGATGGTGCTGCCGGCGGGCTCGGAGAAGCCCGGCTCGGGGTCGGCGCCGACGGTCAGCGTGACGTCCCCCGGGTTGGCGGCAATCGTCAAGGTGGCGCCGGTGAAGGTGTCGCCGGCGGTGAGCGTCTGCTTGTTCAGCAGCTCGCCGATCTGGTTGAGCTGCGCAAGGTTGATCGGCAGCGGCGTGGTGCCCAGGTTGACCGCGACCTGGCTGCCATCCTTCTTGGTGAGGGACAGGCTCAGCAGCTTCACGCCGATGGTGCCCCAGTTTTCGCTGGCGCCGTCGCTGATCGCGATCGGCACATCGACGCTCGTGGGCTGGGCCGGGGTGCTGCCGTCGGAACTCGGCGAGGTGGATCCACTGCCTCCACCGCAGGCGGTCAACGCGGCCGCCGAGATGATGGAAAGGGCCAGGAGGCAAGTCGTGGGTTGAATGCGCATCGGGGAGCTCCGTGTCGGTCTTGGTTGGTCCGCGCCCTGGTTTCAGGCGTCGGTTCATGCCTTGCGTGAAGGTGGCGCGCAGACTAACGGCGTCAACGCGGCGGCGATGACCTCTGGCGGGTAAAGCAAGATTTCTGGTTGATACCGCGTGAAATCTGTGCAACCACCCGAGCAGGCTGGCGCTTTGTCATCTACCGGACATGGCGGCCGAGTCCCGGGCGATGGGTGCGGAGCCGGTGCGCGGATGGCCTGGCCGCGACAATGGCGCCATGAGCCCGAATGCCGATGCTGTCCGGCGCGCTGCCGAGTTGCGCGACCAGCTGAACCACCATGCCCACCGTTACTACGTGCTCGATGCACCGGAGATCCCCGATGCCGAATACGACAGGCTTTTCCAGCAGCTGCAAGCCCTGGAGGCGGCCCACCCCGAGTTGCTGACGCCGGACTCGCCCACCCAGCGTGTCATCGGGGCCGTGCTGGACGGCCTCACGCCGGTGCGTCATGCCGTGCCGATGCTGTCGATCACGACCGAGACCGACACCACCGAGGGCGGCGCGATCGCGTTCGATGCCCGGGTGCGGCGCGAGCTGGGCTTGAACGAGTCGGACCCGCCGGTTGAATATGCCGCCGAGCTGAAGTTCGACGGCCTGGCGATGAACCTGCGCTACGAGCAGGGCGTGCTGGTGCAGGCCGCCACGCGTGGCGATGGCGAGACCGGCGAGGACGTCACGCAGAACGTGCGCACCATCGGCCAGATCCCGCTGAAGCTGATCGGCGAGGCGCCGCCGGTGCTGGAGGTGCGCGGCGAGGTCTATATGCGCCGCGACGACTTCGAGCGGCTCAACGAACGGCAGCGCGAGCGCGGCGAAAAAACCTTCGTGAACCCGCGCAATACCGCGGCCGGCGCGATCCGCCAGCTGGACCCGGCGCTGGTGCGCCAGCGGCCGCTGTGCTTTTACGCCTATGGCCTCGGCGAGGTGCAGGGCTGGGACGTGCCGGCCACGCACAGCGGCCTGCTGAACGCGCTCGCTGCGTTCGGCCTGCCGGTCAACGATGATTGCGCGGTGGTGCAGGGGCCGGCTGGCCTCGTGCAATTCCATCAGGCCATCGCGGCCCGGCGCGATGCGCTGCCTTTCGACATCGATGGCGTCGTCTACAAGGTCAACTCGCGCGAACTGCAGCAGGCCCTGGGTTTCAAGACCCGCGAGCCGCGCTGGGCCGTCGCGCACAAATACCCGGCGCAAGAGCAGGTGACCACGCTGCTGGCCATCGACATCCAGGTCGGCCGCACCGGCAAGCTCACGCCGGTGGCGCGCCTCGACCCGGTGTTCGTCGGCGGCACCACCGTCAGCAACGCGACCCTGCACAACCTGTTCGAAATGCGCCGCAAGGGCGTGCGCGTCGGTGACCGGGTGATCGTCCGCCGTGCGGGCGATGTGATTCCCGAGGTCGTGGGTCGAGTCCCGGGCGAACGCTCCAGCTACGTCCCGAACTTCCGCATGCCACGCAACTGCCCCGTCTGCGGCAGCGCTGCCGAGCGCGAGCGCGGTGGCATGGACTACCGCTGCACCGGCGGCGTGTTCTGCCCGGCGCAGCGCAAGCAGGCGCTGCTGCACTTTGCTGGCCGGCGTGCGATGGACATCGAGGGCCTGGGCGACAAGCTGGTGGACCAGCTCGTCGATGCCGGCATCGTGCAGAGCCTGCCCGGCCTCTACAAGCTCGGCGTGGCCAAGCTCGCGGCGCTGGACCGCATGGCCGAGAAGAGCGCGCAGAACATCGTCGATGCGCTGGAGAAGAGCAAGACGCCGACCCTGGCGCGCTTTCTGTTTTCTCTGGGCATCCGCCAGGTCGGCGAGACGACGGCCAAGGACCTGGCCCGCCATTTCGGTACGCTGGAGGCGTTGATGAACGCCAGCGTCGAGCAGCTGCTTGAGGTGCCTGACGTGGGGCCCATCGTCGCGGCCAGCATCCACACCTTCTTTGCCCAGCCGCACAACCGCGAGGTGGTTGAGCAATTGCTGGCGGCCGGTGTGACGCCGAAGGAAAGTGCCGGCGAGGCCAACGACCAGCCGCGCCCCTTGCTGGGCAAGACCCTGGTGCTGACCGGCACGCTGCCGACGCTGTCGCGTGACGAGGCCAAGGAACTGATCGAGGCCGCCGGCGGCAAGGTCAGCGGTTCGGTGTCCAAGAGGACGAGCTACGTCATCTCCGGTGAGGAGGCCGGCAGCAAGCTGGACAAGGCGCGCGAACTCGGCGTGCCGGTGCTGGACGAGGCCGGCCTGCGCCTGCTGCTGGCGCCGCAGGACTGACCGCGCAGCGCAGCGGGCGCGCGGCCGCTTGCGGCGTGAAAGACTTATGACATGCGCACCGAGGCGGACTAAGCTTCAGCGTCTGCAGACTTGGCTGAGGGGGTCATGAAGCCCATCACTGCACTTGTTGTGGCCGTCGTGCTGTGCGTCTCGCTGGCGCTTGGCGGTTGCGCCTCCGCGCCGAAGGACGGGCCCACGGCGGACGTCTTCGTCAGCAGCGCCTTTGCGCCGCCCTCCGAGCCCATCGACAGCGCCCGGGCCCTGGCGCTGAGCCCGGCCATGAAGCAGTTTGCCGACACGGAAATTTCGGCACAGGTCCGTCACAAGGGCGCACGCACCGGACTCATCGACGCGCTCTACACCCGCGGCAGCCTGCAGATCCGCTACGACGCCGAGGTGACCCGCACCGCCTCGCAGGCCTTTGACGCGAAGCGGGGCAACTGCATGTCCCTGGTGCTGATGACGGCGGCGTTTGCCCGCTATTTCGATATCCCGGTGCAGTTCAACAGCGTCGTCGTCGACGACACCTGGACCCGGTTCAACGGCCTGTACTTCGTGACCGGCCATGTGAATATCAGCCTGGGGCGCCCGATGTTGGCCGGGCCGCCCTCGACGTATGGAGACCCCAGCTATCTGACGGTCGACTTTCTGCACCCGGACGAGGTGGTTCGCCAACGCAGCCGGGTGATCGACGAGTCCATGGTGGTGGCGATGTATCTGAACAACCGGGCGGCCGAGTCCCTGGCGGCCGGCAAGATCGACGACGCCTACTGGTGGGCCCGCGAGGCCATCCTGACCGATTCACGCTGGCTGGCGGCCTACAACACCCTCGCGGTGCTGTACCGGCGCAAGGGCATGCATGCCGAGTCGGTGGCGACATTGCGCGTCGTGCTCGAACGCGAGCCGGGCAACACCCAGGCCCTCTCCAACATGATCCTGTCGCTGCGCGATCTGGGGCGCACCGAGGAGGCCGACCTCCATGCCAGCCGTCTGGCCCAGATCCAACCCGTGCCGCCCTATCAGCTGTTCGACGAGGGCGTTGCGGCCATGCGGATGGGCGCCTACGAGAAAGCGCGGCAACTGTTCCGCAGGGAGTTGGCGCGCGATGCCTATGCGCCCGAGTTCCATTTCTGGCTCGGGCTGGCCAATTACGGTCTCGGCGATCTGGCCGGCGCAGGGGCCGAGATCTCAAAGGCGTTGGAGAACAGCGCCACGACACGGGACCGCGAACTCTATGGCGCCAAGCTGGCCTGGCTGAATGAGGTCCGAGACCAGCGGCGGCGCAGGGAACCCATGCCCCAGGCGCGCAAGGGGTCCTAGAGCGGCGCCAGGCCGTGCCGCGTCCGCGCCCGAGCGCAAGCGTCGTCGCCCAAGCCCATCGGCGCGCGCTCCCCGAACTCGCGGCAGGGTGACGGCCGCCACTCGTGGATGCCGCAACTCGCCTTCACGCCCACCTGGCCGCACAAGGCCGCGCAGCGCGGCTCGGCATGGTCTGTGCCGCGCATCCGCATCAGGCGGCCCGTCGTTGCCACGGCGAGCCCATCGGGCACGCTGCCGCCCTCGCTCTCCAGTTCGCTGCGGTCGAAATCGACCCGAAAACTCGCGCAGCAGGCGCCGCAACGCAGGCAGGGGTTGTCACTCATCCAGCAAGTTTAGGCAGCAGTGAGACACTGCACCCTCCACCGGCCGACGCTGAGATCATGCGCGCAATCCTGTTGAGCTTCCTGCTGCCCTTTGTCGCTGTCGCCGCGCAGGCGGCGGATCTGGCCGTCACCGTCCTGGACCGCAATGGCAAACCGCTGCCCGACGCCGTGGTGCTGGTCGACAGCAGCGTGCAGGGGCCTCGGCCGGCGCCCGTGATGGAGGCCACCGTCGCGCAGGAAAAGCTTCGCTTCCTGCCGGCCGTCACCGTGGTGGGCCTCGGTGCCAAGGTCACGTTCAACAACCTCGACGCGTGGGACCATCACGTCATCCTCGGGCTGATGGGCGCCGGAGGGACCTACGTCGACCCTGGCCTCAACACGCAGATGCGCTTGGCGGGCCGCGTGGCGGGCAAGCCACCGGCCACCGAAAGCAAGCTGCTGTCGCAGCCCGGCGCCTACCTGCTCGGCTGCCACATCCATGCATCGATGCGTGGCCATGTCTACGTCGCCGATACACCCTGGGCCAAATTGGCCGGCGAGGACGGCAAGGCCGTCATCGCCGGCCTGCCCGAGGGACCGGCCCGCGTGCGGGTCTGGCATCCCGATCAGCTCGTCGATGGCACGCCCACTGCGGTGCAGGTCAATGCCAACAGCACGGCGCTGACCGTCACCACCCAGATCGCACCGGCGCGCCGCAAGAAACCCATGGGCGACAGCTACTGAAGCCGCTGCACCCCGGCTTTTGCAATACGGCTGCGGTGGCCATCGCGCTCAGGCGGCCGGTGCGCGCACCACGGTGACCGTGCAGTCCGACTCGGCCACGACCTGGCCGGACACGCTGCCCAGATAGCGCCGCAGCGCCGAGGTGCCACGGGCGCCCATCACGATGTGGTCGACGCCGTTGCGGTGCGCGAAGTCGATGATGGCGCCGGCCGCATCCGGGGCCTCGAGCACATGGAAGGTCAGCCGCCCGTCCTCCAGATGGAGGGCCTTGCTGATCGGGCGCGCCCAGTGCTTCAGCGCGATCAACTGCTTCACGTGCAGGCTCTGGCCCTGCTTGTCGGTCAGCTCGTCGATGCCGATGCGGTTGACCTTCATGACCGACACGCAGGCCAGCCGCGCGCCGGCCTCGGTCTGCACGATGCGGCGCAC
This sequence comes from Burkholderiales bacterium, assembly GCA_003963075.1. Classification (GTDB taxonomy): domain Bacteria; phylum Pseudomonadota; class Gammaproteobacteria; order Burkholderiales; family Burkholderiaceae_C; genus Pelomonas. Next base: position 17,050 of record RXJV01000045.1, read on the forward strand.
CGTGTCGCAGAGCTGGGCCAGCAGCGCAGGCGTCGCGTTGTCGATGTCGACAGCCGCCATCACGATGGGGCTGCGTGCCAGCTGCTCGCCGGCCGGCTGCACCGGCGCAGGCTCCGAGCCCAGCGCAAAAAACCAGCGCTTGAGGCGACGCAGCGCACCGCTGGTCTGCAGCCTCTCGGCTCTCGCGGTGAGGGCCACGCCGCCAGGTTCGCGCAGGTCCAGTGCGAGCTGGGCGGCGCTCTGGTAGCGACGCTCGGGCTTGACCTCCAGGCAGTGCAGGATGATTTCCTGCAGCCAGGGCGGCAGCTCCGGCCGGATCGCCCGCGGCGGCACCGGGTCGACATAGAGGCGCCGGCGCAGCCCGCGCACCGACGAGGGCTGGCCAAAGGGACGCTCGCCGGTGGCCAGGTGGTAGAGCATGACGCCCAACGCGAACAGGTCGCTGCGCGGGTCATTGCGCACGAACTGGACCTGCTCCGGGCTCATATAGGGCCCGGTGCCCATCGGCAGCGTGAACTCCTCCTCCAGCAGATCGGGCAGTTGCTCATGCCGGCTGAGGCCGAAATCGACCAGCACCGCCGTTCCATCCGGGCGGAACATGATGTTGCTGGGCTTGATGTCGAGGTGAACGACATGCTGGCGGTGCAGCGCCGCCAGCGCCGTGGCGACCCGGGCGCCGATGTCGGCGACCTCCTCGACGGGCAGGGGCGCGTCGTCCAGCCGAGGGCGCAGCGTGTCGCCCGGAATGCGCTCCATCACGATGAAGGCCTGGCGCGTCCAGTCGCCGCGGGCCACGAAGCGGGGCACATGCGGCCCGCTGAGCTGGGGCATCAGCATCTGCTCGACCTCGAAGCCGACGATGGTGGCGGGGTCTTCGCCGCCCTTGATGCGCGGCACCTTCATCAGCAGCTCGGTGCCGCTGTCGCTGCCGTCCGCACGGCTGACACGCCAGAGGTTGGCCATGCCGCCCTGGTGCAGCTTCTCTTCGAGCCGGAAGCCGTCAAGCACCTGCCCGGGCTGCAGGGGCGTGGGCGACACGGGCGGAGACGGCGGCGGGCCCTGCGTCATCATTCGCCGAATTCGAGCCGGCGCGCGAGGCGTTCGGCGATCGCCGGCGGCAGCGCGCTGGCGAGCAGGGCCGCACAGGCGGCCTCGACGTCATAGGCCACGCGCTGGAAGCTGAGATGGGCGTCGTCCTGCTCGGTGTCGCCGAGGTCCAGCAGCGCATAGCAGGCCGCCGGGTTGCCGTCGCGCGGCTGGCCACAGGAGCCGGGGATCACGAGCCACTGCCGATGCGCGGGCAGCGGCATAGGAATGCCGGCCACGGGCCGGAATTCGCCGGCCTTGCCGGTGCCCGAGAGGTGGAAGAGCATGGGCTCGTGCATATGGCCGCAGACCTGGATGCGTGCCGGGCTGGCATGCAGGCTCTTGACCGCTTCCGCCCGGCCTTGCACATAGTCCCAGCCGGCCGGGTCGAAGGCATTGGCATGCACGAACAGGATCTGGCCGGTTTCGCTGTGGGCCTGCAGCGGCAGCTCGGTCAGAAAGCGCAGTTGGGCAACGTCGAGCTGGGCGCGGGTCCAGTCGACAACGGCGCGTGCGTCGGCGTGCATGGCCGCCGTGCTGCCGAGGGCGACCGCCTGATCGTGGTTGCCGCGCACCACCACACCCCCCTCCGCCGCCAAGGCCATGGCCTGAGACACGACATAGGCCGGGTCGGCACCGTAGCCGACGAAGTCGCCCAGCAGCGCAAAGCCGGTCGCGCCCTGAGCGCGCGCATCGGCCAGCACCGCCTCGAAGGCATGGCGGTTGGCGTGGATGTCGGTGATCAGGGCCCAGCGCATGGTCCGCAGCTTGCCACGAGGGGCTGACACCGGGCCAACAGGGCAGGGAGGAGGGCGGTGACGTTGCAGCCCGAAAGCCATGAGCCGTTCAGATCATGCCCGCGCTCTCGGCCGGTTAGGCCTGTCACCTGATCCCCCTAGGATGACTGCACCCTTAGACAAGACGCCCGGAACGATGAAGCGCTGGATAGTTGAAGTTGTATCAGGCCTCACTTGCTTGCTGAGCACCTCGTTGGGCTGGGCACATGGCGGTGCGGCACAGGTTGATGCCCCCAAGCTCGTGGCGGTTCGCGGCCAATTGCCACCCTTGCCCACCGGCGTCTCCGAGCTCAGGTTTGGCGACATCTTCAAGCTCCCCGTGGGGCCTGCCGGCTTGGAGCCCAGCGACCGGCTGCGCGAGTTGGACGGCAAGACCGTTCGGATGGTGGGCTATGTGGCAAGCACGGAATCGCCAGCGCCCGGGATATTCATCCTCAGCCCCCTGCCGGTGTCGATCGGTGGCGAGGATGAGAGCCTGTCCGACGACCTGCCGCCCTCGGCCGTGTTCGTTCATTTGCAAGGGCCGGCAGCGCTCAAGGTGGTACCGAATTTCCGGGGCTTGATCCAAGTCACCGGGGTATTGAACGTCGGCGCTCAAGAGGAGCCCGACGGCAGGGTGTCCAGTGTCCGGCTGGTGTTGAGTGAGGCGGCCTCGCGGCGCTACTCAGCCGCACCGGTCGCACTGCGCAAGCGTGGCTCAGCGGTAGCCCAAATCGTTCCGGGCCCTTCCACGGCGCACGGTCATTGACCGCGGTATCGGTCGACTCCTTTTCCCTTCCCTTCTACGGAGACCTTCATGCAGCGTTTTGCAATGTTCCAATCGAGCGTGGCCCTCGCCGTGCTCGCCCTGTGTGGTGCTGAGGCCGTTGCGGCGCCCAATATTTCGCGCCTGACCCCGCCGAGCAATCCGGCGCTTGCCACCGCGAACACGCTGGCGCGCTTCCTGCCGGGTCAGCGTTTTGACCTGCAGGCCACCGTGCAGCCGGATGCCGGCGCGACCATCACCCAGGTGGTGTTCGCCGTGGACGGCAACACCGTTGCAACGCTCAACAACGACGGCACAGGCACCAGCCAGTACGCGTCCAACACGAGCCTGGTGAAGACGGGCCTGGTGTCCGGGCTTGCTTCCAACACCGTCGTGGCCTCCAGCCGTGCTTACGCCAACAGCGCCCCGGGCGTGCACACGCTGACCGTGACCGCCACCGACTCCAACGGCCTGACCACCACCCGGCAAGGCAGCTTTGAGGTGGTTGGCATCACCGCCAACTCCGGCCGCCCGGCCAAGAACATCATCATCATGCTCGGCGACGGCATGGGCGCTTCGCATCGCACCGCCGCACGCATCATGGCCAAGGGCTATGCGCAAGGTGTGGCCCAGGGCCGTCTCGCGATGGACACCTTCCCGTACACCGGCCTGGTCATGACGGCGTCGCTGAACTCCATCGTGACGGACTCCGCGCCCGGCATGTCCAACTATGTCAATGGCAACAAGGCCCAAAACAACCAGGAAGGCGTGTTCCCGGACGACACGACCGATGCCTTCGACAACCCCCGCATCGAATACCTCTCGGAGTATCTGCACCGCCTCAAGGGCACGTCGCTGGGCATCGTCACGACGGCCGACGTATTTGACGCCACGCCGGCGGCCAACGCGGTTCACACCTCGGCCCGCGGCAACGGCACCGGAATCGTGGACCAGTACCTCGACGATCGCAACCTCACCGGCCTGAAGGTGCTGATGGGCGGTGGCCGCAAGTGGTTCCTGCCCAACGCCAGCAACAAGACCAGCCCGCAGCCCATCAACGGTTCGCAGCGCCGCACCTCCAATGACTACGTGCTGCCCACTGACCTGCAAGTCGGCTGGGGAGCCGCTGCCGGTGCCCTGGACAACGGCCGCGACCTGATCGCCGATTTCCAGTCGGCCGGTTTCACCTACGCCCCGGACAAGACCAGCCTGCTGTCCGCCGGCACGCCCGACCTGCTGCTCGGCCTGTTCTCGTACTCCAACATGAACGTGGCCTTCGACAAGATCAACGGCCGCCGCGGCGCCTCGACCATCGTCAATGACTATGGTTTCCCTGACCAGCCGATGCTGGACGAGATGACCCAAAAGGCGCTCGACGTGCTGAACAAGAACAACAGCAATGGCTTCGTGCTGATGGTGGAAGGTGCGTCGATCGACAAGCAGGCCCACCTGATGGACACCGACCGCTGGGTGCTGGAAACCATCGAGTTCGACCGTGCCGTGCAGAAGGCCAAGGAGTTCGCGCAAGCCAACCCCGACACCATCGTCATCGTCACCGCCGACCACGAGTGCTCCGGCGCCGCCATCATTGGTGCTTCGATGGTGACGGACGCCGCACTGCGCGCCAAGGCCGCGACGTCGGCCGACATGCGTGACAATGTCGTCGGCACGTATGACTCGGCCAAGTTCCCGGCGTACAGCATTGCCGCCGACGGCTACCCGACGACCACCGACGTGAACTACAAGATGCTGATTGGTTACGGTGCCAACGCGGATCGCTACGAGGCCTGGATCTCCAACCCGAAGCCGACCCAAGACTCCCAACAGCCCTTCGTCGGTGCTGCACCGCTGAACGCCTACCCGGCCAACCCCAACGTCCGGAACTCCAGCAATGGTTATCTCGTGACCGGCCAAGTGCCTGGGGACCAGGCAGCGCATACCGCGACGGACGTGCCGCTGTCGGCTTTCGGTCGCGGCGCATCGCTGTTCACCGGCGTGTTTGACAACACCGACGTGTTCTTCAAGCTCGGCCAGATCGCCATCGGCGGCGCCCGCTGACCTGACACCATCCTTCTGGAGATTGCCTCATGAAATCTTTGACCGCACTGAAGCGCCTGGGCGTTCTGACCGCCCTGTGCGCTGCGGCGGCAGCGGCACACGCCGACCTGCCCATCAATCTGAGCCTGAACTTCGACAATGTGACCAGTGGCAGCAAGGCCGATGACGCGCTGTTTGGCGTCGGAGCCTCTTTCGTCCACTTCGCCAATCCGGATCTGTTCGACGACCTGGATGCCTATGGCAACCCGACGGGTACCACCCACTGGGGCGATGCAACGGCAACCTACGGCCCCGTGACGGTGCTTGCATCGTCGGTCGCGGTATCCGGCGCCAATGTGCTGTCCAATGGTCACCAACCCATCCTGATCCAGTTCACTGGTGGCCCGGTCGATCTGTACAGCTTCTCGGTTCAGCAGGACAAGAGCGGCTTTGGCAACCCGCAAACCAACGGCAGCCGGCTGGATTTCCTCGACGCCGCCGGTCACGTGATCGACGGGGCCAGCGTCTTCTATACGCAGTATGCGAATATGGGGCTGACGATTTCCGCAAACGGCGTCAGCGGCGTCAGTGGCATCCTGCTGAGTGGCGGTGTGGACTACGACAACCTGAACATCACGACGGTGTCGGCTGTTCCGGAGCCGGCCAGTGTTGCGCTGTTGCTCGGCGGCCTGGGCCTCGTCGCTGTCGTCGCACGCAAGCGTCGTTCGGTCGTGTAACACATCAAGGCACTGTGCTGCGCCCACCTGGTGACACCGGGTGGGCCAGCTCGACCTGAGCCGAGGCGCTTGCGAGCGCCTTTTTGCTTTTTCAGACGGTGCGCCGCGACGCTGCTCAGCCGATGCGCCCGAGCAGCAGGTACTCCATCAGCGCCTTCTGCACATGCATTCGGTTTTCCGCCTCGTCCCAGACCACGGACTGGGGGCCGTCGATGACGTCGGCCGTCACTTCCTCGCCGCGGTGGGCCGGCAGGCAATGCATGAACAGGGCGTCGGGCTTGGCGCGGGACATCATGTCGCGGTCCACGCACCAGTCCGCGAAGGCGGCCCGGCGCGCATCGTTCTCGGCCTCGTAGCCCATGCTGGTCCATACGTCGGTGGTGACGAGGTCGGCGCCCTCGCAGGCGTCGCGCGGATGCTTGAAGACGCGGTAGCAGCCCGCATCCTTCACGCCGGCCACGGCGGGATCGATCTCATAGCCGCTGGGTGTGCTGACATGCACGGTGAAGCCGAGGATCTCGGCCGCCTGCAGCCAGGTGTTGGCCATGTTGTTGCCATCGCCCACCCAAGCCACGACGCGGCCCTTGAGGCAGTCCATGTCGATGGCGCCGCGGCGGTCCATGCCGCGGGCTTCGATGAAGGTGAACAGGTCCGCCAGGATCTGGCAGGGGTGGTATTCGTTGGTCAGGCCGTTGATGACCGGCACGCGCGAGTGCGCTGCGAAGCGCTCGATCTTGCTCTGCTCGAAGGTGCGGATCATCACCAGGTCGACCATGCGGCTGATGACGCGGGCCGAGTCCTCCACCGGCTCGGCCCGGCCGAGTTGGCTGTCGCCCGTGGTGAGATGGACGACCGAGCCGCCCATCTGGTACATGCCGGCCTCGAAACTCACGCGGGTGCGCGTGGATGCCTTCTCGAAGATCATGGCCAGCGTGCGGTCCTGCAGCGGCTGGTACTTCTCGTAGTTCTTGAAGCGCCGCTTGATGATGGCGGCGCGGTCGAACAGATGGGCGTATTCCTCGGCGCGCAGGTCCTTGAATTGCAGGTAATGGCGCATCAATCCGTCACCCGGCTTCATGGCTTGGGCTGCGCCAGCAAGGCCTTCACCAGAGGAACCAGGCGGGCCACGATCTCGCGGGCTTCGTCGTGGCTCAGGATCAGCGGCGGCACCAGGCGCACCACGCGCTCGGCGGTCACACTGAACAGCAGGCCGGCATCAAGGCCCTGGGCCAGCAGGGCGCCGCAGGGGCGGTCGAGCTCGATGCCCAGCATCAGGCCCTGGCCGCGGATCTCGACGACGCCCGCCACGCCGGCCAGCGCTTCGGCCAGGCCGGCCTTGAGCGCCGCACCGACGCTGGCGGCGTTGTCGAGCAGGCCGTCCTCTTGCATGATCTTCAGCGTTTCGATGCCGGCCCGCATCGCCAGCGGGTTGCCGCCAAAGGTGGTGCCATGGTTGCCGGCCTTGAGCACGCCGGCCGCGCGCGGGCCGCAGACGACGGCCCCCACCGGCACGCCCGAGCCCAGGCCCTTGGCCAGGGGCATCACGTCGGGCTGGATGCCGGCCCACTGGTGGGCGAACCATTTGCCGGTGCGGCCGATGCCGCATTGCACCTCGTCGAGCATCAGCAACAGGTCGTGCGCATCGCAGACGCGGCGCAGGGCCTGCAGGAACTCGATGCGGGCCGGGTTGATGCCGCCTTCGCCCTGGATGGTCTCCAGGAAAACGGCCGTGATGTTGGGGTGTGCGGCGATGGCCGCCTCGACCGCGGCGATGTCGTTCAGCGGCACCCGCACAAAGCCCGGCACCAGCGGGCCGAAGCCGGCCTGGATCTTGGGGTTGGCGGTGGCCGACAGCGTGGCAATCGAGCGGCCATGGAATGCGCCGTCAAACACCAGCACTTCGGGCGCGGTGTTGCCGCGGTCGTGGCCGAATTTGCGCGCGATCTTCAGCGCCGCCTCATTGGCCTCCAGGCCGCTGTTGCAGAAGAAGACGTTGGTCAGGCCCGACAGTTCACAGAGCTTGCTCGCAAGCTGCTCCTGCAAAGGCACGTGGTAGTAGTTGCTGGTGTGAATCAGCCGCGTGAGTTGGTCCTGCAGTGCCGGCACCAGGCGCGGATGGTTGTGGCCCAGGGTGTTGACGGCGATGCCCCCGAGCCCATCCAGCAGCCGTCGGCCTTGTGTGTCCCAAACCCAGCAGCCCTGGCCGTGCGACAGCGCTACGGGCAGGCGGCCATAGGTCGGCATCACATGGGGCTCGGACGGGGGCTGGGCAGCGTTCATCAGGTCTCCTGATCGTGGTGGGGCGGACAGGCGTCAGATTCTAGGGTCCGCCCTGGGGCATATGCTGCGCCGCAACAGCTCGATCCGCACCAAGGCACAATAGTGGCCTTCGCTGGAGCGGCCGCTCCGCACCGAGAAAGCCCCTGTCGTCCATGACCGTTGCCCCTCCGCCGCGAGAAGTCTTCATCCAAGGTATCACGCAGGATGGACGCACCTTCCGGCCGAGTGATTGGGCGGAGCGGCTGGCCGGCGCGATGTCTTGCTTTCGTCCGGGCGGTGCACGGGGCGGCATTGGCGCCTACATCGGCTACTCGCCACTGTGCGTCCCCACGGTCATCAATGGCGTGAAGTGCGTCATCGTCAACGAGGAACTCAAGCGCCTTGAACCGATGGCCTGGGACTTCGTTATGAACTTCGCGCGCGACAACCGACTGCAAGTCGCCGATGCCTGCCTGTTGCCGGATGGCAAGCCTGCCGCGCGCTGAGGTTGACGCCTATCGACTCTCCCATGGCGAGGCGGCATGGCGCGAGGCTATCCTCGGCCGCACTTGATGGTCTGCCGATGAACACCCGCGTTGCGCCTCTGTCCGCCGAGCCCGCCCGGCCCCTGCCGGCGGCCGCTGCGCCCGCGCCTCTGTGGGTGCTGATGCGCGGCGTGTCGCGCGAAAGCGGTCACTGGGGCGTCTTCCCAGACCATCTGAGGCGCTCGCTGCGGGAATTGCAGCCCGCCTCGCAACTGCTGATGCTCGACCTGCCGGGCACCGGCAGCAAGCGCCGCGAAGTGAGCCCCATGCAGGTCTCGGCAATCGTCGAGGCCTGTAGGCTGGAGTTGCGGAATCGCGGTGTGCGTGGGCCGGTTTCACTGGTGGGGATGTCGCTCGGCGCGGCCGTGCTGACCGATTGGGCCAATCGATATCCCGAGGAGGTTGAGGCCGGGGTGCTGATCAACCCCAGCCTGCGCCCGTTCAGCGAACTGTTCCGGAAGTCGCAGCCCTTGAACTACCTCGGGCTGCTGCTGCTGTCGCTGAGCCGCTTCGGCGCGCGCATGCGTGAGGAGCGGGTTCTGAGGCTGACGACGCGCTTGACCCCGCCCCAGGCCGTGATCGACCGTTGGCTTGAACTTCAGCGCCAGCATCCGCTCGGGGTGCGCAATACCGCGCGTCAGTTGATTGCCAGCCTGCGTTACCGCGCCAGCCGTACGCGACCTGCGGCGCCGATGCTGCTGCTGTGCAGCAAGGCCGACGGCCTGGTGGACTGGCGCTGCTCGCAGGCGATCAGCCGCGCCTGGGGTGCGCCGCTGCGGCTGCACACGCGGGCAGGGCATGACCTGCCGCTTGACGATCCGCAGTGGGTTGCGCGTGCAGTCGCCGAGTGGCTGCGCGATCGCAGCATCCAGGGTGTCGAGCCCGGCGAGTGGCATTGACCGCGCTCCGGAGTGGCGAACTGCCCCTCACGGGGCCAGGACAGCAGCGTGGGCGCCGAGGGCGGCACGGGGCACCAATGCAAAAGGCCCGCTTGCGCGGGCCTTCAGCTTGCACCAGAGCTGGATGAAATGTCAGGCGGCGAGCGCCTTGATCTTGGCGGACAGGCGGCTCTTGTGGCGAGCAGCCTTGTTCTTGTGGAAGATGCCCTTGTCCGCGACGGAGTCGATGACGGCCTGGGCGGTCTTGAACAGGTCGGCGGCCTTGGACTTGTCGCCGGCCGTCACGGCCTTTTGCACGTTCTTGATGACCGTGCGGAATTTGGAACGCAGTGCGGTGTTCGCGGCGTTGAGCTTGACGTCCTGGCGGGCGCGCTTGCGACCCGACGCCAGGCGAACCGTCTTTTTCTTGGCTTTGGAGCTGGTTGCCATGCTGTATCTATACCCAGTTGGTGCAAAGACGGCGAGTATAGCATGAAACCAGCGCTTTAGCCAAGCATCGACGGCAGCCTCGGCCAGAGGGGCGTGTCACGCCACAGATAATCATTCCCCATGAATCTGCTGCGCGCTGCGTCGACCATTTCGCTTTTGACCCTGACCTCGCGCATCACCGGCCTTGTCCGCGAGCAGTTGGTGGCCGGCCTTTTCGGTGCCACCGCCTTCACCGATGCGTTTCTGGTGGCGTTTCGCATCCCCAATCTGCTGCGCCGCCTCTTCGCTGAAGGTGCGTTCTCCCAGGCCTTCGTGCCCCTGCTGGCGGCCTCTCGCGCCACGCAGGGCGATGGCGCAACGCGTGATCTGATCGACGCCGTGGCGACCGTGCTTCTTTGGGCGCTGATTGCCACCTCGCTGCTCGGCATCGTGGCCGCTCCGCTGCTGGTGTGGCTGCTCGGTGCGGGTCTGTCTTCACCCGCGTTCGACGCGTCGGTGACGATGACGCGCTTCATGTTCCCCTACATCGGCTGCATGTCGCTGGTGGCGCTGTCCGCCGGCATCTTGAACACATGGCGGCGTTTTGTCGTGCCGGCGGCGTCCCCGGTATTGCTCAACCTGAGCATGATCGCCTGCGGCTGGTCGCTGGCCGGCCCGCTGGAGCGCGCCGGCCACCCGGGCATTTACGGTATGGCCGCTGGCGTGATGTTGGGCGGTGTGCTGCAGCTCGCGGTGCAGTGGCCGGCGCTGAGCCGCATCGGCATGCGTCCGCGCATGCGCTGGAGCTGGCGCGGGCTGCGTGAAGCGCAGGCCCATCCCGGCGTGAAGCGCATGCTGGTCAATATGGGGCCGGCGCTGCTGGGTGTGGGGGTCTCGCAGCTGTCTCTGATGATCAACACCCAAATCTCCAGCCACCTGGCCGAGGGCGCGACCTCCTGGCTGAACTATGCCGACCGGCTGATGGAGTTCCCGATCGGCCTGCTCGGCGTCGCGCTCAGCGCGGTGCTGACGCCCCAGCTCTCGGCCGCCCAGGCGTCCGGCGAAACGCAGCGCTACAGCCGGCTGCTGGACTGGGGGCTGCGCATGGTGCTGCTGCTGGCCTTGCCCTGCGCCGTGGCTCTGCTTGCATTCGCTGAACCCCTCACGGCGGTGCTCTACCACCGCGGCAAGTTCACCGCGATCGATGTGGCACACACCGCGCAGTCGGTGATGGGCTGGGGTGTGGGCCTGCTCGGACTGATCGCGATCAAGGTGCTGGCGCCGGGCTTTTACGCGCGGCAGGACACCGGCACACCAGCCAAGATCGCTGTCGCGGTGCTCGTCCTGACGCAATGCTTGAACCTCGTCTTCGTGCCCTGGCTGGGCGTTGCGGGTCTGGCCTTGTCGATCGGGATCGGCGCACTGGTGAACGCGACCTGGCTGCTGTGGGGCTTGAACAAGCTTGGCAGCTACCGGGCCGAGCCGGGCTGGCTGGGCTTCGGCCTGCGCGTCGGTCTAGGCGCCGCGGCGATGGGCCTGCTGCAATGGCAGCTGTCGCTACGCCTGGACTGGATCGCGCTCGGCGCGAATGAATTGCGCCGTGCGCTCATCATGGCTGCCAGCCTGGCCGGCAGTGCAGCCGTCTACTTCGCCGTGCTGCTGCTGGCTGGCGTCAAGCTCAGGGCCTTTGCCCGCCCCAGCGGATGAAGTTCGCTGCCGTCAGCCCACTGGACTACTTCGCCAGCCTCGTCGCGGAGGATGACGGGCTGAACCTGCTCGAGGCGGCCGTCTCCCTGGCCCAGGATGCCCATCCCGCACTGGACGTTCAGGCGGTGCTCGCGCAAGTGGACGGGCTCGCCAAGCGCTTGCGCGGGCGGATCGCTGCTGAAACCCCGCCGGCGCGCCGGTTGCAGGCGCTGACCCAGTTTTTCCATGGCGAACTCGGCTTCGCTGGCAACCTGAACAACTACTACGCGGCAGACAACAGCTTCATCCATCATGTGCTGGAAAGCCGCCGCGGTCTGCCGATTTCGCTGGCTGTGCTGCTGCTCGAACTCGGCGAGCACATCGGCCTGCGCGTCTCTGGAGTCGCGTTTCCAGGCCATTTCCTGGTCAAGTGCAAGATCGGCATGGGTGAGGTCGTTTTGGATCCCTTCACCGGTCAATCGCTCTCGGCCGAGCAACTCGAGGATCGCCTGGCCCTCTACCGCCGCGGCAGCGGCCTGCCCAGCGAACTGGAGCTGCCATTGGAGTTCTTCCTGCGGGCGGCGTCACCGCGCCAGATCCTGGCCCGCATGCTGCGCAATCTGAAGGAAGTTCGGCGCGCCGCTCAGGACTGGACGGGCCTGCTGGCCGTGCAGCAGCGACTCGTCGTGCTGATGCCTGATGACCCGGTTGAGAAGCGTGACCGGGGCCTGGCGTTGGTCGCGCTTGGCGCCAATACCGCTGCGGCAGCCGACCTCGCCGCCTACCTGGCCGCGCGTGGCGACGCTCCCGATGCCGGGGCGCTGCGAGCCCGGCTTGCGACCCTGGTTGAGCGGGGTGCGCCGCCACTTCAGTGACAATCGGCGCCCTTCTTAGCCACCGATGATGACCCTCAGCCAGCCCCAACGCACCGCCCTCGCCTGGGCGGCGGTGGCCATCGCGTCAGCCCTGCTGCTGTGGCTGCTGGCGCCCGTGCTCGCGCCCTTCATCACGGCGGCCGTGCTGGCCTACGCGCTGGCACCCGCCGTTCAAGCGCTGGTGCGGCGGCGGCTGCCGCGCACCGTCGCGGTGTTGTTGGTCGTGCTGCTGTTTGGCCTGGCCCTGATGGCCCTGCTGCTACTCGTGCTGCCAATCCTGAACCGCGAGATTCCCGCTCTACGCGAGCAGATTCCGGCGCTGGCCAAACTGGCCAACGACAAGCTATCACCCTGGCTGGCCCAGCACGGCGTGCAACTGCAGCTCGACACGGCCAGCATCAAGGCCTTCGTGCTGAAGTACCTCGATGCCAACCTCGAGGACTGGTTGGCCACCGTGCTCAGCTCTGCCCGCATCGGCGGCAGCTTTCTGCTCGCCTTTGTCGGCAACGCGGTCCTGCTGCCGGTCGTGCTGTTCTATTTGCTGCACGACTGGCCGGGCTTGATGGCGCGTGCGTGGGCATTGGTGCCGCCGGCGGCACGTCTGCACGTGGGCGGTTTCCTGACCGAATGCGACACCATGCTCGGCCAGTATCTGCGCGGGCAGCTGCTCGTGATGCTGGCGCTGGCCGCTTACTACAGCATCGCGCTGATGCTGGCGCGTTTCGACCTGGCCTTGCCGATTGGCGTGTTCACCGGTCTGGCAGTTTTCATCCCCTACGTCGGCTTCGGCCTGGGCCTGCTGCTGGCGCTGCTGGCGGGGCTGCTGCAGTTCGCGAGCCTGTATGGGGTGCTGGCGGTGGCCGTCGTGTTCGGCGTCGGCCAACTGCTGGAGAGCTTTGTGCTCACGCCGCGCTTTGTCGGTGAGCGCATCGGGCTCAGTCCTTTGATGGTCATCTTTGCGCTGCTGGCCTTCGGTCACCTGCTCGGCTTCATCGGCGTGTTGGTCGCGCTGCCGCTGTCCGCGCTGGCGGTGGTGGCCGTGCGGCGGCTGCACTCGGCCTACCTCGCCAGTTCCTTGTTTCGGTGATGAGGCAGATTCCGCTTGCGCTGCTGGCACCGCCGGCGCACAGCTTCGACAACTTCTTGCCGGGCGCGAATGCCCAGGCGCAGGCCTATCTGCTCGGGATGATGCCCGGCGCCCCCCCAGTGCTGCTCTGGGGCCCGACGGGCTGCGGCAAGACCCATCTGCTGCATGCACTCGCCGGGCGCTGGCAGGCGGCCGGCGAGCGCGTCGCCTGGTACGACGCCGACACGCCACTGCCCTGGGAGTTACCGGCCCACGAGAGCCTGCTGTTGCTGGACGACTGCCAGCGCTTCGACGCCGGCCAGCAACATGCCGCCTTCGCATTGTTCGCCGCCTCGGCGGGGCAGGGCTACAACGTCGTCGCGACGGCGGATGCGCCTGCGGTCGACCTCGCCGTGCGCGAGGACCTACGTACCCGCCTGGGATGGGGCCCGAGCTTCGCGCTTGAGCCGCTGCGCGAGCACGAGATGCGCGCGGTGTTGCGGCGCGAGGCCGACCGCCGCGGGCTGCTGCTCGGCGATGAGCTCCTGTCCTATCTGCTGACCCGCTTCGAACGCAACCTAAAAGGCCTGATGGCCTTGCTGGAGCGGCTCGATGAATTCGCGCTGTCGACCCAGCGCGCGCTGACCTTGCCCCTGCTCAAGGCCATGCTGGCCGACGAAGAAAAATCCAATCCTGTTGCCGTTTCTCCAAGCCATGAACCTGACCCTGTTTGACCTCGACGGGACCCTGATCCCCGTGGATTCCGATCACGCCTTTGGCGGCTTCATGGTCGAGGTTGGCTGGGCGGACGGCGCGGCCTGGGGCGCCCGCAACGACGAGTTCTTTGCCCATTACAACGCCGGCACGCTGGATCTGCCGGCCTATGTCGATTTCGCCACATCGGCCTGGCGTGGGCGCCCGTTGGCCGAGGCCCTGGCGATGCGGCAGCGCTTCATGGTCGAGGTCATGAAGCCGGCGCTGCGGCCCGAGGCCATCGAACTGGTTGAACGGCACCGCGCGGCGGGCGACCTGATTGCCCTGGTGACGGCCACCAACGAATTCGTCACCGCACCGATCGCCGAGGCCTTCGGCATCGAGCATCTGATCGCCGTGCAGCTGGCGCGCGACGCCGAAGGGCGCTACACCGGCGGCGTCGACGGTGTGCCGAGCTTCCGCGAGGGCAAGATCGAGCGCGTCCAGGCGTGGCTGAAGGGCCTCGGGGCACAATGGCAGGATTTCGAGCGCATCCATTTCTACAGCGACTCGACCAACGACCTACCCCTGCTCGAACGCGTCAGCCACCCGGTGGCGACCAACCCCAGCCCCGCGTTGGCGCAGATCGCCAGCGAACGCGGCTGGCCTCAGCTCCACCTCTTTGCATGATCAAAAAGTTCATCGACAAGCTGCTCGGCAAGCCGGCCACGGCGGCACCGAAGAAGACGCCGCTGGGCAAGCGCGTCGAAGTTCCCGCGGATGTTCACGGCATCGACCCGGAGTTGCTCGACGAGCGCGCCGTCAAGGTCGTCAAGACGCTGACCGACGCCGGCTTTGAGGCCTACATCGTCGGCGGTGCCGTGCGCGACCTGTTGCTTGGCATGCGTCCCAAGGACTTCGATGTGGCGACCAACGCCACGCCGGAGCAGGTCAAGGGCTTGTTCCGGCGCGCCTTCATCATCGGGCGGCGGTTTCGCATCGTCCACGTCGTCTACGGACGCGGACGCGAACATGAGGTCATCGAGGTGTCGACCTTCCGTGCGCTGCCCACCGAGTCCGAGGCGGTTGGCGGCAACGAGAAGACTGCCAAGAGCGAGCTCGAGGGCAAGTCCCACGCGGTGGACGCCAGCGGCCGTGTGCTGCGTGACAACGTCTGGGGCCCACAGATCGAGGATGCAGCGCGCCGCGACTTCAGCGTCAATGCGATGTACTACGACCCGCAGCGGCGCCTCGTGGTCGACTATCACGGCGGCCTGGCCGACGCGAAGGCCAAGCTGCTGCGCATGATCGGCGACCCGGAGACGCGCTACCGCGAAGATCCGGTGCGCATCGTGCGCGCCGTCCGCTTTGCTGCCAAGCTTGGCTTCAGCCTCGAAAAGAAGACACTCGCCCCGGTGCAGGCCTGCATCCCGCTGCTGGCCAATGTGCCGGCCTCACGGCTGTTCGACGAGATGATCAAGCTGCTGCAGACCGGCCATTCGCTGGCAAGCCTTGAGCAGTTGAAAAAGCTGGGGCTGGTGGGGCAGGGCGGCAAGGGCGTGTTCGCGGTGCTGGACGCCATGCTGACCGAGTCCGGCGATCTGCCCGAAGGTGTTCGCGGCGCCTTCGTGCGCCAGGCCTTCGAAGACACGGACCGCCGCGTGCAGGAAGGCCGCGGCGTCAGCCCCAGCTTCATGCTGGCCTGCATGCTGTGGCATGAGGTGCTGGACCGCTGGACTCGCATCCGCAGCGCTGGTGAGCCCCCCGTGCCGGCGCTGGCCCAGGCGATTGATGCGGTCTTTGATGCCCGCATTGGCGACATCTCCGGCCGCGGCAAGCTGGCCGCCGACATGCGCGAGATCTGGATGATGCAGACCCGCTTTGAGCGCCGCACCGGCTCCGGCGTGTTCAGTCTGATCGAGCAGCCACGCTACCGGGCCGGCTTCGACTTCCTGAGACTGAGGGCCGATGTGGGCGAAGTCGACTCAGCGCTGGCCGACTGGTGGGAGGACTTCGCGCTGGGCAGCGATGACGAGCGCCAGGCCCTGCTTGCGGACGCCCGCAACGCACAGCAACGGCAACCGCGCGCGGTTCGCGCGCCGCGATCGGCAGCACCCGACCATGACAAGGACGAGGTTGCCGACGCCGACGTCGACGCTGAAGCGCCGGCCCGCAAGCGCCGCCGGCGCCGCCGCAAGCCCGGTGGGGGCGGCGAGGGCGCTGCGGCGCCAGTGGCCAGCGGCGAGTGAGGACTCGGGCCTACGTCGGCCTGGGCGCCAACCTCGGCGCCGACCCGGCCGCAACGCTGGCCGAGGCAGTGCGCGGGCTCGCAGCCTTGGGCGCAACCGAGGTCGTCGCGCTGTCCAGCATTTGGCGCAGCGCGCCGGTCAAGGCGGTCGGTCCGGACTTTCTGAACGCCGTGGCTGCGCTGGACACGGGGCTCGCACCGCTCGAATTGCTCGACGGCTTGCAGGCCATCGAGCAGGTGCATGGCCGCGAGCGCCCCTACCGCAACGCACCGCGCACGCTGGACCTCGACCTGCTGATGTTCGGCGACCTCGTGCTCCGCACGCCACGCCTGACCCTGCCGCACCCGCGCCTGGGCGAGCGTGCCTTTGTGCTGCGTCCGCTGTTGGAAATTGCGCCCGAGCTCGCCCACGCTGCGGTTGGCGAGGCTTGGCAGTCCCAACGCATTGAATGCCAGGGGCCGCTGAGGTTTTGAAGGGTTGGCCGGCGTCCGGGCCAAAGGCTAGTGGTCGGCCTGCGACTCGAAATAGCGCTGGGCGCTGAAGGCAATCGTCGCCATCAGTGTGGTGCCGCCGACCAGCAGGCAGAGCACCACGCCGATCACGGCACCCCAGCCGCCGGGTTCGGCGGGGCGCTCGGGGTTGAAGCGCGCGTTCCAGCGCTCGTCGGGCATCAGGCCGTAGACGATGCCGCCGAGCAGGGCCGCGACGAGGCTGATGCCCAGCAGCGGGATCAACACCCAGGCCATCCGGTCATCCTGCCCCAGGTGGTTCATTCGCTGCACGCCGATCAAGCCCAGCAACGTGGGCAGTGGGAACAACCAGGCCCAGCGATCCTTGAGGCCGTACAGGTAGAAGCGGTGCAGGCCGAAACTGCCGACGAGCAGGGCCAGCCAGGTGGCAACCGCCTTGTGCTTGACCTTCGCGTTCATCCGGCGTCGACGCTGTCGCCCAGACCCAAGGTGCGCTGCATCAACACCACGTCGAGCCAGCGACCGAACTTCCATCCGGCGCTTTTCAACACCCCGGTGTGCGCAAAGCCCAAGGCGCTGTGCAGTCCGATCGAGCCGGTGTTGTTCGCATCGCCGATGACCGCCAGCATCTGGCGTGCGCCCGCCGCTTCGCATTTGGCGATCAGTTCGGCCAGCAACACGCGTCCCACCCCCTGGCCTTGTGCCGCCGGCGCCAGATAAATCGAGTCCTCGACGCAAAAGCGGTAGGCCAGGCGGGGCCGAAAATAGTTGGCATACGCGTAGCCCAGCACCTGCGCGTCGCGTTCGGCGACAAGCCAGGGCAGGGCACGGCCCAAAACTTCCTGGCGCCTGCGGGCGAGTTCCTCGACGCTCGGCACCTCGGTTTCGAAGGTGCCGGTGCCGCGGGTGACTGCGTCCGCATAGATGGCCTGCAGGGCCGGCAGATCGGCTTCGGTACTTGGTCGGATGCGCAACGCGGTGGGCTGAGACATGTCGGGCTGGAAACGAGGGCGATCGAGTTTATAATGCCGGGTTCTGGTGCTGGCTGCGGGGAGCCGCTGCGTATCTACAGCGCCAGAGACGGTGGCAACACCGGCGGGAACTCGCCGCGAATCGATCTGCTCGCCCTGAGTGTCTCCTGGTGCGGTGATCGCCCATCCATCATCAGTTAAGGAAACATCATGGTTGTCATTCGTCTTGCCCGTGGCGGCTCCAAGAAGCGCCCGTTCTACAACATCGTCGTCGCCAACAGCCGCCAGCGCCGTGACGGCCGCTTCATCGAGCGCGTCGGCTTCTACAACCCCGTGGCCTCCGGCGCGGCTGAAAAGCTGCGCGTCGAGCAGGACCGCGTGAGCTACTGGATTGGTGTCGGCGCTCAGCTGTCGCCCACCGTCGCTCGCCTGGTGGGCGAAGCCAAGACGGCCGCCGTGGCCCCCGCTGCGGCCGCCTGATCGGGCGTGGCAGGCAACAAGCCTCAACAAGACGGCGCCGCGGCGCCGTCTTTTGCTTCCTGGCCCGACGATCTCGTGCCGGTCGGCCGCATCCTGGATGCCTGGGGCATCAAGGGCGGACTGAAGGTGCAGGCCTACTCCGCTGATGCCGACGCGCTGTTCAGTGCCAAGCGCTGGTATCTGAAGTCCACCGGCCCGAAGCCTGGCCAGCTCCAGCTGGCCGTGCGCTCGGTGCGCGAGCAGGGCGAGGGCATCGTCGCGACGGCCGAGGGTGTCGACGACCGCAATGCCGCCGAGGTACTGCGCGGCTATGAAATCCACGTCCCCCGAAGCGACTTCCCGCGCACGCCCGATGGTGAGTACTACTGGGTCGACCTGATCGGACTCGACGTGGTCAACCGCGAAGGCCATGCGCTCGGCCGTGTCATCGGCCTCATCGACACCGGCCCCCATGCGGTGCTGCGCATCCTGCCGCCTGGCGTGGACGAGCCGGCCAAGCCAGACCAGGAGCGCTTGATTCCGTTCGTCGGCGCCTTCATCGACGACGTGAGCCTGGAAACCAGGCGCATCACGGTCGACTGGGGTCTGGACTTCTGATCCGAAGCCCATGCGCTTCGACATCCTGACGATCTTCCCGGAGCTGTTTGCGCCGCACCTCGCGCATGGCGTGACGCGGCGGGCCTTCGAGAGCCGCCAGGTCGACGTGCGCTTCTGGCCGCTGCGCGACTTCGCCGAGGACAACTACCGCCGTGTCGATGACCGGCCCTACGGCGGCGGCCCCGGCATGGTCATGCTGGTGGAGCCGCTGGAGAAGGCGCTGGCCGCTGCCAAGGCCGACCGCGGCGAGGCAGAGCCGGCCGTCATCCATTTCACGCCCACCGGCGCTCGCATCGACCAGCCGCTGGTGCGCGAGCTGGCCGCGGGCCCCGGCGCCATCCTGCTCTGCGGCCGTTACGAGGGCATCGACCAGCGCGTGCTGGACCGCCATGTGACGCTGGAGCTGAGCCTTGGCGACTTTGTGCTGTCCGGCGGTGAACTGCCGGCGCTGGCGCTGCTGGATGCGGTGGCCCGCCTGCAGGACGGTGTGCTGGGCGATGCGCAGTCGCACCAGCAGGACAGCTTTTCGGACGGCCTGCTGGACTGCCCGCACTACAGCCGGCCGGAATCCCTGCCCGATGGGCGCGAGGTGCCGCCCGTGCTGCTGTCGGGTCACCATGCCGACATCAAGCGCTGGCGCCGGGAGCGCTCCTTGGCACTCACCGCGGCACGGCGGCCCGAACTGATCGCAGCCGCGCGGGCAGCGGGCCGCTTGAGCCAGGCCGACGAGGCCTTCCTGGCCAAGCTCTAGGCAAAACCCGCGAGCCGGGCTACACTCGCGGGCTGTCCGATCCTCTGGCAGGCCGAGTGGTGGGTTTCCTCAGTGAAGCCTGCTGCAAACACCCCGATAAATAGCGGCCCGCCAAGATCCTTAGGAGCACAGATGGACCTGATCCAAACCCTTGAGCAAGAAGAAATTGCTCGCCTGAACAAGACCATCCCGGCCTTCGCCCCTGGCGACACGGTGATCGTCAGCGTCAACGTCGTTGAAGGCACCCGCAAGCGCGTGCAGGCCTATGAAGGCGTCGTGATCGCCAAGCGCAACCGCGGCCTGAACAGCAGCTTCATCGTTCGCAAGATCTCCAGCGGCGAAGGCGTCGAGCGCACGTTCCAGCTGTACAGCCCGCTGATCGCGTCGATCGAAGTCAAGCGTCGTGGCGATGTGCGCCGCGCCAAGCTGTACTACCTCCGCCAGCGTTCGGGCAAGTCGGCCCGCATCAAGGAAAAGCTGGCCTGATCAGCCGGTTGACACCGCCAAAGCCGCCAGGGCCCACGCTCTCGGCGGCTTTTGTTTTTTTACTCGCATGACGCGTCCTGCCATCACTCAGCCCCAACTCGTGCCGGTCACGAACGTCGATGACCACCTGCCCGCGGTGGCCGCCGATGCACTCACCGCGAACGCGATCCGAGAGCGCCTGCGGGCGATTTCGGCCTGGGAGCCGGAGTTTGCCGGCGACGGCGCACGCTTCTCGGACCGGGAGCCTGCCGGTGCGGCGGTGCTCGTGCCCCTGGTCCAGCGCGAGGAGGGGCTCCAGCTGCTCTTGACTCGGCGCACCGACCACCTGCGCGACCACGCCGGCCAGATCAGCTTTCCCGGTGGCCGCGTCGAGCCGCACGACGATGGCCCGGTCGCGACGGCCTTGCGAGAGACCGAGGAAGAGATCGGCCTCGCGAGACGGCATGTCGAGGTCATTGGCCAGCTGCCGGTCTATTCGACGGTTACCAACTTCCAGGTGACACCGGTGGTTGGTCTGGTCGAGCCGCCGTTCGAAGTGGTGCTCGACGCCTTCGAGGTGGCCGAGGCCTTCGAGGTGCCCCTGGCCTTTTTGATGGACCCCGCACATCACCGTCACCACGTCTTCGAGGTCGCAGGTGTGCAGAGGCGCTTTCTGTCGATGCCCTGGCGCGGCCCCGAGGGCGAGTACTTCATCTGGGGCGCGACCGCCGCGATGTTGCGCAACCTCTACCGCCTGCTCATTACGGCCTGAGCAGGCGCACGGCGCCACTATCATCCCGGCCCATGAATTTCTTCGCGGTGCTGTTGGCCCTCCTGAGTGAGCAACTCAAGCCCCTGAGGCACGGCAACCGTGTGCACGAGACGGTCATCGGCTGGGTGCGCTGGACGGGCCGAAACTTCGACGCGGGCGACGAACACCATGCCGCCATCGTCTGGGCCATCACTGTCGTCGTTCCCGGCGTGGTGGCCGCGCTGCTGTACTGGCTGCTGCGCCACTTCAGCCTGCTGCTGGCGCTGGCACTCGATGTGCTGGTGCTCTATCTGACCTTGGGCTTCCGCCAGTTCAGCCACTACTACACCGACATCCGGGATGCGATGGAGCGCGGCGATGACACCACGGCCCGCCAGCTGCTCGCGGAATGGCGCCACCTGGACGCCAGCGAGCTGCCGCGCACCGAACTCATCCGTCATGTCATCGAGCATTCGCTGCTGGCGGCGCACCGCCATGTCTTCGGGGTGTTCTTCTGGTTCGTCGTGTGCTCCACCGTCGGGCTGGGGCCGGCCGGCGCGGTGCTCTACCGGATGGCCGAGTTTGTCAGCCGCTATTGGGCCTTCAAGAGCCGCACCCTGGACGCGCCGACCAACCCGCGCTTGCTGGCCCTGTCGCGGCAGGCATTCACGCTGATCGATCACCTGCCCGCGCGGCTGACCGCGACGGGCTTTGCCATCGTCGGCAACTTCGAGGAGGCCGTGAACGGCTGGCGCCGGGACGCCGCGCTCTGGCTGCATCCCAACGAAGGCATCATCCTCGCATCGGCGGCTGGCGCCGTCGGCCTGCAGCTCGGCGGCGCGGCGCCGCCAGGCATCACGCCCGACCGCAGCAAGACCTTTGACGCCGGCTCCGAACCCGAGGCCACAGGGGCGGCCGGCTCCACCGCGGGCGTCTTGCCCCAGCTCGGCCATCTGCAAAGCGTTGTTGGCCTGGTGTGGCGCTCGGTCGTGCTGTGGATGCTCTTGCTGGCCCTTCTGACCCTGGCCAACCTCGTCGGTTGACCTGTTCCACTCTCGACCCATGAACCTTCCTGATTTGCCGGCGCTGGCCGAGCCCGGGCTTGCTGCACGCGTGCAGCATGCGCTGGACCAAAAGACCAAACCCCTGGCCGCCCTTGGGCGCATTGAGGCTCTGGCCCTGCAGCTGGCATTGATCCAGGGGCTTGAGCGCCCGGCGCTGCAAGAGCCTCAGCTCGTCGTCTTCGCCGCCGACCATGGCCTGTCCCGGCGTGGTGTGTCGGCCTATCCGCGCGAGGTCACGCCACAGATGGTGGCCAATATGCTGGCCGGTGGTGCGGCGGTCTCCGTGCTGGCGCGCCAGCAAAGCCTGGCGTTGACGATCGCCGATTGCGGCGTCGATGCCCCGTTGGCAGCTGGCGCGGTCGATCTGCGCATCGCGGCAGGCACTGTGGACACAAGCACCGGCCCGGCCATGTCGATGGCGCAGGCGGAGCAGGCAGTCGGCAACGGCATGGCCCTGGTCGAGCGCTTGCCGGGCAATGCACTGCTGCTGGGCGAGATGGGGATTGGCAACACCTCGTCGGCCAGCCTCATGATGGCGCGCCTGACCGGCCTGCCGCTCGCAGACTGCATCGGCCGCGGCACCGGCCTGGACGACGCCGGCCTCGCACACAAGTCGGCCGTACTTGCCCAGGCCCTGGCCGCGAATGCCACTGCGCAGACGCCGCTGCAGATCGGCGCTGCGCTTGGCGGCTTCGAGATCCTGACGATGGCGGGCAGCGTCATCGCCGCTGCCGCCGGGCGCCGCGTCATCGTCGTCGACGGCTTCATCACGACGGCGGCCGTTGCACTCGCGCAGGCGTTGCGCCCCGGGGTGCTGGATGCATGTGTGTTCGCCCATCGCTCTGCCGAGGGGCCGCATGCACGCTGGCTGCAACATCTGCACGTCAGGCCACTGCTGGACCTGGACCTGCGGCTGGGGGAGGGCAGTGGCGCGGCCTTGGCCTGGCCCTTGCTCACCGCGGCGTGTGCGCTGTTGGCGGACATGGCCAGCTTCGAAAGCGCCGGGGTCAGCAACCGCGAATAGCACCGTGCGGCTCTTTCTCGTCGCGCTGCAATTCCTGACCCGTGTGCCGGTGCGGATGCAGGCCTTTGAGCCCGCGTGGCTGAACGACTGCGTGCGGCATTTTCCGTTGGTCGGCGTACTGGTCGGTGGGGTCGGCGCTCTGGTGCTGATCGTTGCCGCACAGTTCTGGCCGCCCTGGGTCGCCGCGGTGCTTGCCCTGTCGTCCACGATCGCCCTGACCGGGGGCTTTCATGAAGACGGCATGGCCGACACCTTCGACGCGCTGGGCGGTGTCGTTCCGCGCGAGAAGGCGCTCGCCATCATGAAAGACTCGCGCCTCGGCAGCTATGGTGCGTTGGCGCTGGGATTGAGTCTGATGCTGCGTGCTGCGCTGCTGGCCGAGCTCGCGATGCGGCCGACGGCGCTGGCCGTGTCCGCGTTGCTGGCCAGTCATGCCTTCGCCCGTGCCGCAGCGGTGGGCGTGATGGTCAGCCTGCCGTACGGCGGTGATGTCGACCACGCCAAGGCCAAGCCCCTGGCGCTCGCGGTGCCTCCGCGGAATTTCTTGATTGCACTCGCCTGGTGCGGTCTGGTGTTCGGCACGCTCGCAGTCTGGGCGCAGCCGCTGGGTCCTCTGCTGCTGAGCCTTGTGGCCGCAGCGGCCGTCGCGGCCTTGATGAGGCAGTGGTTGATGCGCCGCCTCGGCGGGTACACCGGCGACGGCCTGGGCGCGACCGAACAACTCGCCGAGATTGCCGTGCTGCTCGCTCTGACGGCCTCGCTCTGACCCCGGTGTTCACGATCTGGCGCCACCCCCAGCCCCGCGGTGCAGCGGGTCGATGCATTGGTGGAGGCACGGACTTGCCGGTGGACCGCCGCAAGGCCAAGCGGCTGGCCCACCGGATCCGGGCGCACGCGAGGTGGCCGTACGACGTGAACGCTGGGCAGGGCGTTTGCAAGTAAGTTCTTGATCTTGAACGACTTCCAGATTCGAACGCCCAGCGTTTCCCTCTCGGTAGCTGGACGCCAACGTTGGGCGACCTAGCCACTGTAGGCGATCGTTGGGCAATGCAGCCAGTTGGTCGCCATCGCTGGGTAATACAGCCAGAGGATGTTTCGATCACTTGGCCGTTGGTTTGCCGTCGACCGGCCGCGGCCGCAGACGCTCATTTAAGTCTCGGACAGTGCGCTCATCGGAGGTCAGTTCGGTAAACAAGCCGCGGGTCAAGACAGCGGACATTACGACGCTTCCGACCAAGTAGCCCATCAACTGGGTCAAGTTCAGCTTGCCATCGATGGCCATCCACACAAATACCAGTGCCAGCCAAGCCACGAACATGGCGAAGAGTGAATAGCCGGTGATTCTTCGGCGCTTCGCTCTTGTCAGCGTCAGGCCTTCAGCGGTGCTCGAGATCTCGCCGTTTCGCACCAGGTGGGCGTATCGGGCTCGGACTTCAGGGATCTCGCAGACCTCGAGACCCAAAAGTTGCTTCGGAGTCGCGCTCGGCCCCAGCTCGTAATCGACC
>RXJV01000101.1 GCA_003963075.1 Burkholderiales bacterium
GCCGGCCGTGCGGCCGGTGAACCACAGGGTGTAGTGCCCAGCCTCGCGGGCGGCCCGGTCCGGCCCTTCGCCGGGCTTGGCCAGCACGAAGCGGCGCAGCAGGGCCCGCGTCGGCCCGAAGCCCAGGGCCAGGTTCTGCAGCCTGTCCAGCCGCGCCAGGGTGCGCGCCTTGCGGCGGCCCTTGTCGCCTTCGCCCGGCCGGCCCGTGAGCAGCTTTTCGCTGTACACAAAGTCCTGGCCCCAGGGGTGGCCGCGCAGCGCGTTGCTGCGGTGGACATTCTTGGTGTTGATCGTGGCCATCAGGAAGGGCGCCGTCCAGGCGTCGGCCCAGTCGTCAAAGTCCGCGCCCTGCCCGCTGGGCTGACGCGGGCCCTTGAAGCCCGGCGTCAGCGCAAAGGGGTTGCTCATCAGCTTCAGCAGCGCCGGCTCGCGGCGCACGGCCTCGATGGTCTCCAGCATGCTGGCCAGGGTGCCGCCCGAGGCCGTGCCCTTCACGCGGGCCACCCGGCCCCGCACCTCGGCCAGGGGGTGGCCGAAGCGTTGCTGCGCCTCGGCCTGCAGATAGACCACGCCGAGGTCGAAGGGGATGGAGTCGAAGCCGCAGGAGAACACGATGCGCGCCCCGCTGCGCTGGGCCAGCGGCGTGAGCTGGTCGATCATGCGGGCCATCCACAGCGGCTCGCCGCAGAGGTCGACGTAATCCGTGCCGCCCTCGGCGCAGGCCGTCGCCAGCGGCTCGCCGTGCAGCTGATAGGGCCCGACGGTCGTGATGACGCAGTGGGTGCGGGCCACCAGCGCATGCAGGGCGACGGCATCCGCCGCATCGGCCTGGAGCAGCGCCACCGACGGCGGCAGCTGCAGTTCGTCCCGCACGGCGGCCAGCTTGTCGAGGCTGCGCCCGGCCATCGCCCACTGCGCACCAGCGGCGCCGCTCTGGTGCAGATACTCCGCGACGAGGCGACCGGTGAAACCCGTCGCGCCGAAGACGATGAGGTCGAATTCCTGGTGCTGCTCGGCCATCACGCCCTGCCTTTCATCGCCAGCCAGTCACTGCGCAGCAGCGACAGCGAATGGCAGTCGACATACTCGCCGGCCACAAACACGATGCCGCGCTGGACGCCCTCGTGCTTGAAGCCGCACTTTTCGGCCACGCGCCGGGACGCATGGTTGTGCACCGACATGCCACACGACAGCCGGTTCACCGGCCAGTTCTCGAACAGATAGTCCACCAGCAGGCTGGCCGCCTCGGTGGCCAGGCCCTGGCCGCGCATGGACACGTCGGCCAGCGTCCAGCCGATCTCGCGTGCCGTGGTGTAGCGGGCGGCGGCGAAATGCACCACATCGCCGATCACGCTGCCATCGATCAGGTGGCAGATCAGCAGGCGCTCGGCGTCCTCGTTGGCGAAACCGTTGTCCTGCCAGCGCTTGTCGACGGCATGCGGCGTCATCATCCGCGAGCCCAGGTAGGGGCCGCGGACCTGCGGGTCGCCGGTGGTGCGCTTGAGCCAGGGCAGATCATCCTCGGTCACATAGCGCAGGCCAACGCGTTGTCCTCTGAGCATCTGCATGCCTCCAACAATGAAGAGGCCCGGCGAAGGCCGGGCCTCGGCAAGAGTGTGCCTCGTCAGAAGTGAATGCCTCGCATCATCTGCTGCAGCGCGATCGCCTCGGGCGACAGGCCGCCCTTGCCCCCCTTCTCGCCCTTGGCCGCGTCGCTGTCCGGGAACATGCGGAAGCTCGTGTTCATGACGATCTGCGCGATACGCGGCGCGGTTGCATGCAGCAGCTCGCCGGACACGCCGAGCTTGGTCGCGATGCGCACCGGGCGGGCCACGCAGGCCTGGGCGATCATGTCGGCCGCCTCCTCGGGCGACAGCGTGGGCACGTTGTTGTAGATCTTGGTGGGCGCGATCATCGGCGTGCGCACCAGCGGCATGTTGATGGTCGTGAAGGTCACGCCGACGTCGGCGAACTCGCTGGACGCACAGCGCGTCCAGGCGTCCAGCGCCGCCTTGCTGGCCACATAGGCGCTGAAGCGCGGCGCGTTTGTCAGCACGCCGATCGAGCTGATGTTGACCACATGCCCCTTGCGCTTGGCCACCATGCCCGGCAGCAGGCCCATGGTCACGCGCAGGCAGCCGAAGTAGTTCAGCTGCATCGTGCGTTCGAAATCATGGAAGCGGTCGTAGCTGCTTTCGATCGCGCGGCGGATGGAGCGGCCGGCGTTGTTGATCAGGAAATCGACGCCGCCGAAATTCGTCGTGCACCATTCGATGAGCGACGCGCAGCCGGCCTCATCGGCGATGTCGCAGGCAAAGGCGTGGATTTGCGCCTGCTTGCCGGCCTTGTCCTTGATCTCGGCCACCGCCTCATTGAGCTTGGCCTCGTCGCGGGCGCAGATCAGCGTGATCGCGCCGGCTTCCGCGAACTTGATCGCCGCCGCCAGGCCGATGCCCGAGGAGCCGCCGGTCACCAGCACCACCTTGCCGCCGGTCGCGCCCTTGAGCGAGCGGTCGATGAAGAGGTCGGGGTCGAGGTGGCGCTCCCAGTAGTCCCACAGCCGCCAGGCGTAGTCGTTCAGGTCCGGGCAGGCGATGCCCGAGCCCTTGAGCGCGGCCTCAGTGTCACGGCAGTCGAAGCGCGTCGGGTAGTTGATGAAGGTGAACAGGTCCTCGGGCAGGCCGAGGTCCTTCATCACCGCATTGCGGATGCGGCGCACGGGCGCCAGCGCCATCAGGCCCTTCTTGACGCTCTTCGGGATGAAGCCCATCAACGCCGCGTTGACGAAGAGGTTCATCTTGGGCGCATGCGCGGCTTTGCTGAAGATGTCCAGCACATCGCCGACGCGGTAGCCCTGCGGGTCGACGAGGTGGTAGCAGCCCTGGCCCTGGCTGACCTTGTGCGAGATGTGGTCCAGCGCGTCGACAACGAAGTCCACCGGCACGATGTTGATGCGCCCGCCCTCCAGCCCGATGCTGGGCATCCACGGCGGCAGGATCTGGCGCATGCGCTGGATCAGCTTGAAGAAGTAGTAAGGCCCGTCGATCTTGTCCATCTCGCCGGTGGTCGAGTCACCGACGACCATGGCCGGGCGGTAGACCGTCCACGGCCGCTTGCACTCCTTGCGCACGATCTTTTCGCTCTCGTGCTTCGTCATGAAGTAGGGGTGATCGAGGTTCTCGGCCTCGTCGAACATGTCCTCGCGGAACACGCCTTCGTAGAGGCCCGCCGCGGCGATCGAACTCACGTGATGCACATGGCCGGCCTCGATGGCCTGCGCAAACTCGACCACGCTGCGCGTGCCCTCGATGTTGACGGCCACCTGCGCCTCTTCATCGGCTGAGAGGTCGTAGACCGCGGCGAGATGGTAGAGGTGGTCGACCTGGCCCTTGAGGCTTTTGATCACGTCGGCCGCCACACCCAGCTTCTTGCCGGTGAGGTCTCCGTAGACCGGGATCGCGCGGGTCTTGGAGACCCCCCAGAAGGCCAGCAGCTCGGGCAGCTTGGCCGCGCTTTCCTCGCGCATCAGGAAGTGGACCGTGCTGCCGCGCCGTGCCAGCAGCTTCTTGACGAGGCGTTTGCCGATGAAGCCTGTGGCACCGGTGACGAAATACTGCATGCGGGTCTCCTGCTTGTGGATCTGGACGGTGTCGCGGCGATTCTTCACCATCGCAGAAACCGGCCCGCTGGGCACTTTCCCGAGGCCCCGGCACGCCCGCGCGATAGAGCGCGCTCACTAGGAATCGCCGCGTCGAAGCCCGGTGCCGCCGCTACAGTGCCACCGGCAATCTGCACAATCGAAAGGACAACCCATGGTCAAGAAGCTCCAGAAGATGGCTGACAAGAAGAAGGCCGCGGCCGCCGCCGGCTTCCCGGCCGGGCTGCTCGACGGCGACGTGGCCAAGAACGTCAAGGACAGCGCCCAGCAGATCTGGGCCGCCGGTCTCGCCTCCTTCGCCAAGGCCCAGGGCGAAGGCTCCAAGGTCTTCGAGGCCCTCGTCTCCGAAGGACTGAAATTGCAGAAGAAGACCCAATCCGCCGCCGAGGAAAAGCTCAGCGCCGTCGCCAGCAAGGTCAGTGGCATGGCCGGTGATGTCGGCGCCAAGGCCGGCCAGCACTGGGACAAGCTCGAATCCATCTTCGAAGCCCGCGTCGCCAAGGCCCTCAAGACCCTGAACGTGCCCTCCGCCGGCGACGTGCAGAGCCTGATCAAGCGCATCGACGAGCTCGCCGTGGCCGCCGGCCTGAAGAAGGCCGCCCCCGCCAAGGCTGCAAAGGCCACCCGGAAGGCCGTCGTCAAGAAGGCCGCCGCGGTGAAGACCGCTGTGGCCAAGAAGGCGCCGGCGGCCAAGAAGGCCGCGGTCAAGGCCGCCGCCCCGGTGAAGGCTGCCGTGAAGAGCGTCGCCAAGAAGGCCGCCGCCCCGGCGAAGAAGGCCGCGGCGCCGGCCAAGAAGGCCCCGGCCGCCCAGTCGGTCGCTGCCAAGCCGGTCGCGGCCAAGCCGGTCGCGGCCAAGAAGGCGCCCGCGGCGAAGAAGGCCGCCGCCCCCGCCGCGGCCAGCTCTGAGGCGAGCGCCCAGGCCTGAACCGGCACACCCCGTTCCGCACCATGAGCCAACCGAAGATCGGTCTGGCCTTGGCGGGCGGAGGCCCACTGGGCGCCATCTATGAAGTTGGCGCCCTTTGTGCTTTGGAGGAGGTCGTCGACGGCCTCGACTTCACCGCCTGCGACGGCTACATCGGCGTGAGCGCCGGCGGCTTCATCGCCGCCGGCCTGGCCAACGGCATGACGCCGCGCCAGCTCTGCGCCGCCTTCATCGAGAACACCGCCGAGCCGCCGGACCGCTTCGACCCGGCCGAGCTGCTGGAACCCGCCTGGGCCGAGTTCGCCCAGCGCCTGCACCAGCTGCCGGCGCTGCTGGCCCACGCTGCGCGTGAAGTGCTGTTCGAGGGCCGCTCGATGCTCGCCGCCGTCGAACGCCTGGGCCGGGTGCTGCCCACCGGCCTGCTGTCCAGCGAACGCTTCGGCGCGGCGCTGACCCGGGTGTTCGCGGCGCCGGGGCGCAGCAACGACTTCCGCCAGCTGCGCCGGCCCCTCGTGCTCGTGGCCACCGACCTCGACAGCGGCGAGGCCGTGCCCTTCGGCACGCCGGGCTGGGACCATGTGCCGATCGCGCGCGCCGTGCAGGCCAGCGCCGCCCTGCCCGGCCTGTTCCCGCCGGTCGAGATCGACGGCCATCATTTCGTCGACGGCGCGCTGAAGAAGACCCTGCATGCCTCCGTGCTGCTGGACCGCGGCCTCGACCTGCTGATCTGCCTGAACCCGCTGGTGCCGTTTGCGAGCGACCGGCACAGCCCCGCCCGCGAGGACCGCTCGCGCCGCGCCCGCGAGCTGGCGCGCAAGCTCGGCCGACCCGGCGGGCGCTGGCTGCGCCCGGGCATCCCGCGGCTGGTCGACGGTGGCCTACCGCTGGTGCTGTCGCAGACCTTCCGCTCGCTGATCCACTCGCGCCTCGCCCTGGGCCTGAAGGGCTACGAGCGGACCCATCCGCAGACCGACATCATGCTGTTCGAGCCCGACCCGCACGATGCCGAGTTCTTCATGGCCAACACCTTCAGCTACCGCCACCGCCGTCACCTGGCCGAGCACGCCTACCAGGCCACGCGGGTTCTGCTGCGCGAGCGCGCCGCCACGCTGAAGCCGCAGTTCGCCCGCGCCGGCCTGACGCTGCGCGAGGACCTGCTCGCCGACCTCGAAGCCCGGCTGCTGCCCGCGCCGGGCGAGGCCGGCATCGACCAGGCACTGCGCACGCTGCGCCGCAGCCTGAGCCTGCTCGAGACCCGCCGCCGCCGTTGAACGCGGCCCGCCAGGCCCGGCCGGGCCGGGGCATCGGCCATGTCCGACGCCCGTGTGGGGTTCCCCGGGTCGAGGCAGCATGCCGGCATGCCCATCCAGAGCCCGCCCGAATTGCCCCCGGCCCACCCCGCTGCGGCCCGTCCTCTCGACCCCCGCAGCGCGGACGCCAGCGCCAGCCCGGCCGCACCGGCCCGCTCAACATGGCGCCGCCCGCGGTGAGCGCCGTCTGGGCGCCGGCCGCGATGCCCGCCTGGCTGGAAGCCGACCTGCGCAGCGACCAGGCCGGCGAGACCGGCGCGGTCTGGATCTACCGCGGCGTGCTGGCGTTGAGCCGCGACCCGGCGCTGCGGGCCTTCGCCCAGCGCCACCTCGCCACGGAACAGCGCCACCTGGGCCTGATCGGGACCTGCCTCGCGCCTGAACGGCACAGCCGGCTGCTGCCGCTGTGGCGCCTGGCCGGCTGGCTCACCGGCGCCCTGCCCGCCCTGGCCGGGCCGCGGGCGGTCTACGCCACCATCGCCGCCGTCGAGACCTTTGTCGACCACCACTACCAGTCCCAGATCGATCGTCTGACGGGCGACGCGGCCTGGGCCCCGCTGCGCGAGCTGCTCGACAGCTGCCGCCGCGACGAAGTGGCTCACCGCGACGAGGCGCGGGCCCACGCGGACAGCGCCCGGCCGGGCCCGCTGTTGCGGATCTGGTGCGCGCTGGTGGGCCAGGGCTCGGCCGTGGCGGTGAGGATCTGCCGCCATGTCTGAAGCTCGCACGGCCCGCCCCGACGAGATCGCGCGTTTCGACGCCTGGAGCGCCACCTGGTGGGACGCCCGGGGCCCGATGCGGCCGCTGCACGTCACCCAGGCCCTGCGCGGCCGCTGGGTGCGCGAGGCCGCCGAGCGGCACTTCGGCCGCCCGCTCGCCGGCCTGCGCGTGCTCGATGTGGGCTGCGGCGGCGGCCTGATGAGCGAGGCGCTGGCGCGCGACGGCGCGCAGGTGGTCGGCATCGACGCCTCGGCCGGCAACATCGGCGCCGCCCGCCGCCATGCGCAGGCCGAGCCGGCGCTCGCGGCCCGGCTGGACTACCGCCACGGCGAGCCCCACACCGCGATGCAGCCCGGCGAGCGCTTCGACCTCGTGCTGGCGCTGGAGGTCGTGGAGCATGTGGCCGATGTGCCTGCCTTCATGGCCCAGGTCGCGGCGGCGGTGGCGCCGGGCAGCCTGCTGGTGGCGTCGACGATCAACCGCACCCTGCGCAGCGCCGTGCTGGCCATCGGGATGGCCGAGTATGTGCTGCGGCTGCTGCCGGTCGGCACCCACCACTGGCGCCAGTTCGTCACCCCGGACGAGCTGGAGGCCGCCGCCGCCGCGGCTGGCCTGGTGCCGCTGGAACGCCTGGGCATGCGCTACCTGCCGGTGCTGCACCGCGCCCGCTGGACGCGCGACACCTCGGTCAATTACCTGGCGAGCTTTGCCCGCTCCAGGGACGGGGCATGACAGCACCAATTGCCGCCGTCACCGGCGCCCACGGCGGCGGCCTGCAAAGCACGCGGGATGTAGCGGGCGTGAGGGCCCGGCCGCCGGCGCGCCGAGGTGCCGCTCAGCTTCAGCGGTTGCGCCGCTCCTCGCCGGCCTCGCGCCACTGCTCGCGCGCGGCCTCGACATCGCGGGTCACGCCCAGGCGGCCATCCTCGAGCGCGAGCGCCCAGTCCTGCATCGCCGGCGGGTGGTGGCGCTCGGCCGCCTGCTCCAGCCAGTGGCGGGCCAGGGCCAGGTCGGGCGCGGTGCCCTCGCCTTGTGCATAGGCCTGCGACAGCAGATACATGGCCTGCGCGCTGCCGGCCCGGCTGGCACGCTGCAGCAGCGCCAGCGCCGCGACCGGATCGCGCGGCTGGGCCTCACCGTTGCGGGCCGCGCGCGCCAACGCCAGCAGGGCCGCAGGATGCTCGGCCGCAGCGGCGCGCTCGAACCAGGGCCGCGCGGTCGCCGGGTCGGGAGTCCAGCCCAGACCGCCGCGCCGCTGGGCGTCACCGAGGGTCCACGCCGCCTCGGCATCGCCGGCGCTGGCGGCCTGGGTGAGCCAGCGGCGCGCCTGGTCCGCCTGGGCCGGGTCGGCAGCCAGGGCCAGGCCGAGTTCCCGTGCCGCCAGTGCATTCAGCGACGCCGGTGCGGCGCCGGCCCAGTGCTGCAGCGTGCGCGGTGCGCCCGCATCACGGGTCTGCACGGCCTGCATGCCCAGGGCCTCGATGGCGGCGGCATCCCGCGGCGGTGCCGGCGTGCAGGCCGCCAGGGCCAGCGCCAGCAGCCCGGGGGCGACGAGCCGCGGCCTCACTTGCTCAGGTCGATGCTGTAGCGGGCGTAGCCGCTGGCATCCAAGCTGCCCTCGGCCGTGACCTGCGGCAGGCCCACGCTCTGGGCCACGGCCAGCTTGCCCGGCGCACTGCGCAGCACCACCGGCCCGGCGGTGGTCGTCTTGACGAAGCTCCACGCGCGGCCGCTGCCGTTGGCCGCCCGGGTCAGGCCGGTCTGCTTGCGCAGATAGGCGGCCACCACGGCCTGATTGGCGTCGAGCGACTTGTAGATGGTCTTGCTGCCGTCGATGCCCGGGAAACCGCCGCCACCGCTGGCGCGGTAGTCGTTGGTCGCGACGATGAAGTCGGCGCTGTCGGCCACCGGCTGGCCCTGATAGCGCAGGTTGACGATGCGCGCACCCACGGGCTGGGTCACGTCGACCTGGTAGGTCAGCGCATTGCCTTCGGCGTAGAAGACGTCGAAGTTGAAGATCGTCGAGTAGCTGGGCACCAGGTCCTGCACGGCGGTGCTGGTGGGGTCGATCTGCGCGAACTGTTTGGCCGAGGTCTCCAGCCAGGCCTTCAGGTCCGAACCCTTGATCTTGACGGCCTGGAGGTTGTTGTTGCCGTAGAGGTAGAGGTCGCCGGGGGTGCGCACCTGCAGCGCCACGGGGCTGGCGCTGCTGGCTGTGGGCGCGACGTCGGTGAAGTCGCCTGCACCGTTGCGGCCGGCCTTGAACGGCGCGCTGCACGAGATGACTGGAATGCCGGCATAGCTCTTCAGCGTGGTGTCCGTCGTCGTCGCGAGCAGGTTCTTGACGTAGTCGATCTGCGCCTGGTTGACGATCTGGATCGCGCTCACATCACCCACCAGCGCGAAGTAGGCCGACATCGCGAAATCGGTGTTCACGCCCAGCGGCTGCTTGGCATAGGCGATGGTGGCCTGGTGCTCGGCATCCACCAGCCGGGCCATGCCGGCGTCGGGCGTGACGAAGGTCTTGCCGTCGGTGTAGGCCAGGCCGCGGGACTCGACCGAGCTGCTGCCCTTTTGCACCATCCATTTGCCGCCCTGCCAGACCAGGGTCAGCTTGATGATGCCCAGACGCCGGCCCCAGCTCTGGGCCATCACGGTGGGCACGCCATTGACCAGGCCCTTGTCGGAGTCCACGGTGCCAGCCGGCAGCGCGGCAAGCGACGCATCCAGCTTGGGCCCGTTCGGCTCCTTGGCGGCCGGGAAAATCAGGTGGGAGTGGCCGGCGACCAGGGCGTCGACGCCGGCCACCGTGGTCAGATGCAGGCTGGCGTTCTCCATCTTGGGGCTGTAGGGGCTGGCGTCCAGGCCACCATGCGACAGCGCCACCACCACGTCTGCGCCCTTGGCACGCGCCTCGGCCACATACTTCTGGGCCGACTCGACCACGCCCGTGACCGCCACCTTGCCGGCGAGGTTCTTGGCGTCCCAGTCCAGCACCTGCGGCGGCACGAAGCCCAGCACGGCGACCTTCAGCGGCAACGTGTAGCTGTCGCCATTGGGCAGCTTGGCGACATAGTTGCGGTGGAGCAGCACATAGGGCGGCAGGATGGGGTTGCCACTGGAAATGCTGGTGACATTGCTGTTGACGACCGGGTGGTTGGGCGCACCGCAGTTGCCGGCCGGCTTGGCCACGCCGGCCACGCCGAGGTCGGTGTTCAGCGTCTGGCTCAGGAAGGGCAGGCCGTAGTTGAACTCGTGGTTGCCCAAGCCGGCGGCGTCGTAGCCCAGCCAGTTCATCGCGCGGTAAATGGCCAGCGTGGCCGAGCAGGGGATGGGCTGGTCCAGGGCCTGGAAGTCGCCCAGCAAGCTGCCCTGGGTGGCGTCACCGTTGTCCACCAGCAGGGTGTTGGGGTTCTCGGCGCGCGCGGCCTTGATCAGGCTGGCCGTGGCGGCCAGGCCCAGCGTGCCGGAGCCGCCCACGCCGGCCAGGCGGTAGTAGTCATAGCTCAGCAGGTTCTGGTGCAGGTCGGTCGTGCTCAGCACGGCCAGTTCCAGCGTCGTGCCCTCGGGCACATTGGGATTGGGAACGCTGCTGCAGGCGGCCAGGAGGGCGAACGTCGCGAGGACGAGGGGCGTGGCGCTGAAACGCATAAACATTTGCTGTCTACCGATACATTGGGATTCTCTTCTCCAGTGCAGCTGTGAAGCTCGCATGACAGTCGGTCGCCGCCCTGACCGAAAAGCCTCGCAGCGCGCGGGCCGTGCCGACGGTGGATGGATCGCAGGCTCGCCCAGGACCTGCGGACGCCGGCGGATCAACCGTTGGCCCCGGTCATCCACGGAACGGTCGCCGGGCGGCGAGCCGCCATCGACCGCGGACCGCGTGCAAGGCGCGGGCCGCCCATGAACATGACCGCGATATGACCGAGGACCATGGCCAAGCCCATGGTCCCGGCGCTGGAAGCGTCACGAAGCGTCCCTAGCATCGCGCCCCATTCCCAGCCAGCCCCCCGCTCAACCCATGAAGATCAAACCTCTGGTGTCCTTCCTCGCCGCGGCCTTTGCCGCGCCCGCCGTGCTGGCCTCGCCGTCGGGCGTTGTCATCAGCCAGCTGTACGGCGGCGGCGGCAATGTGTTCGCGAGTGACTATGTCGAGCTGCACAACGCCGGCTCGGCACCGGTCAACCTGAGCGGCTGGTCGATCCAGTACGCCAGCGCCACAGGCAATGGCAACTTCGCCAACAACGGCATCACGACCCTGACCGGCACGCTGCAGCCCGGTCAGTTCTACCTGGTCCAGCTGAAGACCTCCACCAACGGCACGGCCCTGCCCGCGCCCGATGTGCTCGGCTCGACG
Source organism: Burkholderiales bacterium (assembly GCA_003963075.1). Classification (GTDB taxonomy): domain Bacteria; phylum Pseudomonadota; class Gammaproteobacteria; order Burkholderiales; family Burkholderiaceae_C; genus Pelomonas. The sequence continues at coordinate 10,971 of RXJV01000101.1, forward strand.
TCGACGGACTGGTCCGCCACGAACGGCAAGGTGATCCTGGCCAAGACGACCAGTGGCCTGGCCTGCAACGGCGGCTCCAATATCTGCACGGCCGCCCAGCTCGCCCAGATCGAAGACCTGGTCGGCTACGGCAACGCCAACTTCTTCGAGGGCGCCGCCGCCCCGGCCGTGTCCGGCTCGACCGCGCTGTTCCGCACCGCCAGCGGCTGCACCGACAGCAACAACAACGCCAATGACTTCACGACCGGCACACCCGCGCCGCGCAACAGCAGCAGCCCGTTCGTGAGCTGCGGCGGTGGCGGCGGCGGCGGCAGCAATGCGGCGATCGTGCCGAGCTGCCCGGATGTCAGCGCGGTGGCCGGCACGGCATCGAGCTTCACCGTCAGCGCAACGGACGCCGACAGCCGTGTGACCGCAGCCAGCGTCATCGGCAGCCTGCCCAATGGCGTGGTGCTGGGCAGCTTCAGCGCCGCCAGCGTTGCCGGCAGCGCCGCCACGCAGCAGTTCGACCTGAGCAACAGCCTCGCGGCCGGCAGCTACACGCTCGGCCTGAAGTGGGACAACAACGATGCGCAGACCGCGAGCTGCAGCTTCAAGCTGAGCGTCGCAGGCCTGACGCCCATCCCGGCCATCCAGGGCCGCGGCAGCCGCAGCCCGATCGAGGGCCAGACCGTCACGACGAGCGGCGTCGTTACCAAGCTGGTGAACAACGGCTTCTACCTGCAGGACCCGGTGGGTGATGGCGACCCGACCACGTCGGACGCGATCTTCGTCTTCACCAGCACCGCGCCGGCCGTGGCCTTGGGTCAGAAGATCCGCCTGTCCGGCACGGTCACCGAGTACAACACCGGCGCCGCCGGCAATGCCGACACCGCGGCCCACACGGTGACGCAGCTGACCAGCCCGAGCGGCATCACCGTGCTGGGCAGCGGCTTCAGCGTCACGCCGGTCGAGGTCGACCTCGCAACGCTGCCGGCCGATGGCCTGGAGGCCTACGAGGGCATGGTGGTCACGCTGCGTGGCCCGCTGACGGCCCAGCAGAACTACTTCCTGGGCCGCTACGGCCAGGTCACGCTGGCGGCCGGGGGGCGCGTGTACACACCCACCAACGTGCTGCGCCCGGGCCCCGACGCGCTCGCGCTGAAGGCCGACAACCTGCGCCGCAGCATCCTGCTCGACGATGGCAGCAGCGCCCAGAACCCGAACCCTGCCCCCTACATCGGCGCCGACAACACGCTGCGCGCCGGTGACACCATTGGCAGCATCACCGGTGTCATCGACTATGGCCTGGCCACCAGCAGCAACACCGGCCTCGCGATGTACAAGATCCAGCCGCTGGACGTGGCCGGCGTGAGCTTCGACCGCACCAACCCGCGCGTCGCCACGCCCCAGGTCAGCGGCGGCAATGTGCGCATCGCCAGCGCCAATGTGCTGAACTTCTTCACCAGCTTCACCGATGGTGGCTTCGTCGCCGGCTCGGCCGGCTGCTCGCTGGGCGGCGCCACATCGACCAGCAACTGCCGCGGTGCCGACAACCTCACCGAGTTCAACCGCCAGATCGCCAAGACCGTGGCGGAGCTGAGCGCGCTGAATGCCGACGTGGTGGGCCTGATGGAGATCCAGAACAACGGCGACACGACCGTCGGCTACCTGGTGAACCAGCTCAACGCCGCGATGGGCAGCGGCACCTATGCAGTGGTGCCCAAGCCGGCCCAGGGCACGGGCAGCGACGCCATCCGCGTCGCGATGATCTACAAGCCCGGCAAGCTGACGCTGAACGGCGCCTCGTTGTCCGACCCGGACGCCATCAACAACCGCCCGCCCTTGGCCCAAGGCTTCACGCTGCCGAACGGCGAGAAGTTCGCGGTCGTCGTCAATCACTTCAAGTCCAAGGGCTCCTGCCCCAGCGGTGCCAGCGATCCAGACGCCGATGACGGCCTGCAAGGCTGCTGGAACGCCCGTCGGGTCGACCAGGCCAACCGCCTGAAGAGCTTCCTCGGCACGGTGAAGAGCACGGCCGGCACCGACAACGTCGTGCTGCTCGGTGACTTCAATGCCTACGCCAAGGAGGACCCGATCGACGCGCTGACCAGCGACGGCGGCATCGTCGACATGGTGGCGGCCTTCGACCCGTTGGACTACTCCTATGTGTTCGACGGCGCCTCCGGCCGTCTGGACCATGGTTTCGCCACCGCCGCGCTGGCGCCCAAGGTGGTGTACGCGACCTCCTGGCACATCAATGCCGACGAGCCGAGCTTCATCGACTACAACACCGAGTTCAAGGTGTTCGGCGGCTCGACGACCGGCAGCCCGGACTTCTGGACCCCGACGCCTTACCGCGCGTCGGACCACGATCCGATGGTGATGGGGCTGAGCCTGCTGAAGACCATCAGCGCCGCCGCAGGCAGCCCGGTGGTCGGCACGCCCGGGGACGACGTGATTGAGAGTGGCGTGGGTGCGAAGGTCATCACCGGAGGCGGTGGTCGCGACCAGTTCGTCTACGCCAGCATGCTCAGCGCCGGCGACGTCATCACCGACTTCAAGCCGGGCATCGACACGCTCGTGCTGACACGCCTGCTGGCCTCGCTCGGCATCACGTCGGCCGACCCGCTGGCCAGTGGCCACGTGACCTGCTCGACGTCTGCCGCCGGTGCCGTGATCAACATTGATGCCGATGGCCGCAGCGGCCCGATGCGCCCGCGTCCGTTGCTGCAGTTGCGCAACGTCGCCTGCGCGGCTGTCACCGCGTCCAGCTTCAAGTTCTGACCCCCTACCGGATACACACCATGATCTCCAAGACCCTCCTTGCCGCTGCGCTGACTGCTGCCAGCTTCGCCACCCAGGCCGCCACTGTCGTCTACAACTTCCAGAGCAGCGCCTTCGACAGCGGCAGCCTGGCAGGGCAGAGCTTCAGCGGCCAATTCAGCTTCGACGATGCCGCGCTGACGGCCAGCACGTCGACGCTGCCGCTGCTGAGCCTGAGCTTCAGCCTGGGCGGCCAGAGCTACACACTGGCGCAGGCCACCGCCGGCACGACGGGCGCGGTGTTCAACGCCGGCGCCCTGTCGGGCGTCAACGCGGTGTTCTCGGGCGGTTCGCGCAGCGTCGAGCTGACCTGGGGCTTCGGCTCGCCTTACGCCTTCTACCAGCAGAGCACCAGCAACTTTGGCTTTGCCGACCTGAGCTTCAGCACCGCCGCCGTGCCCGAACCGCAGACCTATGCCCTGATGCTCGGCGGCCTGGCTGCCGTCGGCTTCATCGCACGCCGCCGCAAGGCCTGAGCGACCCGCGGCCGCGAGACGGCCCGCCGCGGCGGGCCGTTGTCGTTTCAGTAGGTCCGCCCGCCCTTGAACTGCGCGTGCTGGCGACGCGCCAGCGTGGTGCTGCGGCTCATCGCCTCGAAGCTCACCCGGGCATGGGCATGCATGACGGCCAGGCCGAGCGCGTCGGCCGCGTCCTTGCCCGGCACGCCGGGCAGGTTCAGCAGGCGCTGCACCATGGCCTGGATCTGCTCCTTCTTGGCGTGGCCGTGGCCGACGATGGCCTTCTTCATCTGCAGCGCGGTGTACTCGCTGACCGCCAGGTCGGCCGACACCAGCGCCGTCAGCGCCGCACCGCGCGCCTGGCCCAGCAGCAGCGTGGACTGTGGGTTCACATTGACGAACACGATTTCCACCGCCGCGCACTGCGGCTGGTAGCGCGCCACCACCTCGCGGATGCCGTCGAACAGGATCTTCAGCCGCGCCGGCAGGTCGCCGGCGGCGACGCCGCTGGTCTTGATGGTGCCGCTGGCCACATAGGCCAGCCGCGGACCGTCGGCGTCAATCACGCCGAAGCCTGTGGTCTGCAGGCCCGGGTCGATGCCGAGGATTCTCACGAGCGGCCGCCCAGCGGCAGGCTGAAGTACCAGCGCACCGAGTGGAACAGGACGGGCGCGGCGAAACACAGCACCGCGATGCGATCGAGCAGGCCGACCGCACCGGTGATGGAGCTGCGGTTGCCCCAGTAGCGCACGCCGGCGTCCTTCTTCAGCGCCTTCATCACCAGGCCGCCAAAGCCGGCCGCCGCCGCGGTCAGGAAGGCCATGGCCAGGGCCTGCAAGGCCTCGAAGGGGGTGATCCAGAACAGCAGCAGCCCGGCCACCGAGCCGGTCAGCGTGCCAATCCACCAGGCCCGCATCGAGAAGCTGCGGCTGATGCGGCGCACCACCGGACGGCGGCGCAGCGCGCGCGTGGCGATCTCCTGCGCGATCTGCGACGACGCGACCACCATCACCAGGAAGAACAACAGGAAGGCGCCGCGACCGGTGTAGCCGGCGAAGTCCAGCAGCAGCAGCGCCGGCGCATGGGACAGGCCGTAGACGCAGACCATCACGCCCCACTGGATCTTGGCATTGCGCTCCAGGTAGTTGCGCGGGTCGTCGGCCAGTGCGCTGACGATGGGCAGCACCAGGAAGCCATAGACCGGCAGGAAGACCGTGAACAGATCGAAGAAGCGCGTGCCGCAGATCATGTACTGCACCGGCAGCAGCACGAAGAAGGCGACGATCAGCGTGCGGTGGTCGCTGCGCTGGGTGTGCACCAGGGTGATGAACTCGCGCAGCGCCAGGAAGGAGAACAGCGCGAACAGCAGCGTGGCACCGAGCGGCCCCGAGATCCACGCGACCCAGAACATGCAGCCGCCGATCCAGGCCGCACGCAGGTCGCGCCGCACCCGCGCCCAGGCCAGCTCGGAGGCCCGCTGCGCGTCTTCGTTCTCGCGCTCGCGCAGCGAGTTCAGGAACAGGCCCACCGTCAACAGCAACAGGAAGCCGAACAGCACGACAAAGAGCAGCGCCACCTGCTCGCTGGCGCTGAGCTGCTTGAGCCAGGACACCATCAGTCGCCCTCCGTGCGCGGCGGTGCGGCTTCGGGGTGAGGCCGCTGCTCCATGACGGCCTCGCGGGCGCGGCACAGGAAGTCGGCTTTGCTCTCGCCCTCGCGCAGCCGCAGCGGCTCACCGAAGGTGACCGTGCACAGGATGGGCACCGGCACCACCTCGCCCTTGGGCATCACGCGCTGCACGTTGTCGATCCAGGTCGGGATCAGCGGCACCTCGGGGAACTGCTCCGCCAGATGGAAGATGCCCGACTTGAACGGCATCGGATGGCCCTTGTTGGAGCGCGTGCCCTCCGGAAAGATCACCAGCGAGTCGCCGCGGCCGAGGGCCTCGACCAGGGGCTCGAGCGGGTCTTCGTCCGGGTTGCTGCGGGTGCGGCTGACGTAGATGGCGTTGAAGACCGAGGTCGTCAGCCAGCGCCTGAAGGCGCTCTTGGTCCAGTAGTCACGGGCCGCGATCGCGCGCGTCTGGGCGCGCAGCTCGTGCGGGAACGCCGCCCAGATCAGCACGAGATCAAAGTGGCTCTGGTGGTTGGCGATGTAGATGCGCTGCTCCGCCATCGGCGGGCAGCCCTTCCAGTGGCCCTGGGCCCCGGTGATGAGCCGGGCGATGAAGGCGAGCAACTGGCCGGTGAGGGCGGCAAGCGTCATGGGCCGGATTATCGCGGCCCGCCCCCGCCGGCCCCGCCGGGCTTACCAGTCGCCGCCGCCACCGCCCCCGAGGTCGCCGCCGCCGGCGTCGCCACCGCCCCAGCCGTCGCCACTGCCGAAGTCGACATCGCGCGAGGCCAGTTCATCGGCGGCGCTGTTGCCGCCGCCGTTGTCGAAGCTGCCGGGAATCAGGCCGCTGCCGCCGCTGTCGCGCGGAATGCTGCGTTCGTTAGGGCCCTCGTGCAGCAGCTTCTCGGCCAGCATGCCGGCCGCGACGCCGCCCGCAGCGGCCAGACCCACGCCGAGCATGCCGGGGCCGGCCGGCGCCGGAGCCGCCCCGTAGCCCGGGCCGTAGCTGGGCCCGTAGCCGCCGCCAGCGTAGCCGCCGGCCATGGCCGGCTGCGGCTGCGCCACGGTGCGGCTGCGCATCCAGCGCGTCACCGCCCAAATGAACACCACCACGCCGACGATCAGCAGCCACACCGGCACGCCGCCGCTGCTGCTCTGCTGCACCGGCGCCTGGCGGGTCGCCGGCGGCGGCGCGCTGACGACCGCCGGGCTCGGGTTCGGGCTGGGGCTGATCGCGCGGGCGGCGCTGGCCTGTTCGCGCTGCAGCAGCTGCTCGAAGGCGGTGAACTTGGCCGGGTCGGTGAATTTGATCGCCGGGTCCAGCGCGCGGGCGCGGTGGGTGTGCTCGGCGGCCTCGTTGAACTTGCGCTGGTGGGCCTGGATCTCGGCCAGCACATAGTGCGCGCGGGCGCTGTCGGGCTTGGCCGCCACCACCTCAAGCATCATTTTTTCGGCACCCGCATAGTCGCCACGCCGGGCGGCGGCCTGCACCTCGTCGACCGTCGGCAGCGCTTGTGCGCCGCCCAGCCACAGCGCGGCCAGCAGGCCGAGGCACAACATCAGCATTCGGGACCATTTCATCGCAGCTCTCCTCAAACCAGAGCCCGCGCGCGGCTGCGCGCGGGCATGCAGCAGTGTGCGCCCTCAATCTGACGGCAGCCTGCCCGGTTTCAAGGGCGACGCATGCGGCCCCTCGCCTGCAGCTCAGGCCAGCGGCAGCGGCCTGCCACCGAGGCGCTGGATCAGCCCGCTGCTGAAGCGATTGGCCAGGCCGTAGACCGTGAGCTGCGGGTTGGCGCCCAGGCTGGTCGGGAAGACCGAGCCGTCATGCACCGACAGGTTGGCCAGCTGCCAGTGCTGGCCGTCCGGCCGCACCACGCCACGCCCGGCGTCGGCCGCCATCGTGCAGCCGCCCATCACGTGCGCGCTGCCGACCATGGTCAGGAAGGGCTTCATCGTCAGCCCGGCAATGCCTTGGCGCGCCTGCGCGAGGCTGGCATAGGCCGCGCCCTGTTCGTGCACCGGCCGCACGGCCTTGGCGCCGGCCGCGAACTGGATCTCGGCCATCGTGAGATAGGCCCGGCTCACGCCGTCGAGCAGGTAGTCGGTCAGCCGGTAGTCGACCACCGGCGTGCCGTCGCTGCGCAGCTGCACCGCACCGCCGGCTGATTCCGGGTGGAAGCCGTCGCGCAGCAAGGCGATCATCAGCTGGGTGCGCGGCATGTCGCGGGCACGCTCGACCAGGTCGGCGCCGAGGCCACCGCCATTGGTCAGCGCGAAGGCCGGATGAACGGGTGCGACCTCCAGCTTGTAGCCCACCGGCCCGTCGATCGGCCCGCTGTGCAGGAAGTGGTCGCAGAACACCGACAGCGGCGCCCCCGCCCAGCCCGCCACGTCGTGATCGAACAGCGCCGCGCCGCCGGCTGTGGGGTGCAGGAAGGTGCGCTTGCCGAGCAGGCCCTGCGGGTCGGGCGCCTGCGAGCGCATCAGCAGCGCGGGCGAGTTGATCGCGCCGCCGGCGACCACGTAGTGCCGGGCCGTGATCCGAACCGGCGCGCCCGTGACCGCGCCGTCCAGCGCCACTGGCTCCGCCACCAGCGCCACCACCTGACTGCCCTGCAGCTCCAGCCGCACAGCGCGCGTCTGCACCAGCATCGTTGCGCCCAGGTCCAGCGCCGCCGGCAGGGTGCTCACGAGCATGGACTGCTTGGCATTGGTCGGGCAGCCCATACCGCAGGAGCCGAGGTTCCAGCAGCCCTTGACGTTGCGCCGCACGACCTTGGTCGGGATGCCCAGCGCCACCGCGCCGCGGCGCAGCACGTCGTTGTTCTCGTTGGGCTCGGTCAGCCAGTCGCCGATGTTGAGCCGGCGCTCGGCCTGCTCGAACCACGGCGCCATCGCGGCCTCGTTGAAGTCGGTCAGGCCGAATTTGTCGCCCCAATAGGCCAGCGCATCGGGCGGCGTGCGGAAGGAGCCGGTCCAGTTGACGGTGGTGGACCCACCCACGCAGCGGCCCTGCAGGATGTTCATCGACTGGTCCAGGGTCTTGCGGCCGGCGGCCTCCTGGTAGAGCTGCGGATAGGCCTCGGCCTCGCGCTGGCGGAACTGGCTGCTGGAGCGCAGCGGGCCTTCTTCGACGATGACGATCTTCAGGCCGGCGCGGGCCAGCATCTCGGCGGTGATGCCGGCGCCGGCGCCGCTGCCGACGATGGCGACATCGCAGTCCAGCGTGGCGGGCAAAGCGGCATGCGGGCCGCCGTGGACCTTCCAGCCGCGCTGCAGGCCCTCAAGGATGGGATCGGGCAGGCTGCTCATCAGATGTCTCTCGGGCCCGGGTAGCCGGCCAGTGGCCAGTTGCCCGGCTCGGTGAAGAAGGCGATGCAGCTGAGGTCGCGCAGCGCGTGGTAGACCTGCTGCCGGGTCTGGGAGCCGGACAGGCGCATCGCGTTGAAGGCCGCCTGCAGCTCCGTCGCCTTGGCTTCGGGCCATGCAGTGCCGAGGCCCACCAGTGCATAGCGCCCGGCAGCGGTGGACAGCAGGCCGAGGGCGTCCGACAGCTCCTTGCGCGTGGCGGCCGGGAAGGCGGCCACGGTGGCGTCCAGCCGCGCGAGCTGGGCCTCCAGCGCGGACTCGCGCGCCGGGCCGGCGGCGGGCAGCAGCTCGGCCAGCACGCCCACCGCTGCGGCGCGCATCACGTCGCGCGCGCCGGGGCTGAGCTTGCCGTCCACCCAGCCGGGCCTGATCAGCGCCACGCCGGCGCCGGCCACACCGACGACGACGGCTGCGCCGATGCCGAGTTTGAGAAATCCTCTGCGTTGCATCACACGATCTTCTTCAACAGGCCCAGCAGGCGCTCGAACCTGGCGCCATAGGGCGGCTGGAACAGCGCGGTGCCGGCCCAGCGGGATTGGATGAACAGGGGCTTCTCCTTGCTGCAGGTTCTGAAGCCCCATTCACCGTGGTAGGCCCCCATGCCGCTGGCGCCCACGCCGCCGATGGGTTGGTCCTGCTGGCCGAAATGCCAGAGGCAATCGTTGATCGTCACGCCGCCGGCATGGGTCTCGCGCATCACCTGCTCGCGCGCGGCCCGGTCACTGCCGAACCAGTACAGCGCCAGCGGCCGGTCGCCGCGGTTGATATGGGCCAGCGCGTCTTCGATCCGGTCATAGGGCAGCACCGGCAGCAGCGGGCCGAAGATCTCCTGCTGCATGACGCTCATCTCGGCCGTCACGTCCAGCAGCAGCGTGGGCACCAGGCGGCGGTCCTGCGCCGGGTCCAGGACCTCATCGTGGCTGCGCAGCACGCGGGCGCCACGCGCCTGGGCGTCGTCGAGCAGCCCCTGCAGGCGGGCGAGATGGCGAGGCGCGGCGATGCAGCTGTAGTCGGCATTGCCGGCGATGCGCGGGTACTGGCGGCGCATCGCGGCCAGGATCTTCTGGCTCAGCGGCTCGACCAGCTCATGCGGCACCAGCAGGTAGTCGGGCGCGACGCAGGTCTGGCCGGCGTTGAACAGCTTGCCGAAGGCCAGGCGCGAGGCGGTCAGGTCGAGGTCGGCGCTGCGGTCCACGACCACGGGCGACTTGCCGCCCAGCTCCAGCGTGACCGGCGTCAGATTCTTGGCCGCGGCCTGGGCGACGAGGCGGCCGACGGCGGTGGAGCCGGTGAAGAAGAGATGGTCGAAGGGCAGCGCGCAGAAAGCCTGGCCGACATCGGCGCCGCCGGTGATGACCTGCATCTCCTCGGGCTTGAAGTACTGCGCCACGAGGCGCGCCATCAGGTCACTGGTGGCCGGCGTCAGCTCCGACGGCTTGATCAGCACGCGGTTGCCCGCGGCCAGCGCGGCGACGGCGGGCTCCATCGCCAGGTAGTAGGGGTAGTTCCAGGGCGAGACGATGCCCACCACGCCCAGCGGCTGGCGCATCAGCAGATTGCGCGCCGGCAGGAAGTGCAGCGGCGTGGGCACGCGGCGCGGCTTCATCCAGCGGCGCAGGTGGCGCAGCGCATGCCGGGCGCCCGCCTCGACGGTGAACAGGTCGGCCAGCTGCGACTCGGGGCGGGCGCGGTGGCCGAAGTCCTGGGCGATGGCCGTGGCGATCGCCTCGCCGTGCTCGCGCGTCATCGCGAGCAGCCGCTGCAGGCGGTCGCGGCGCACCGCCTCGCTCGGCATGCGCTCGGCCTCGAAGGCGCGGCGCTGGGCGCTCAGCGCCAGGTGCAGCCGCTCCTGCAGCGCAAGGTCCATGGGCTTGTCTCCGGTTCTTGGTCTGATGCGTCGAGGCTAACCGCAACGCCAAGCCCCTCCAACCGGGAGGGCCCTGGACTAGAGGCAAGGCTCTAAGCGCGCGACGTCACGCAGGCGACAGGCCATAGCGCGCTAACACACGGCGCCAGCCCGGGTTTGAGCGCATCTGAGCCACCCCGTCGAACACGGCATCGCGAGTCGCTGCCTGCATCTGCGGGCTCAGCATCAGAAACCGCTGGAAACTCTGCCGCGGCACCGGGGCCACGACAACGCCCTGTTGCAGCTCGGGCAGCCGCTGCAGCCACCAGGGCAGCCCGCTGCGTGACAGGAACACCACGTCCACCCGCCCACGCAGCAGCTTGCGCAGGGACAGCTCGGTGCTCACCGCATCTTCACGACGCACCCGGCCGGCCTTCACTGCGGGATCGATGTCGGCATAGACATGGCCGAGCACACCGCCGACCGTGAGGCCGTGCAGGCTGGCGGGGCCGCGGTAGTCGAGTGCCAGGCCCGCACGCTGCAGCACCAGGTCCTCGTCATTCATCACGGGCGCCGACCAGACGAAGCGCTGCATCGCCTCATCGCCAAACCACACCGGGTTCACCCAGGGCACGCATCCCTGCCAGTTGTTTTCGCTGACACGGCGCGTGAGCCGGGGCCGCGGCAGCAGGGAGAACTCGGCATTCAGCCGCAACTCACCCCGCATCCAGGCCAGCAGGTCATGGCTGAGCCCCTCGCCCGGCCCGGTGATGAAGGGTGGGTAGTCGTAATGGCTCACCACCTCCAGCGCGGCCGGCTCGACCCGTGCGCCATGGGCCGGCGGCGACATCGCCCCGGCGAGGCAGGCTGCGCCAAGAAAGCATCGGCGGTCCATCCGCCCCCCAATGTGCAGACCGCCTCCGGCCCACCTAGCAAAAGATCTTAGTGGCGGAAGTGGCGCACGCCGGTGAAGACCATCGCGATGCCGCGCTCGTTGGCGGCGGCGATCACTTCATCGTCACGCACCGAGCCGCCCGGCTGGATCACGCAGCTGGCGCCGGCATCGGCCAGCACGTCCAGGCCGTCGCGGAACGGGAAGAAGGCGTCGCTGGCCACCGCCGAGCCCTGCAGGCTCAGGCCGGCATGCTGGGCCTTGATGGAGGCGATGCGGGCCGAGTCCAGCCGGCTCATCTGGCCGGCGCCCACACCCAGCGTCATGCCGCCGGCGCAGAAGACGATGGCATTGCTCTTCACGTACTGGCCCACGGTCCACGCGAACATCAGGTCATCGAGCTGCTGTGCGGTGGGCTGCAGCGTGGTGACGATCTTCAGGTCCTCGCGCTTCAGGAAGTGGTTGTCGGCCGTCTGCAGCAGCAGGCCGGAGCCGACGCGCTTGCTGTCGCCCAGGTTGCGGCCCTGGTCCCAGGGCCGCGGACCGCCGGGCGGGAGCGCGATCTGCAGCAGGCGCACATTGGCCTTGCCCTTGAAGACCTCCAGCGCCTCGGCGCTGAACGACGGTGCCATCAGCACCTCGACGAACTGCTTGCTGACCAGCTGCGCCGCGGCGCCATCCACCTCGCGGTTGAAAGCGATGATGCCGCCGAAGGCGCTGGTGGGGTCGGTCTTGAAGGCCTTGCTGTAGGCCTCGGCCGCCGTGGCGGCGATGGCCACGCCGCAGGGGTTGGCATGCTTGACGATCACGCAGGCCGGCGTGTCGAAGCTCTTCACGCATTCCCAGGCGGCATCGGCGTCGGCGATGTTGTTGTAGCTCAGCTCCTTGCCCTGCAGTTGCTTGCCCGTGACCAGCGAGCCGGGCGCCGGATAGAGGTCACGGTAGAGCGCGGCAGTCTGGTGCGAGTTCTCGCCGTAGCGCAGGTCCTGCACCTTCACGAAGGTCGAGTTCATCTGCGCCGGGTATTCGGCCAGGCTGCCGTCCTCGTTCAGCGCCGACAGGTAGTTGCTGATCGCCGCGTCGTACTGGGCGATGCGGTTGAAGGCGGCCACGCTGCAGGCGAAGCGGGTCTTGTCGCTGGTCTTGCCGTGGGCCTTGAGCTCGTCGAGCACGCCGGCGTACTGCGCGGCGTCCGTCAGCACGGTGACGTCCTTCCAGTTCTTGGCAGCGCTGCGCACCATGGCCGGGCCGCCGATGTCGATGTTCTCGATCGCGTCTTCCAGCGTGCAGCCAGGCTTGGCGACGGTCGCCTCGAAGGGATAGAGGTTGACGGCCAGGATGTCGATGCGGGTGATGCCATGCTGCGCCATCGCGGCCACATGCTCGGGCAGGTCGCTGCGGGCCAGCAGGCCGCCGTGGATCTTGGGGTGCAGGGTCTTGACCCGGCCGTCCATCATCTCGGGGAAGCCGGTGTGCTCGGCCACCTCGGTGACCGGCAGGCCGTGGTCAGCCAGCAGCTTGGCGGTGCCGCCGGTGGACAGCAGCTTGGCACCGAGGGCGTGCAGCTCCTTCGCAAATTCGAGGATGCCGGTCTTGTCGGAGACGGAAAGGAGTGCGGTGAGTGCCATGTGGGTCAGCCCAAGTTGTGATCGTTGAGTTTGCGGCGCAGCGTGTTGCGGTTGATGCCCAGCCAGTGCGCGGCCTTGCTCTGGTTGCCGCCGGCCTCGCGCATGACGATCTCGAACAGCGGACGTTCGACCAGCTTGATCAGCATCTCGTGCATCGAGTGCGGCTCCTGGCCGTCAAGGTCGCGGAAGAAGGCTTCGAGGTTGTCGCGCACGCAGGCGTCGATGGGGTTGGGCGGTGTGTTCTTCTGGGCGCTCATGGCGGTCCGTTCTTCATGCAGCGCAAGCTTCGTCGGCTTGGGCCTCGTCGTCGTTGGCGGCCGATGCGGCAGGCGGCAGCCGTTCAAAGGTCTGGCCGAGGTCGTCGAACCAGTCGCGGAGCGCCTGCACCTGCTCGTCGCAGCGCTCCAGGGTGTTCATCTGCTGGCGGAAGGCTTCGCCACCGGGCAGGCCGCGCACGGCCCAGCCGATGTGCTTGCGGGCGCTGCGCACGCCGCTGAGTTCGCCGTACAGGCCGTAGTGGTCGTGCAGATGCTCGGTGAGCACGTCGCGCGCTTCGGCCACCGTGGGGGCGGCCAGGTGTTCGCCCGTCGCCAGGAAGTGGGCCACCTCGCGGAAGATCCAAGGCCGGCCCTGGGCCGCCCGGCCGATCATCAGCGCGTCGGCGCCGGTGTAGGCCAGCACCTCGCGCGCCTTCTCGGGCGAATCGATGTCGCCGTTGGCGACGACCGGGATGGTCAGCGCTGTCTTCACGGCTGCAATCGTGTCGTATTCGGCCAGGCCCTTGTAGCCCTGCTCGCGGGTGCGCCCATGCACCGTCAGCATCGCGATGCCGGCGGCCTCGAACAGGCGCGCCAGGCGCAGCGCATTGCGCTCCTCGGCGCTCCAGCCGGTGCGCATCTTCAGCGTGACCGGCACGCCGCCGGCCACGCCACTTTTGGCGCACACGGCCACGACGGCCTCGACGATCTCCAGCGCCAACGCCTCGTTGCGCATCAGCGCCGAGCCGGCCCACTTGTTGCACACCTTCTTGGCCGGGCAGCCCATGTTGATGTCGATGATCTGGGCGCCGCGGTCGATGTTATAGGCCGCAGCCTCGGCCATCATGGCCGCATCGGTGCCGGCGATCTGCACCGCGATCGGGCCGGGCTCGCCGGTATGGTCGGCGCGGCGCGAGGTCTTCAGGCTGCCCCACAGCTCCTTGCGCGACGTGACCATTTCGCTGACCGCATAGCCCGCGCCCAGCCGCCGGCACAACTGGCGGAAGGGCCGGTCCGTGACCCCCGCCATCGGCGCCACGAAGAGCCGGTTGGGGAGGGAATGGGGGCCGATGCGCACGGGGGTCTGCTCAAAAATGAGGCGCGATTGTAGCCAGTCGGTCGTGCCGACCCGTTCCACAATGACGGCATGGAAGCCTGGCTCGCTCAATTCATCCACGATCTGCTCGCCGCCCTCGCCCTGCCGCAGGTGGGCCTGGTGGCCGTCTTCATCATCACCTTCGTGTCGGCCACGCTGCTGCCGCTGGGCTCGGAACCGGCGGTGTTTCTGGTCGTCAAGGCCGACCCGGGCATGTTCTGGCCGGTGATCGCGGTGGCGACCGTGGGCAACACCCTCGGCGGCATCACCAGCTGGTGGGTGGGCTATGGGGCCGAGCGGGCGGTGGAGGCGGTGCGGCATCGCGAGCCGCCCAACCCGCGTGCACTGGCCTGGCTGAAGCGCTTCGGCCCCAAGGCCTGCGTGCTGAGCTGGCTGCCCATCGTGGGCGACCCGCTGTGCGCGGTGGCCGGCTGGCTGCGGCTGCCCTTCTGGCCCTGTGTGGGCTGGATGGCCTTGGGAAAGGGCCTGCGCTTCATCTGTTTCACCGTCGCGCTGATGTATTTCATTCCGGAGCACTGGCTGTCATGACCCCCGCCTACCAAAACCTCGAAGCGCGTCAGCGCCGCCTGCATCATCTCGGCCATCTGCAGGCCATCGCGCAATGGGACCAGGCCGCGAACATGCCGGCCAAGGGCAATGAGGCACGCAGCCTGGCCCTGGCCGAGATGGACGGCCTGCTGCACCAGCTCGCCACCGACCCTGCGCTGCCCGGCCTGCTGGACGCCGCGGCGGCCGAACCGCTGGATGACGCCCAGCGCGCCAACCTGCGCGAGATCCGCCGCGCCTGGCGCGCCGCCAACGCGCTGCCGCAGGCGCTGGTGGAAGCCAAGAGCCTGGCCAACAACCGTTGCGAGCATGCCTGGCGCACGCAGCGGCCGGCCAATGACTGGGCCGGCTTTGCGCCCAACCTGCGCGAAGTCCTGAAGCTGGCGCGCCAGGAGGCCGAGTGCCTGTCGCAGAGCACCGGCCTGTCGAAGTACGACGCGCTGCTGGACCTCTACGAGCCCGGCATGCGCGCCGCCGAGGTCGAGCGCGTGTTCGGACCGTTGCGGCAGTGGCTGCCGGGCCTGATCCGCGATGTGACGGCCAAGCAGTCGCGCGAGACGGTTGTCGAGCCCGCGGGCCCCTTCCCGACCGCCGCGCAGAAGGCCCTGGGCCTGGACGCGATGCGGCTGATGGGCTTCGACTTCGAGGCCGGGCGGCTGGACGAAAGCACCCACCCCTTCTGCGGTGGCGTGCCCGAGGACGTGCGCATGACGACGCGCTACCGCGAGGACAGCTTCCTGCCGGCGCTGATGGGCACGATCCACGAGACCGGACACGGCCGCTACGAGCAGGGTCTGCCGCGCGAGCTGCTCGGCCAGCCCGTCGCCCGCGCGCGCTCGATGGGCCTACACGAGAGCCAGAGCCTGAGCTTCGAGATGCAACTGGGCAGCCACCCGGCCTTTGCCGGCCTGCTCGCGCCACTGCTGGTGAAGCACTTCGGCGAACAGCCCGCCTTCGAGCCCGGCAACCTGCACAGGCTGCTGACCCGGGTGCAGCGCGGCCATATCCGCGTCGATGCCGACGAGGTGACCTACCCCGCCCACATCCTGCTGCGCTTCGACATCGAGCGCGCGCTGATCGAGGGCGAGGCCGAGGTCGACGACATCCCGGCCCTGTGGGACGCCAAGATGGCCGAGCTGCTGGACCTCGACACCCGCGGCAACTTCAAGGACGGGCCGATGCAGGACGTGCACTGGCCGGCCGGGCTGTTCGGCTACTTCCCCTGCTACACCCTGGGCGCGATGTATGCGGCGCAGTGGTTCGCGACGATGCGGGCGCAGCAGCCCGACCTGGATGCCCGCATCGCACGCGGCGAACTGGGTGGCGTGTTCGACTGGCTGGCCACCAACCTCTGGCGCAACGCCAGCCGCTACGAGACGCCCGAACTCGTCCAGCGCGCCAGCGGCGAGGCGCTGAACCCGGCCCACTTCGAGGCCCACCTGCGCAGCCGCTACCTGGGCGCTTGAGCGGCGCACCGCATTCGGGCCGGGCGCCGGGCTGCCCCAGGCCGGCCCGCTGGGCCGGAAACGGCAAGTCCTGAGGACCTGCCGTGCCTGCCGTGCCTGCCGCAGCGCAGCCGCTCCGTCGGCTGCGCGGTCTGCAAGACCAACCCGTCACGCCCGCGCTCAGCGAGGCGTGACTGGGCGAGGGGCTCAGCCGGCCGTCGTGCCGTGGGTCTTGGCGCGGTGGATGCGCGCGCTCTGCTGGTTCTCGGCACGCTGCACATGCTTCTGTTCACCCGCACTGACATGACCATCGGCGGCAGCGCGCGCCTCGGTGCGGTCGACATGGGCCTGGCCGGCTTCCAGGCGGCCGGCTTCACGCTTGGTCAGCGCGCCGGTCTGCAGGCCGTTCTCGATGCGTTTTTCCTGGTTCACGTTGCGCTGCACATCGGCCTGCATGCGCTGGCTGGAGGCCGACAGCGGGTTGCCGTTGACGCCGTTGTTCTCGGCCGTCTTGATGTCGCGGCTGGCCTGGTTCTGCGCGGCGCGCAGCTCGCGGCGTTCGCCGGCGCTGAGCTTGCCGTCCTTCAGGTCCTTGGCCTGCAGCTTGTCGACCTTGGCCTCGTCTCGCTCGAGCAGGCCGGCTTCGCGTGTCGTGATCTTGCCGCTCTGCAGGCCGTTCTCGATGCGCTGCTGCTGGTTCACGTCACGCTGCACGGTGGATTGGGCGGTGACGGGTGCGGCCGGAGCGGCGGGCGTCTGGGCCATGGCGGCGCTGGTGACGAGGGCAAGGGCGGCGGCGGCGATCAGGGAGGTCTTCATGGTGAGGTTTCCTTTCAGCGGTCAGCGACGGCTGGCCTGGACTCACAACGCCGTGCGTTGCCGCCGGCTGACCTCGGAGACCGCCATTCGGTGAGAGGACGTAACCGCCGCGGCGGCAGACCGAAGACGCCCCGGGCGCTCGCAAAAAAAACGGGCCACCCCATCGGGGCAGCCCGCTCAACGATCTCTCAACCAAAGCCATCGCGCGTCCCCGGCCCCCCGGCCATCGCTGCGCGTGGTGCCCGCTTCTGGTGTTGTCGGGCGAGGTCGTCGGCACTCGGTACGACGACCTTGGGCGCATTCTGATCAAGCGGCCGCGAGCTGCCATCCCCGCAAGCCGAGGGGGGCCGGTGTCAGCGCGTGACAGGCGTCACAGGCGTCGCTAACGTCAGAGAAGCAGCGCCAGCCGCTCCAGGATCAGCACGCCGAAGAAGGCCAGGCCGGCGACCAGCGTCCACTTGACGATGACGATGCCGCGTCGGCGCCAATGCACCTGCCCGGTCGCGATCGAGAACGCGAAGCAGACGATGGCCGCGAACAGCAGCAGCCCGATCAGCAAACGCGCGATCACCATGCCGGTGCCAGCTCTGCAAAGCCCCGCGGCGCCGCGCGCTCGTCATCAAAGCTGACCACCTCGTAGGCCGATTCATCCGCCAGCAGCGCGCGCAGCAGCTTGTTGTTCAGCGCATGGCCGCCCTTGAACGAGGTGTAGGCCGCCAGCAGCGGCATGCCGGCGACCTGCATGTCGCCGATCGCATCCAGGATCTTGTGCTTCACGAATTCATCGTCGTAGCGCAGGCCCTCGGCGTTCAGCACCTTGTAGTCGTCGACGACGATGGCGTTGTCCATCGAACCGCCCAGCGTCAGTCCGCGCGAGCGCATCAGGTCGATGTCGGCGGTCATGCCGAAGGTACGCGCGCGGGCGATTTCCTTCTTGTAGCTGCCTGAGCCCATGTCGAAGACGAACCGGCTGCCGGTGGCGGCCACCGCCGGGTTGTCGAACTCGATCTCGAAGCTCAGCGTGTAGCCATGGTGGGGCTCCAGCTTGGCCCACATGAGCTTCTTGCCCTCGCCCTGGCGCACCTCGATGGTCTTCTTGACGCGCAGGAAGCGCTTGGGCGCGTCCTGCATGACGATGCCGGCAGACTGCAGCAGGAAGACGAAGCTCGCGGCCGAGCCATCGAGCACCGGCACCTCATCGGCATTGATGTCGATGAAGAGGTTGTCCAGCCCCAGGCCTGCGCAGGCCGACAGCAGATGTTCGATGGTCTGAACCTTGGGCCCGCCGGGGTCGCCCCCCGGGCTGATGGTCGTGGCCATGCGCGTGTCGCTGACCGACAGCACGCCGACCGGGATGTCCACCGGCGGGCACAGGTCGACACGGCGGAACACGATGCCGGTGTCCGGCGGCGCCGGCCGCAGGGTCAGCTCGACCTTCTGCCCGCTGTGGATGCCGACGCCCACCGCGCGGGTGAGCGACTTCAGGGTGCGTTGCTTGACCATGGCCGCGATTGTCCGGGATCAGGCTTCCGCCTTGCGCTCAACGGGCAATCGCAGCGACAGCCGCGTGCCCATGCCCGGTGCCGAGTCGATGCGCAGCTTGCCGCCCAGCCGCTGGGCGCGCTTGAGCTGGCTCTTCAGGCCGCGCCCGTGCCGGATGTTCTGCAGATCGAAGCCGGCGCCATCGTCCTCGACGCGGATCTCGACATGGCTGCCGTGATGCCGCGTCACCATGCGCACACGGCTCGCCTGAGCATGCTTGAGCACATTGTTCAGGGCTTCCTGCATCAGGCGCAGCACATGCAGCGCATCCGGCGGCTCCAGCCAGGGCAGCGGCGGCAGGTCCTGCACATCCCATTCGAGCTGCAACCCGCCCGACTGCAGCCGCTTGCCCAGGCGGTAGCGCATCGTGGCGAGCAGCGAGACGAGGTCGTGACCGACAGGTTCGAGCGAGTCGATCACGAGGCGCAGGTCATCCACGCATTCGCGCAGCACCTCCACGCACTGCTCGTGCGACATGCTGCCCTGCTCCATGGCCACCAGCGCAGACAGCAGGGACGAGCCCAGGCCGTCGTGCATATCGGCCATGATGCGCTGCCGCTCCAACAGCAGGGCCTGCTGCCGTTCGGCCTCTCGCAGCTGCGCGTTCTGCGCCTGCAGCACCGATACCTGCTCCTCCAGGTCTTCCTGCAGCTGGCTGTTCGCGGCCTGGAACTGCTCCACGGTGCCGACATAACGCCGCTGGATGGCCCACAGAAAGCTGAGCGTGACGATCAGCGTCGCAAAGGGCAGCAGGAATACATGCTCCGGCCAGGCCCAGCCCGCCAGCACCGCAAGATCGTGGAAGCCGAGCATGACCGCCGCGATCATCGCCAAGGCCATCAGCCTCAGTTCGGTGCGGCGCTCACGCCAGGCCAGCCAGCCCAGCCAGGCGGTGCCGACGGTCGCGACGATGGCCGTCGCGGCGTGTTGCAGCACCACCATGTCGACCTGCCGCAGCCACAAGGGCATGCTGAAGACGCTGACGATCAGCACGCTGATGAAGAGCACCTGCTCCAGCCAGCGCGCCCGCAGGCTAGCAAAGCGCAGCGCGAAGAGCTGGGCGGTCAGCATCACCCAGGCCATGGACGCATTCGTCGCCCACCAGAACCAGTCTTGCGCCCAGGCCGATGCCGGCGGGCTGACGTAATAGTGCAGATTGCGCACCAGCCAGGCTGCCGCAGCGACGGCAAACAAACCGTAGAGGCCCTCGCCGGGGCGGCGCGCCCACAGCGACAGCGCGAACACGAAGAGCACCGCCAGCAGCAGGCTGACGGCCTGGGGCAGGCCGACCTGGACACGGGTTCTCCAGAGCCAGCGCATCTCCAGTTCATCGCGAGGGCCGATCCAGATGCGGGACACGGAGAAATGGCGACCGACCGCGACCGGCAGCGCGACCACCAGCTCCAGGCCGGTTTCTGCGCTCGCCGGAAGCGTCAGCCACAGCGGATGCAGCCATTGCTCGCGCTCGGCGGGCTGGTTGTCCAGCAGCAGGCGCCAGCCGGAACCGCTGCGCGCCAGCACCGCCGCAGGCAGGGTGTCCAGACGTGGCAGATAGAGCGCCAGGGCCTCGTTGCCCCCCGGCGGCACATGCAGCCGGTACCAGCGCATCTCGTAGCCGCCCTCTGGCGTGGCGACTGCGGCGCCGGGCCGCGCCCGCACATCGGGCATGGCCAGCGGCTGCCAGGCCGCCGAGGCGGCGGGTGGCAGCAGTTCGGCGGGCAGGGCCAGGTGGTCGCCGCCGGCCACGGTCTGCCGGCGCAGCGCGGCCCACCAGGCATCGAGCTGCGCCTGGGTACAGGGGCTGGTGGCCAGCTCGACCGGCGCGGCATCCTCGGCCGCGTTGCCGGCACGCGACCCCGGGGAAGGCTCGGCCGACAGGCCAGCCGCCAGGGCCAGCAGCAGCAGGCCGCAGCACAGAAGGGCGCGCAGCGCGGCCACGCCGGCTTTACGAGGCTTGGACATGGGGCGCGAGCATGCCACAGGGGGTGGGGCGAGGCCGGCCGCATCGTCGCTCGGCGCCAGGCGGCACTGCGCCGAAGCGCCAGATCAACACGGCCTCAACGCCCGACAGGCTGCCGGGGCCACCAGGCATCCGCGCCAGCAGCCGCGCAAGCAGCCGCCCAGCGCCCGCCCAAGCACCCGGAGGCTGCCGCCCGCAGCGGCCGCGCCCCACTGCGGCCCGGCTTCAGTCGGCCTGCTTGCGCAGGAAGGCCGGAATCTCGATCTCGTCCATGCCGTTGGACGACAGCGCCTCGACCTTGGCGGCCGCGCTACCCGAACGGCCATGGCGCCACACACTGGGCACGTTCGCATTCGCGAAATCGCCCAGGCCCAGGCCGACATTGGCCTGCGGCGTCGTGGCAGCCGGCGCCGCCACGGCCACGGCCTGCGTCAGCACCGGCATGCCGTCCGTGCCGTTGCGAACCACCTGGCTGGTCTGCACGACCTGCAGCGGCGCCTGCTGGCGGGCGCGGCCGGCGGTCAGACCGGTGGCAATCACGGTGACGCGCAGCGCATCGCCGAGGCTTTCGTCATAGGCGGTGCCGTAGATGATGTGCGCATCCTCGGAGGCATAGCGCTTGATGGCGTTCATCGCGTTGCGCGACTCGCTGAGCTTGAAGTTCGCGCGGCTCGCCGCGATCAGCACCAACACACCACGCGCGCCGGACAGGTCGATGCCTTCGAGCAGCGGGCAGGCCACCGCGGCCTCGGCGGCCTTGGTGGCGCGGTCCGGGCCGGTGGCCTGGGCCGTGCCCATCATGGCCTTGCCGGGCTCGCTCATCACCGTCTTCACGTCCTCGAAGTCGACATTGACGAGGCCGGGGATGTGGATGATGTCGGAGATGCCGCCCACCGCGTTCTTCAACACGTCATTGGCATGCGCGAAGGCCTGGTCCTGCGTGACGTCGTCGCCGAGCACATCGAGCAGCTTGTCGTTCAGCACGACGATCAGCGAATCGACATTCGCCTCCAGTTCGGCCAAACCGGCATCGGCAGCCTTGGCGCGCCGGCTGCCTTCGAATTCGAAGGGTTTGGTGACGACGCCGACGGTCAGCACACCCATTTCCTTGGCCACGCGCGCAATCACCGGCGCCGCGCCGGTACCGGTGCCGCCACCCATGCCGGCGGTGATGAACAACATATTCGCGCCGGCGATGGACTCGCGAATGCGGGATTCCGCCTCTTCGGCCGCGGCCTTGCCCATTTCCGGCTTGGCGCCGGCGCCCAGACCGGAGTTGCCGAGTTGCAGCAATTGATCGGCCTTGGAGCGGTTGAGCGCCTGTGCATCGGTATTGGCGCAAATGAACTCAACCCCTTGAACGCCCTGGGCGATCATGTGATCCACGGCGTTGCCGCCGCCACCACCGACCCCGATCACCTTGATTTGGGTGCCTTGGTCAAACTCTTCGATCATCTCGATGGGCATATCAAACCTCCTGCTGCGATTGTGCCTTGGGCACGCCAAAAATGACTAGTTGCTGAAACAATTTTTTCGGATTTCTGGGGGTCAGAAATTCCCCATGAACCAATCCTTGACCCGGCCCAGCAGGGTTTGCACCGAGCCGGCCTGCTGGGCCGCCTTGAAACCCCGGCTGCGCGACAGACGTGCCTCCTCAAGCAGGCCCATCACGGTCGCAGAACGCGGGTTGGCGACCATGTCATAAAGCGCGCCCGAATAGGTCGGCAGACCGCGTCTGACGGGTTTAAGGAAAATGTCCTCGGCCAGTTCCACCATTCCAGGCATGACCGCGGAGCCGCCGGTCAGCACGATGCCGGAAGACAGCAATTCCTCGTAGCCGCTGTCGCGGATGACCTGGTGGACCAGTGAAAAGATTTCCTCGACGCGCGGCTCGATGACGCCGGCCAGCGCCTGCTTGGACAGCATCCGGGGGCTGCGATCTCCGAGACCGGGCACCTCGACCTGGTCGGACGGGTCGGCCAGCAGTTGTTTGGCAACGCCATACTCGACCTTGATCTCCTCGGCATCCTTGGTCGGCGTGCGCAGCGCCATCGCGATATCGCTGGTGATCAGGTCGCCGGCGATCGGAATGACCGCGGTATGGCGGATCGATCCGCCTGTGAATATCGCGACATCGGTTGTGCCGGCGCCGATATCCACCAGGGCCACGCCGAGGTCGCGCTCGTCGGCGGTCAGTGCGGCATGGCTGGACGCGCTCGGGTTCAAAACCAGCTGATCGACCTCCAAACCGCAACGGCGCACGCACTTGACAATGTTTTCGGCCGCGCTCTGCGCGCCGGTCACGATATGCACCTTGACCTCCAGCCGGCCGCCGCTCATGCCGATGGGTTCCTTGACCTCGTGGCCGTCGATGACAAATTCCTGAGGCTCGACCAGCAACAGTCGCTGATCGTTGGGAATATTGATGGCCTTGGCGGTCTCGACGACCCGGGTCACATCGACGGGCGTGACCTCCTTGTCCCGCACGATGACCATGCCGGTCGAGTTCTGCCCCCGGATATGGCTGCCGGTGATCCCGGTGTAGACCCGGGAAATCTTGCAGTCGGCCATCATTTCGGCCTCTTTGAGCGCCTGCTGGATGGACTGGACGGTGGCGTCGATATTGACGACCACGCCGCGCTTGAGCCCATGCGACGCCGCGACGCCCAGGCCGGCGATTCGCAATTCGCCATCCGGCAATACTTCAGCCACGACCGCCATGATTTTGGCGGTCCCGATATCCAGCCCGACGACCAAATCCTTGTATTCCTTGGCCATGTGCGTCCTCAACGTTTTCGATTTACGGGTTTACCCGGAGATTGGGTGGTCACGCCACGCAGCCGGACGGCATAGCCGTCTGCATGGCGGAGGTCGGCGGACAGCAGCGGACTGCGGTACTGCGCCGTGACCTGGGAGATGGAGCGAGCGAACTGGCCAAAGCGCTCGGCGACCTCGGACGCACTGCCGCGGCCCAGCTCGATGACCGCACCGCTGCCCAGGGTCGCCCGCCAGGAACCGCGCCCGGACAGGTCCAGCCGGTCGATGGATTCGCCCAGCTTTTCGGCGGCCGGGTTGAGCAAACGCCACATCTGCAGCATCGAGGCGGCCGCGCTCGGCGGGCCGGCGAGCACCGGCAGGTCCTCGTCCTCGACATCGCCGAGATTGGCCTGGAACACCTCGCCGAAGCTGTTGACCAGGGCCCGCTCGGCGCTGGCCTCGGTGGCGGCATCGGCCCCATCGGTGCGCGCCTCCCAGTAGGCCGCGGGGCGGTGCTCCTCAAGCCGGACCCGCAGCCGCATCGGCCAGACGCGGCGCAGCTGCGCATGGCGCACCCACGGAACCGCCTCGAAGGCGGCGCGCCCCTCCTGCAGGTTCATGCTGAGGAAGGAGCCCTTGAGCCGCGGCAGCGCGTTCGCGCGCAGCGAGGCGACGCTGTTGCGGCTGACATCGCCCTCGACCTGGATCGCCCGGAAATTGAAGACCGGCAGTCGCACCGCCCAGCGCACGGCCGCCCACGCCGCCGTGCCGAGCAGCACGGCGAGCAGCAGCGCCGACACCGCATTCATCAGGCGGATGTCGGGCGGCAACGAGGCGGCGGCGGCGTTCACTGTCGGTCCAGCCTCGCCTGCGAGAGCAGCCACAGGCACAGCTGCGGGTAGTCGATGCCGACGGCCTTGGCGGCCTTGGGCACGAGTGAATGCGAGGTCATGCCGGGGCTGGTGTTCATCTCCAGCAGGAAGGGCCTCATGTCTGACTTGCGCACCATCAGGTCGGCGCGGCCCCAGCCCCGGCAGCCGAGCAGCCGGTAGGCCTTCAGCACGAGCTGCTGGATCTCGGCCTCCAGCGCAGCCGGCAGGCTGCCATAGAGGTACTGCGTCGTGTCGGTGAGGTATTTGTTGTCGAAGTCGTAGTTGCCCGCCAGCGCGCGGATCTCGACCACCGGCAGCGCGATCGCCGCCGCGCCCTCGCCCAGCACGGCACAGGTCACCTCGGGGCCTTCGATGCACTGCTCGAACAGCAGTTCGTCGTCAAAACCCAGCGCGAGCTCGACGGCCCCCTGCATCTCGGAGTAGCCGGCCGCCTTCGTAATGCCGATGCTGCTGCCCTCGTGCGGCGGCTTGACGACGACCGGCAGGCCGAGCTGGTCGGGGATGCTGCGGACGCGTTCGCGCGTCAGCTCGGCCCGCGTCAGTGCGAGATAGGGCGGCGTCGGCAGACCCTCGGCCGCCCAAACCCGCTTGGTCATGGTCTTGTCCATCGCCACGCCGGAGGCCGTCACGCCGGAGCCCGTGTAGGGAATGCCCAGCCACTCCAGTGCGCCCTGCAGCGTGCCGTCCTCACCGCCGCGGCCGTGCAGCGCGACAAAGGCGCGCTCGAAGCCCTCGTCCTTGAGCGCCTGCAGCGAACGCTCGGCAGGGTCGAAGCCATGGGCATCCACGCCCAGGCCCTGCAGCGCGCCCAGCACGCCGGGCCCGCTCATCAGCGACACCGGACGCTCGGCGCTGTTGCCGCCGTACAGCACGGCCACCTTGCCGAGCGCACGCGGGTCGATGTTGAGATCGATCGGCGCGGTGTTCATGCCGAAGCTCCTTGCGAGAAATATTGGGCGACCAGTCGCGGCAACGCGCTCATCGAGCCGGCGCCCATGCCGATCACGATGTCGCCGTCGCGCGTCAGGGCAGCCAGTGCCGCCGGCATGTCGGCCACGCTGGCAACGAAGTTCGGCGTACCCACCGCGCTGGCCAGCGCCGCGCCGGTCGCGCCTTCGATGCGTGCCTCGCCGGCCGCATACACCTCGGTCAGCAGCACCACATCCGCCGCGCCCATCACGCGAACGAAATCGGCGAAGCAATCGCGGGTGCGCGTGTAGCGGTGCGGTTGGAAGGCCAGCACCAGGCGCCGGCCGGGAAAGGCACCGCGCGCGGCCGCCAAAACCGCGGCCATCTCGACCGGGTGATGGCCGTAGTCGTCGATCAGCGTGAAGCGGCCGCCATCCGCGGCCGGCCAGTCGCCATGCTTTTCGAAGCGACGGCCCACCCCGGAGAAGCTGGCCAGCGCGCGCAGGATGGCCGCGTCCGGGCAGTCCAGTTCGGTCGCGACGGCAATCGCGGCGAGTGCATTGCGCACATTGTGTTCGCCGGCCAGATTCAGCAGCACGTCGAGATCGGCCCGGCCCTCGCGCTCACAGCGGAAGCGCATCTGCGCGCCCGGCAGCGCCTGCACCGCCACCGCGCGCACGCTGACGCCGGCCGACAGCCCGTAGCTGACCACCGGCCGTTCGATGCGGCCGAGGATGGCCTGCACGCCCGCGTCGTCGGCGCACACCACCGCGGCGCCATAGAAGGGCATGCGGTGCAGGAACTCGACGAAGGCCTCGTGCAGGCGCTCCACCGAGTGCCCGTAGGTGTCCATGTGGTCCTCGTCGATGTTGGTGACGACCGACAGCACCGGGCTGAGCTTCAGGAAGGAGGCATCGCTCTCGTCCGCCTCGACGACGATGAACTCGCCCTGGCCGAGCCGCGCATTGGCGCCGGCGGCCGGCAACGCGCCGGGCCGCCCGAAGCCTTGCCCGGCCCCTTGGGAGGCAGCCTGGGTATCCGCAGGCGTGGGGGCTCCATAAACCTTGCCGCCGATCACGAAGGTCGGATCCAGCCCGGCCTCGACCAGGATGGCCGTCACCAGCGAGCTCGTCGTCGTCTTGCCATGCGTGCCGGCGATCGCGATGCCGCGGCGCAGCCGCATCAGCTCGGCCAGCATGGCAGCGCGCGGCACGACCGGGATCTGCCGCGCGCGCGCGGCCAGCACCTCCGGGTTGTCCGCGGCCACGGCCGTGCTCGTCACCAGCGCCTGGGCATGGCCGATATGCGGTGCGGCATGGCCGATCTCGACGCGCAGCCCTAGGCTGCGCAGCCGCTCGGTGGTGGCGCTCTCGGCAGCGTCGGAACCGCTGACCTCGAAGCCGAGCTGGTGCAGGATCTCGGCGATGCCGCTCATGCCGGCACCACCGATGCCGACGAAATGCAGCCTCTGCAGCGCGTGCTTCACTTCAACATCCCTTCGATCTCATCGGCCACGCGGGCCGCCGCCCGTGGCCGGGCCAGCGAGCGGGCCTTGTCGCCCATCGCCTGCAGCGCCTCGCGGTCCAGGCCGCTGAGCAGGCCATGCAGCTTCTGCGGCGTCAGTTCGGTTTGCGGCAGGTGGATGGCCGCGCCGTGCTGGGCCATGAACACGGCATTGGCGCGCTGGTGGGAGGTGGTGCTGACCACCAGCGGCACCAGCACCGCCGCGCAGCCCGCCGCGCACAGCTCGCTGACCGTGATCGCCCCGGCGCGGCAGACCACCACGTCGGCCCAGGCCAGGGCCGCGGCCATGTCGTCGATGAAGGGCCGCACCTCGGCCGTTAGGCCGGCATCGGTGTAGGCCTGCCAGACCGCGCCCAGATGATCCTGGCCGGACTGGTGCAGCACCTGCGGGCGCTCGTCCGCCGGCCACAGGGCCAGGGCCAGAGGCAGCGCCTGGTTCAGCGCGCGGGCGCCGAGCGACCCGCCCAGCACCAGCAGCCTCAGCGGCCCGCGGCGATCCGCCATGCGCTCGGCCGGCGAGGGCAGCGCCTCGATCTCGGCCCGCACCGGGTTACCGCTGACAACGGCGCCGCGTGTCGACGCCGCAGCGGCACCATCGAAGCCGAACGCAATGCGACGCGCGAACGGCTTCAGCGCCAGGTTGCTCTTCAGCATCGCCGCATCGGCATTGACCAGCATCAGCGGCCGGCCGGTCAGCGCGGCGGTGATGCCGGCCGGCACGCAGACATAGCCGCCCATG
Source organism: Burkholderiales bacterium (assembly GCA_003963075.1). GTDB lineage: Bacteria > Pseudomonadota > Gammaproteobacteria > Burkholderiales > Burkholderiaceae_C > Pelomonas. The sequence continues at coordinate 38,094 of RXJV01000101.1, forward strand.
CCGAGCACCGCCGTCGCATGGCGCTGGTCATAGACCCGGCGCGCCGCGACGAGCGCCTTGAAGAAGCCGACCAGGCCGCGCAGCATGTGGCCCGGGCCCTTGCCGCGCAGACCGGCGAAGGGCAGCGCATCCAGCGCAATGCCGCGCGCCGGCACCAGCCGGTTCTCCATGCCCTGCGGCGTGCCGATCCACGACACCGTCCAGCCGCGGCGCTGCATTTCCTCGGCGACGGCCAGGCCGGGAATGACGTGGCCGCCGGTGCCGGCGGCCATCACGACGAGATGACGAGCCGTCACGACCGCCCTCCCCGCATCATTTGCCTGTTCTCAAGGTCGATCCTCAGAACGACCGCCAGCGCCACACAGTTCATCAGGATGGCCGAGCCGCCGAAACTCATCAGCGGCAGCGTCAGCCCCTTGGTGGGCAGGGCGCCGAGGTTCACGCCCATGTTGATGAAGGCCTGGCCGCCCATCCAGATGCCGATGCCCTGCGCGTAGAGGCCGGCGAACACCCGGTCCAGCGCGATGGCCTGACGGCCAATCAGGAAGCAGCGCCGGGTCAGCCAGAAGAAGGCGACGATGACGATGGCCACGCCGACAAAGCCCAGTTCCTCGCCGATGACCGCGAGCAGGAAGTCGGTGTGGGCCTCGGGCAGGTAGTGCAGCTTCTCGACGCTGCCGCCCAGGCCCTGGCCAAACCACTCGCCACGGCCGAAGGCGATCAGGCTGTGCGTGAGCTGGTAGGCCTTGCCCTGGGCGTACTTCTCGTCCCAGGGGTTCAGGTAGGCAAAGATGCGCTCGCGGCGGAAGTCGCTCAGCGTGATCATCAGCACGAAGGCGCCGAGCAGCACCGCGACGATCAGGAAGAACATGCGGCCGTTGACGCCGCCGAGAAAGAGGATGCCCATCGCGATCGCCGCGATCACCATGAAGGCGCCCATGTCCGGCTCGGCCAGCAGCAGCAGGCCGACGAAAGCCAGCGAGATCGCCATCGGCGTGACCGCCTGGAAGAAGTTCTCCCGGGCGTCCATCTTGCGCATCATGTAGTTGGCCGCATACAGCGCGATGCCGAACTTGGCGAGCTCCGAGGGCTGGAAGTTCATGACCCCGAGCGGGATCCAGCGCCGCGCGCCATAGACCACCTTGCCCAGGCCCGGCACCAGCACCGCCACCAGCAGCACCAGGGCCGTGACGAACACCCAGGGCGCCCAGCGCTCCCAGATCGCGACCGGGATCTGCACCGTGATCAGCCCGGCGATCAGCGCAAAGCCGATGGCCACCAGGTGGCGGGTCAGGAAGTGCGTGGGCAGGTACTTGGCAAAGCGCGGGTTGTCCGGCAGCGCGATGGAGGCCGAATAGACCATCAGCAGGCCGAAGGCCATCAGCGCGAGCACGACCCAGACCAGGGTGATGTCAAAGCCCTGCAGCTGCGTGGGCCGGCCGGCCGAGGTCGACACCCAGTCGCGCACCGGCACGCTGGCGTCTTCGGCGCCGTCGCGCTTCCAGAGCGACTGCAGCCGGACGGCGAATCCACGCAAAGCGGCGTTCACAAGGCCACCCCACGCTCGTCGGCCAGCTGCTGCACCGCTGCGACGAAGACCTCGGCGCGGTGGGCATAGTTGCGGAACATGTCCAGGCTGGCGCAGGCCGGCGACAGCAGCACGCTGTCGCCAGGCTGGGCCTGCGCCAGGCACCAGGCGGTGGCGGCTTCGAGCGTGTCGTGGCGCTGCATCGGCACGCCGGTGGCGGCCAGCGCGGCGTCGAGCTGCGGCGCGTCGCGGCCGATCAGCGCGACGGCGCGGGCGTGCCGCGCGACACCGTCCGCCAGCGGCGAGAAATCCTGGCCCTTGCCGTCGCCGCCGAGGATGAGCACCAGCTTCGCGGGCGCGCGGTCGGCGCCCAGGCCCGCAATGGCGGCCACCGTGGCGCCGACATTGGTGCCCTTGCTGTCGTCATAGAACTCGACGCCGTCGATGCTGCCCACCGGCTCCACGCGGTGCGGCTCGCCGCGGTACTCGCGCAGCGCATGCAGCATGGGGGCGAGCTCGCAGCCTGCGGCAGTGGCCAGCGCCAGCGCGGCCAGCGCGTTGGCGGCGTTGTGGCGGCCGCGCACCCGCAGCGCATCGGCGGGCATGAGCCGTTGCAGCACGAGGGGCTCCTCGTCGTCGCCCTTGCGTCGTTTGATCGTCGGGTCCATCTCGCGGGCCCGCACCAGCCAGGCCAGCCCGCCCTCGTCCACTAGGCCGAAGTCGCCCGGCGCCCGCGGCGGGTTCAGGCCGAAGCGCACGATGCGCCGCGACACGGTGCGGCCCGGCTTGCCGCGCGTGCCCTTCACGAACACCGGCGCCGGCAACAGGCCCTCGACCTCGGGGTCGTCGCGGTTGGCGACGATGACGGTCGGGCTGTCGATGCCGCGGCCGAAGATGCGCGCCTTCGCACGGCCGTAGGCGGCCATGTCGCCATGCCAGTCGAGGTGGTCCTGCGTCAGGTTCAGCAGCGCGCCGGCCGTGGGCTCGAAGTGGCTGACGCCATCGAGCTGGAAGCTGGACAGCTCCAGCACCCAGACCTCGGGCAGGGTCTCGAACACCGGGCCGCGCGGCGCGGGCGGGTCGATCGGCAGCGGCGCGTCCTCGGGCACGAGCACGGCGGGCGCGGCAGCCTCCTCGGCGGCCACATCAGCCACCGCATCGGCGGTCCCCTCTTCGACCGGCGCATGTTCGACCGGCGCGTGTTCGATCGGCGCCTCGGCCGCCTCGGCCGGCGTCTTGGCCGGCGCCGGGTCGGGCTCCCGGGCCAGGGCCTCGGTCAGCGTGTCCAGCAGGGTCGGGCCGATGTTGCCGGCCATCGCCACGCGCTTGCCCGCGCGCTCGGCGAGCAGGCCGGTCATGCAGGTCGTCGTCGTCTTGCCATTGGTGCCGGTGATGGCCAGCACCGCGGGTGCGTAGCCGTGCTGGGCCTTCAACGCGGCCAGCGCGTCGGCGAACAGGTCCAGCTCGCCGCGCACCGCGGGGCCGTGCTCGTAGACCGCCTTCAGCCGTGCATCCAGCGGCGACAGGCCCGGGCTCTTCAGCACGGCCTGGACACCGGCGACCGTTTCGGCCGTCAGCGCGCCGGTGATGAAGGCGGCCGTGTCGCCCAGCGCCGCGCGCTGCGGTGGCTGCTCGCGCGAGTCCCACACTATGACCTGCGCGCCGAAGCGCGCGCACCAGCGGGCCATCGCGAGACCGGAGTCCCCGAGGCCCAGCACGAGCACGCGCTGTTCGGCAAACGACGGCAGATCGAGCTTCATCAACCCAGCCTCGCGACAGAGTGCACGGCCAAGCGGCCCCGGTGGAACTGGCGTTGCCAGGCCACTCGGGGCGCCCCCTTGAGGGGGAGGCGCGAAGCGCATCGGGGGTGGGTCATCTCAACTTCAAGCTGGCCAGGCCGATGAGGCAGAGCAGCATGGTGATGATCCAGAAGCGGATGACGACCTGGGTCTCCTTCCAGCCGCCCTTCTCGAAATGGTGGTGCAGCGGCGCCATGCGGAAGATGCGCCGCCCCTCGCCATACCGCTTCTTCGTGTACTTGAACCAGCTGACCTGGATCATCACCGACAGCACCTCGGCCACGAAGATGCCGCCCATGATGCCGAGCACGATCTCCTGGCGGGTGATGACGGCCAGCGTGCCCAGGCCGCCGCCCAGCGCCAGCGCGCCGACGTCACCCATGAAGACCTGGGCCGGGTGGGCGTTGAACCACAGGAAGGACAGGCCGGCGCCGGCCATCGCCGCGCAGAAAATCAGCAACTCGCCCGCGCCCGGGATATAGGGCAGCAGCAGGTATTTGGAGAACACCGACGAACCGGTCACATAGGCAAACACGCCGAGGGCCGATCCCACCATCACCACCGGCATGATGGCCAGGCCGTCCAGGCCGTCGGTGAAGTTGACCGCGTTGCTGGTGCCGACGATGACGAAGAAGGCCAGGGCCACGAAGCCCCAGACGCCCAGCGGCATCGAGATGGTCTTGAAGAACGGAATCAGCAGGTCGGCCTTGGGCGGCAGCTCGGTCGAGAAGCCGCTGCTGACCCAGCGGATGAAGAGCTGCAGCACGCCGAGGAAGCTGGTCTCGGAGACGCTGAAGGCCAGGTAGAGCGCGGCAAACAGGCCGATCAGCGACTGCCAGAAGAACTTCTCGCGGCTGGCCATGCCCTCGGGGTTTTTGTCGACCACCTTGCGCCAGTCGTCCACCCAGCCGATGGCGCCAAAGCCCATGGTCACCAGCATCACGATCCAGACGAAGCGGTTGCTCCAGTCGAACCACAGCAGGGTCGACACGCCGATGCCGATCAGGATCAGCACGCCGCCCATGGTCGGCGTGCCGCTCTTGGCCAGATGCTGCTGCACGCCATAGCTGCGGATGGGCTGGCCGATCTTCATGGCCGTGAGGCTGCGGATCACCCAGGGGCCGAAGGCCAGGCCGATCAGCAAGGCCGTCATCGCCGCCATCACCGCGCGGAAGGTGATGTACTGGAAGACGCGCAGAAAGCCCAGGTCCGGGTAGAGGCCCTGCAGCCATTGGGCCAGGCTAAGCAGCATGCGGGTCTCCGGTGCGTTGTTGTTGAAGTGCAGAGACCACGGATTCCATCTTCATGAAGCGCGAGCCCTTGACCAGGGTCTGGGCCGCGTCGGGTTGTTCATTCAGTGCCGCGATCAGGGCGGCGGTGTCGTCGAAGGCACGCGCCTTCGGCCCAAAGGCCGCCGCCGCGTCGCGCGCGGCCGTGCCGGCCGTCCAGAGCTGGGCGATGCCGCGCTCGGCCGCGTAGGCGCCCACCTCGCGGTGGAAGGCCGGGCCGTCGTTGCCCACCTCGCCCATGTCGCCCAGGATCAGCCAGCTCTCGCCCGGCAGCGCGGCCAGCAGGTCGATGGCGGCGCGCACGCTGTCGGGGTTGGCGTTGTAGCTGTCGTCGATGAGGCTGCGGCCCTGAGCGTCGCGCTTGAGCTCGCTGCGGCCCTTGACCGCGCGGAAGGCCTCCAGCCCCTGGCGGATAGCCGTCAGCGGGGCGCCGGCGGCCAGCGCACTCGCGGCGGCCGCCAGCGCATTGCGCACGTTGTGCTCACCGGCCATCTGCAGCGCCACCGGCACGCTGCCGGCCGGCGTGTGCAGCTCCAGCGCCCAGTGGCTGCCCTGCCACTGGGCGTCGCCGGTCACATCGGCCGTGCCGCGCAGTGCAAAGCTCAGGTGCGGGCGGCTGCCGGCCATCTCGAACCAGATCGGCGCGCAGGCATCCTCGGCCGGAAAGACGGCACAGCCGCTGGGCGGCAGGGCCTGCAGCACGGCGCCGTTCTCGCGTGCCACCGCCTCGACCGTGGCCATGAATTCCTGA
>RXJV01000065.1 GCA_003963075.1 Burkholderiales bacterium
ACGATGATGGAACCTGCGGAGATCAGTTGACCGCCGTAGGCCTTGACGCCCAGCATCTTGGGCTTGGAGTCGCGGCCGTTCCGTGTCGAACCGCCGCCTTTTTTCTGTGCCATGGATAGCTCCTAGAAATTAGCGTAAGAAGGGAGGGATCAGCCGTTGACCGCGCTGATGGCCAGCTCGGTGTAGTTCTGGCGATGACCCTGGCTCTTCTTGTAGTGCTTGCGACGGCGCAGCTTGAAGATGCGAACCTTGTCGTGTTTGCCGTGGCTGACGACCGTCGCCTTGACGGTGGCGCCAGCGACCAGCGGAGCGCCGATTTTCAGTTCGGCACCGGTGCCGACTGCCAGCACCTGATCGATGGTGACCTCAGCGCCGACTTCTGCGTCGAGCAGTTCAACCTTGATCGTTTCGCCGGCAGCAACCTTGTACTGCTTGCCGCCGGTTTTAATGACCGCGTACATGTTCTTCCTTTCGCACCCTCTGGGTGCACACACCCGCTTGCACAGCTTGCGCCGCGTGCCGGGCCTTTTTGTCGGTTTTCGGATTGATCCCGATGCAGCACACTCAAGGACGAAGGCTCTGCAAAGAGCCCGTCAGTATACGCCGAGCTGTGGATTGAACGCAAGCTCTGCGTTCCGGCCGAAAGCAGGCCTATGAGCTAGTCGGGACCCTCCCGCGCACCTCGAACATGCGCGCTTCTTATAATCTCGCGTTCACCCGTCAGAGAGCCCAGAGTGCGCGTCGAGTCAGCCTCGCCCCCAACACAAGTCGCCGAGGTACTCGCCCTGCTGGCCGCAGACATGGCCCAGGTCGATGCCGTCATCGGACAACGCCTTCGCTCAGATGTGGCCCTGGTCGACCAGATTGGCCACTACATCGTTCATGCCGGCGGCAAGCGCATGCGCCCGAAGCTGGTGCTGCTGTTCGCAAATGCTCTCGGCCAAGAGCGACCGGAGCGGTTTGAACTCGCAGCGGTCGTCGAGTTCATTCACACGGCAACACTGCTGCACGACGATGTCGTTGACGAGTCGTCGCTGCGCCGCGGCAAGCCGACGGCCAACGCCTTGTTCGGCAATGCAGCCAGCGTGTTGGTCGGGGACTTTCTGTACTCGCGCGCCTTCCAGATGATGGTTTCGGTGGGACGCATGCGTGTGCTGGAGGTCCTGGCCGAGGCGACCAACGTCATTGCGGAAGGCGAAGTCCTGCAATTGATGAACATGCACGACCCGGACATCACGGTCGAGAACTATCTGCGCGTCATCCGCTTCAAGACCGCCAAACTGTTCGAAGCCAGCGCCCGGCTGGGCGCCGTGTTGGCCGACGCACCCCCAGTCGTCGAGGAAGCCTGCGCCGCCTATGGGCGGGCGCTGGGGACAGCCTTCCAGTTGATCGACGATGTTCTGGACTACGAGGGCGATGCCCACGAGCTTGGCAAAAACATCGGAGATGATCTCCGCGAGGGCAAGACGACCCTGCCGCTGCTGATCGCGATGGAGCGAGCATCGCCCGAGCAACGGGACTTGATGCGGCATGCAATCCAGCACGGAGAGCTCGAAAAGTTGCCCGACATCGTCGCCATCGTCCGGGCCACCGGCGCGCTGGAATCCACTCGCGACGTCGCCCGCGCCGAGGCTCGGCAGGCCAGTGAATGCCTTGAGCTGCTGCCAGCGAACAAGTGGACAAAATCTTTGCTAGAATTCGCAGTTCAGTCGGTTGAGCGGCACTCCTAGTTGCCGACCAACAGCCAACATCGGGGTGTAGCTTAGCCTGGTAGAGCGCTACGTTCGGGACGTAGAGGCCGGAGGTTCGAATCCTCTCACCCCGACCAGGTCTGGCCCAGATGGGCCGGTCCGCCAGCCCCAGGGCTACGGCATCGCGAATCCTGTACTCGCCCGGCAAGTCGCCACGCAAATGGGTCCGTCGCGATGGCGGCCCACGGCTGGCACAATCAGCGGAAACTACTTTCCGTCGCCGACGCCCCCACCCGTGGAAACCACGCTCGCCGAGCCGCTTCAGTCGTCCCTGTCCGGGGTCGCGCGCATGCTTGTGCACGCCGGGAAGCTTCAGGCGAAAGCAGCCGAAGATCTCGTCAGGCAGGCCCGCGAGAAGAAGACCAGTTTCGTCAATGCCGTGATCGCCAGCGGGCAGGTGTCCCCGTTCGACCTCGCGCACACCTTGTCCAGTGCGCTGGCGCTGCCACTGCTCGACCTGTCGGCGATGGACCCGCAGCGCATGCCGCAGAACGTCATCGACGCGAAGCTGGCACATCAGTACCAAGTGGTTGCGCTGTCGCGGAGAGGGAGCCGGCTGTTTGTCGGCGGTGCCGACCCGACCGATCTGGAAGTCATCGAACGCATCAAGTTCGCGACCCAGTTACAACCCGAGTGGGTCATCGTCGAGCATGACAAGCTGGTCAAGATGCTCTCGCAGTCCGGGGCCTCAGCAACTGAGGCCTTGGAAAGCATCGCCGGCGGCGAATTCGACTTCGACATCGCCGAGGACGACGCAACGCCGAAGCAGGAAGCTGCAGAGCTCGCCGACGTCGAAGACGCACCTGTGGTTCGCTTCCTCCAAAAAATGCTGGTCGACGCCATCAATCTGCGCGCCTCCGACCTGCATTTCGAGCCCTACGAGTACCACTACCGGGTGCGTTTCCGCGTCGACGGCGAGCTGCGCGAGATCACCCAGCCCCCCGTGGCCATCAAGGACAAGTTGTCCTCGCGCATCAAGGTCATTTCCCGGCTGGACATTGCCGAGCGCCGCGTGCCACAGGACGGGCGGATGAAGCTGAAGTTCGGAAACAAGTCCATCGACTTTCGCGTCAGCACGCTGCCCACACTGTTCGGCGAAAAGATCGTCATCCGGATCCTGGACTCATCCTCGGCCAAGCTGGGTATCGATGCGCTGGGTTACGAAAAGATCGAGAAGGAGCGCCTGCTGGCGGCCATCTACCGGCCCTATGGCATGGTCCTTGTCACGGGGCCCACGGGCTCTGGCAAGACGGTCTCGCTCTACACCTGCCTGAACATCCTGAACCAGCCCGGCGTCAACATTTCGACCGTCGAGGATCCTGCCGAAATCAACTTGCCCGGCATCAACCAGGTCAATGTCAACGACAAGGCCGGCCTCAACTTCTCGGCGGCGCTGAAATCCTTCCTGCGCCAGGATCCAGACATCATCATGGTCGGCGAAATCCGTGACCTGGAGACCGCCGACATCGCAATCAAGGCCGCGCAGACCGGCCACATGGTCATGTCCACGCTGCACACGAACGACGCGCCCAAAACGCTGACGCGGTTGCTGAACATGGGCGTGGCGCCGTTCAACATCGCGTCCAGCGTGCTGCTGATCACGGCGCAGCGACTCGTGCGGCGTCTGTGCGAGAACTGCAAGGCGCCGGCCGACTACCCGCGCGACGCACTGATCAAGGCCGGCTTCGCCGAGGAAGACTTCGATGGCAGCTGGAGACCCTATCGAGCCGTGGGCTGCAGCAATTGCACGAATGGTTACCGAGGCCGGGTCGGCCTTTACCAAGTGATGCCGATCACCGAGGCCATCCAGCGCATCATCCTGGCCGAGGGCACGGCGATGGACATCGCCGAGCAGGCCAAGAAGGACGGCGTGCGCGACCTGCGTCAGTCGGGTCTGGTGAAGGTCCGCATCGGCGTCACGACGCTCGAAGAAGTCCTGTCGGCCACCAACGAATAACTCAGCTTCGAGGAGAGCGCATGGCCACCGCCACCGCTGCAGCAAAGGACGTCAAGGATTTCGTCTTCGAATGGGAAGGCAAGGACCGCAACGGCAAGGTCGTCCGTGGTGAGCTCAGGGCCGGCGGCGAAGCCATGGTCAGCGCCACGCTGCGGCGTCAGGGCATCCTCGTCAACAAGGTCAAGAAGCGCCGGGCCAGCGGCGGCACCTCCATCAAGCAAAAGGACATCGCCATCTTCACGCGCCAGCTCGCCACGATGATGCGTGCCGGCGTGCCGCTGCTGCAATCCTTCGACATCGTCGCGCGCGGCTCCACCAATCCCCGCCTGACCCGGCTGCTCAACGACATCCGCCAGGACGTCGAGACCGGCACCAGCCTGTCCTCGGCCTTCCGCAAGCACCCGATGTATTTCGATGCGCTGTATTGCAATCTGGTCGAGGCCGGCGAGTCGGGCGGCATTCTGGAGGCATTGCTGGACCGGCTTGCGATCTACCAAGAGAAGACGGTCGCAATCAAGAACAAGATCAAGTCTGCCCTCACCTATCCGATCGCGGTGCTGGTGGTCGCCTTCATCGTCGTCGCGGTCATCATGATCTTCGTGATCCCGGCGTTCAAGGACGTCTTCACATCCTTCGGCGCCGACCTGCCCCTGCCGACCCTGGTCGTCATTGCGATGTCGGAGTTCTTCGTCAAGTGGTGGTGGGCGGTCTTCGGTGGGCTCGGCGGTGGGCTCTACTTCTTCCTTCAGAGCTGGAAGCGCTCCGAGAAGATGCAAAAGCGCATGGACCGGCTGCTGCTGAAGATCCCGGTCTTCGGAGACCTGATGTACAAGTCGGCCGTCGCGCGCTGGACGCGCACGCTGTCGACGATGTTTGCGGCCGGGGTGCCCCTTGTCGAAGCGCTGGACTCGGTGGGCGGAGCGTCCGGCAATGCGGTGTTCGCCGAAGCGACGGAACAAATCCAGCGGGATGTCTCCACCGGCTCGGCGCTGACCACCTCGATGCAAACCACCGGCATCTTCCCCACCATGGTGTTGCAGATGGCGTCCATCGGCGAAGAGTCCGGCTCGCTGGACCACATGCTGGGCAAGGCGGCCGAGTTCTACGAGGACGAGGTCGACGAAGCCGTGAAGGGCCTCTCCAGCCTGATGGAACCCTTCATCATCGTCATTCTGGGTGGCCTGATCGGCGGCATCGTCGTGTCGATGTACCTGCCCATCTTCAAGATCGGCTCGGTGGTCTGACGGCAAGGGCGGCCATGCGCCGCCAGCCCGATCTCGGCCCTCCCGCGCGGTCAGTTGGCCGACCTCAAACGATCCCCTCAAAGCACCACCATGCCCTTTTCCATCGATTGGTCCGTCTGGCTCTCGCCTTGGGTGTTGGGCATCTTCGGGCTGTGCATCGGCAGCTTCCTCAACGTCGTCATTCACCGCCTGCCACGCATGATGGAGAGGCAATGGCTGGCAGACACAGCCGAATTCCTGCAAGACCAGGACATGCTCAAGCGGCAATTGGGCGCGGCCGACAAGCGCACGGCCGAGATCACCAACTTCGGACAGAAGCTGGCGGCCGATTGCGAGGCGCGTCCAGCGCTCAGCCTGTCGCGTCCGCGCTCACGCTGCCCGCACTGCGGCCATGTGCTGAGGTGGCATGAGAACCTGCCGGTCATCGGCTGGTTGCGGCTGGGCGGGCGTTGCTCGGCCTGCAAGGCGCCCATCGGCCTGCGCTATCCCATCGTCGAGGCGGCCACCGCGGGGCTGTTTGCCGTCGTGGCTTGGCATTTCGGTCCGACGCCGGCCACGCTGGTCTACCTGGTCGCCGTGTCGCTGCTGATCGCAGCCGCGCTGATCGACCTCGACACCACGCTGCTGCCCGACGGCCTCAACTTCTCACTGATGGGTCTCGGGCTCGCCGCCGCCTGGCAGCACTGCACCTCGGTCAGCCTCGCTGACGCTGCGCTCGGCCTGCTGTTCGGCTACGGCGCCCTGTGGGTTCTGGCCACCCTCTACCAGTGGCTGCGCAACCGAACCGGCATGGCCGAAGGCGACTTCAAACTGTTTGCCGCGCTGGGCGCACTGCTCGGCTGGCAACAGCTGCTGCCCATCATCCTGTTGTCGTCCGCGGTCGGCGCCGCAGTCGGCATCTTCTTGGTGCTCGCCCAAGGGCACAAACGTGAAGTGCCCATCCCCTTCGGCCCCTACCTGGCCGGCGGAGGCCTGGCCGCCCTGTTCTTCGGCCAGGAGCTGCTGCAACTGCTTTATCCGATGCTGGCCGGATGAGGATAGGCCTGACCGGCGGCATCGGCAGCGGCAAGACGACGGTCGCCCGCTTGCTGCAAGAGGCCGGCGCGGCCATCGTTGACACGGATGCGATCGCCAGGTCGCTGACGCTGGCCGGCGGCGCGGCAATGCCCGCCATCCGGCAGCAGTTCGGCGCCGACTTCATCGCCCCGGACGGCGCGCTGGACCGCGACCACATGCGCGCTGTGGCGTTCTCCGATCCGCCGGCCCGGCAGCGGCTCGAAGCCATCCTGCACCCGTTGATCACCGCGCAGGCCCTGGCCGAAGCCGATGCCGCCGTCTCGCCGCTGGTGGTCTTCGATGTGCCGCTGCTGGTGGAGTCCAAACGCTGGCGTTCACGCGTCGCACGGGTGCTGGTCATCGATTGCTCTGAGCAGACGCAGATCGACCGCGTCCTGCAACGACCGGGCTGGACGCGGGAGCGCCTCGACGGCGCGCTCGCCGCTCAAACGTCGCGCCAGGCACGCCGCGCCGTGGCCGACGCCGTGTTGCTCAATGACGGCATCACGCTCAACGAGCTCAGAAACGAGGTGCGCAGCCTGGCCGCCCGCTGGGGCTGTGAAACAATCACTGCGCCCTGACTGAAGTCCCCGCTGTGGTCCTGTACGAGTACCCGTTCAACGAGAGCATCCGCACGATGCTTCGCCTCGAACACCTGTTCGACCGACTCGGTGCGCTGCTGGAGCGCGACGCCGCGCTGGATCACCATTTCGCGCTGGTCACCCTCTTCGAGATCCTGGACGTCGCTTCGCGCGCCGACCTGAAGAGCGATTTGCTGAAAGAGCTCGAGAAGCACAAGGCCCAGTTCATCGCCTACCGCGGCAGCCCAGGCGTCGACGAGAGCCGGCTGAACGAGGCCATCAGCCGCATCGACGGCGCATTCCAGCGCCTCAACGCCCTGAACGGCAAGACCGGTGCTGCGCTGTCGAGCAATGAATGGCTGATGAGCATCCGCAGCCGTATCAGCATCCCGGGCGGCACCTGCGAGTTCGACCTGCCGGCCTACTACCACTGGCAGCAGCTGCTGCCCGTGCGCCGGCGCAAGGACCTGATGGGCTGGGCCCAGACCCTGATGCCCATGGCCGAAGCCCTGCAGGTATTGCTGGGCCTGCTGCGCGACTCTGGCACACCGCACAAGGTCGCGGCACATGCCGGCCAGTTCCAACAAAGCCTGGCGGCAGGCCGCGTCTTCCAGCTGCTGCGCATGCGCATCGACCCAAGCCTGGGGCTGATCCCCGAGATCTCCGGTCACCGGCTGATGGTGTCCATTCGCCTGATGCGTCAGGACGAGGAAGGTCGCCTCAAGCTGGCAGCGGAAGACACGGGCTTTGAGCTGACTCTCTGCGCATGAGCGGCGAAGCCCCGAAGGACCGCATCGTCCGATGCCCACAGTGCGGCGGCGACAGCGTCTTTGCGCCGAGCAACCGCTGGCGCCCGTTTTGCTGCGAGCGCTGCCGACAGATCGACCTCGGTGCCTGGGCCAGCGAAAGCTTCCGCGTGCCGGCAGCGCCGCCTCAGGATCCGGACGAAGGCAACCCCGGCGACGTGCCCCTCATGCACTGAGCAGCCGGCGCGACACCAGCTCCCGCCGCGCGCTCGCGGCATCGGTGAACAAGAAGGACTGCCAGTCGCGGGCCAGCGCCGCGTCGACATTGGCCGGATGGTCGTCCAGGAACAGCAGATCTTCGGGTGGCGCCTCAAAGCGGCGCTCGGCCAGCGCGAAGATCTCGGCCCCCGGCTTGATCTGTTTCACACGGCCCGAGAACAGGCCCGACTCGAACCACTCATGCAGCGGATAAGTCTGGCTCAGATGATCCGCAAACGGCTCGGGCATGTTTGACAGGAAATGCAGCCTGTGCCCAGCGGCTTTCAGGTCGCGGATCAGCACCACCGTCGCCGGGATGGGTATCAGCTCGTCCGGCACCGCACGCACCACGGCCGCCACCTCGCCCAGCGGCCAGCCGGTGCGCGCGGCAATCCTGCGCACGACCTCATCGGCACCGATCAGGCCCTGGTCGAACAGCCCCCAGTCGCCGCCGTAGTTCTGAAAGAACTGCGCCGCGGCCTGGGCACCCTGCTCCAGCGTGTCGATCCGATGCGGCCACAGCCGCGCCAGCAGGCTGGCGGGATGCCAGCGGAACAGCACACCGCCGAAATCGAAGACGATCTTCATGCGGCCAGCAGGCGCTTCAGCAGGCCGGCCGTGGAGCCGTCCAGGCCCGAGGTGTCGCCGCTGTCCAGGCGCGGCAGCAACTGGTTGCACAGCGCCTTGCCCAGCTCGACGCCCCACTGGTCGAAGCTGTTGATGCCCCAAAGCGCACCGGTCACGAACACGCGATGCTCGTAGAGCGCGATCAGCGCGCCGAGCGAACGCGGCGTCAGTGCGTCCAGCACCAGCGTCGTGCTCGGGCGGTTGCCAGGGAAGCTGCGGTGGCGGGCCAGCACCTCACGGTCGAGCGTGGCCGACGCGGTCGGAGCCTTCTCGGTCAGGGCCTCGGCTGCGGTCTTGCCCTGCATCAACGCCTGGCTCTGTGCCAGGCAGTTGGCCAACAGCTTGCGATGCTGGTCGGCCAGCCTGTCGGCCAGCTCGCCGCTGGCCCCGTGGTTCGGCCGCTTCACCGCGATGAACTCGACGGGGATCACATCCGTGCCCTGGTGCAGCATCTGGAAGTAGGCATGCTGGCCGTTGGTGCCGGCCTCGCCCCAGACGACGGGCGACGTGGCCAGCGGCAGCGCATGGCCGTCCAGGTCCACGCCCTTGCCGTTGCTCTCCATCTCCAGCTGCTGCAGATACGCCGGCAGCCGACGCAGGCCCTGGTGATACGCTGCAACGCTGCGGCTCGTGAAGCCGTGGAAATTGCGGTACCAGATGTCGATCAGGCCCAGCAGCACCGGCAGGTTCTTGGCGAGCGGCGTGGACGCAAAGTGCTGGTCCATCGCATGCGCGCCGGCCAGCAGGTCGCGGAAGTTGCCGGCACCGACCGCGATCGCGATCGGCAAACCGATGACCGACCACAGCGAGTAGCGGCCACCGACCCAGTCCCAGAAGCCAAAGGCCGTGTCGATGCCAAAGGCCGCAGCGGCCGCGGTGTTGCTGCTGGTGGCGACGAAGTGGCGCGCCACGTCCGTACCGCCTGCAGCCACGAACCAGGACTTGGCCGCCTGCGCATTGGCCAGCGTTTCCTGGGTCGTGAAGGTCTTGGACGCGATGACGAACAGCGTGTGCTTGGCATCGAGGCCTGCCAGCACCGGCGCGAGGTCATGCCCATCGACATTGGAGACGAAATGCAGCTTCAGGTCACGACGCCCAAAGGCCTGCAGCGCCTGCACGACCATCGCCGGCCCGAGGTCGCTGCCGCCGATGCCGATGTGGACGACGTCCGTGATCGGGCCGCGCTCGCCGCGGCGCACGCTCTCGGCAAATGTCAGCATCGCGTCCAGCGCGGCCTGCACCTCGGTGTTGAAAGGCGCGCTGCTGCCGGCCGGTGCGCGCAACGCTGTGTGCAGCACCGCGCGGCCCTCGGTGTGGTTGACCGGGTCGCCGCGCAGCAGCGCATCACGCCGCGCCTCCAGCCCGCAGTCGGCGGCCAGCTTCAGCAGCAGGGCCAGCGTCGGCGCGTCGATGCGGTTCTTGGACAGGTCGGCGAAGACCTCGGGCGCCTCGAAGGACAGCGCGTCAAAGCGGCCCGCATCGCCCTGGAAGGCGTCGCGGATGTCGAAGCCACGGCCGCTCGCGGCAAAGTGGGCTTGCAGCTCGGCCCAGACAGGCGACAGATCGCAGCGGGTCGTCATGTCAGGCGGCCTCGATCAACTGGTCGAGCTTGCCGGCATCAACCGCGAACAGGCGAATACCCTCGGCCAGCTTCTCGGTAGCCATGGCATCCTCGTTCAGCGCAAAACGGAAGGCGGCTTCGTCGAGGTGGACGGCCGGCATGGCCGGCGCCTTCGCCGGGTCGAGCGCGCGCGACAGCGGGGCAGCGCTGGCCTGCAGCTGCGCCAGCAGGTCGGGGCTGATGGTCAGCAGGTCGCAGCCGGCCAGCGCCTGAATCTGGCCGATGTTGCGGAAGCTCGCGCCCATCACTTCGGTCGCAATGCCGTGCTGCTTGTAATAGCCATAGATCTGCGTCACCGATTTCACGCCCGGGTCGTTCACGCCGGCCATCGCGGCTTCATCCCAGGCTGCTCCCGCCTGCTTCTTGTACCAGTCGTAGATGCGGCCGACGAAGGGCGAGATCAGCTGCACCTTGGCCTCGCCGCAGGCCACGGCCTGAGCGAACGCGAACAGCAGCGTGAGGTTGCAGTGGATGCCCTCACGCTCCAGCTCGGCTGCGGCCTGGATACCTTCCCAGGTCGATGCGAGCTTGATCAGCACGCGCTCGCGCGGGATGCCGGCGGCTTCATACAAGCCGATGATGCGGCGCGCGCGGAACAGGCTGGCCGCCTTGTCGAACGACAGGCGGGCATCGACCTCGGTGGACACCCGGCCCGGCACCACTTTCAGGATCTCAAGCCCGAAGCGCACGAGCACCCGATCGACGATTTCGTCCAGCGGCTGGCCGCGGTGGGCCTGGACCGTCTCCTTGAGCAGCGGCGCGTAATCCGGCGACTGCACCGCCTTCAGGATCAGCGATGGATTGGTCGTGGCATCCCGAGGCGCAAACTGCGCCAGTTGCAGGAAGTTGCCGGTGTCGGCCACCACGGTGGTGAAGGCCTTGAGCTGGTCGAGCTGATTCATGGCATGCGCTCCGGATTGACCCGGTGAAGAAACTGCTGCATAGTATTTCACGAAACTAAGTTACACAACGGCCGGCGCCGCCGAGAGCGGCACTGGCCTGGAGACCCCTCAGATGTCTTTCGATCTCGTGTTCTTTGGCGGCACAGGCGACCTGACCTGGCGCAAGCTGATGCCCGCGCTGTTCCAGGCCTTCCGGCACGGCAAGCTGCCCCAAGGCGGTCGCATTCTCGCCGTCGCGCGCGACGACCAGACCGACGAGCGCTATCGCGAGTGGCTGAAGGAGCGCTTCCGCGAGGTCGAAGCCGGCAAGCGCCCGAGTGACGAGGAGTTCGAGCGCTTCGCGGCGCTGGTGCACTACCGCCGCATGGACCTGTCCCAGCCTGACCACTACCAGGGCCTGAAGGACTGGCTGGATGGGCGCAACGCGGACACCGTCGTGCTCTACCTCGCGACCAGCCCGCACCTGTTCACCGGCATCTGCCAGCAGCTCGGCGCGGTCGGCCTGAACCACGCCAAGGTGCGTGTGGTGCTCGAAAAACCGCTGGGTCACGACCTGGCCAGTGCCCAGGAGATCAACCGCGCGGTGCGCAGCGTCTTCGCCGAGGCCCAGGCCTTCCGCATCGACCATTACCTCGGCAAGCCTTCGGTTCAGAACCTGATGGCGCTGCGCTTCGGCAACGCGCTGTTCGAACCGCTGTGGCGCCGCGAAAGCATCGCCAACATCCAGATCACGCTGGCCGAGCAGCTCGGCGTGGGCACGCGCGGTGCGTTCTACGACGGCACCGGCGCGCTGCGCGACATGATCCAGAACCACGCGCTGCAATTGCTGACGATGATCGCGATGGAGCCACCGGCCAGCAACGACGCCGACGCCATCCGTGACGAGAAGCTCAAGGTGCTGCGCGCGCTCAAGCCCTTCACGCCCGAGAGCGTCTCGCGCGATGTCGTGCGCGGCCAGTACCGCGCGGGCATGTGCGGCGGCCAGCCGGTGCCGGGCTACCTCGAAGAGGTGAAGGTGCCCCAGGACAGCAGCTGCGAGACCTTCGTCGCACTGCGCACCGAAGTGCAGAACTGGCGCTGGGCCGGCGTGCCCTTCTACCTGCGCACCGGCAAGCGGCTGGCGGCCCGTGAAGCGCAGATCGTCGTCAACTTCCGGCCGGTGCCGCACCAGATCTTCCCGGGAGCCAGCCTGCCCAATCGGCTGGTCATCAAGTTGCAGCCCGAGGATGGGCTGGAGCTGCAACTGCTGGCCCACAAGGGCACCGGTCCGGGCGAGCACCTGACGCCGGTCTCGCTGGACCTGGACTTTGACAAGGCTTTCGCCACGCATCGCGTCGGCGCCTATGAGCGCCTGCTGCTGGACGCCATCGCCGGCCGCCTCAACCTCTTCGTGCGCAGCGACGAGCAGGAGCAGGCCTGGCGCTGGGTCGAACCCATCCTGGACGCCTGGGCCGAGGACGACAACGGCCCGCGCCCGTACGCGGCGGGATCATGGGGCCCCGCGGCAGCCAGCGCGCTCGTGGCCCGCGATGGCTTCGCGTGGGCGGAAGAGCAATGAGCATCCTGGAGCGCGTCAAGGCCGCCCTGCCCGCCCTGCCGCCTGCGGAACAGCGTGTGGCCCGGCTGCTGCTGGCGGACGCCCGCAGCTTTGCCAGCCTGCCGGTCAGCGAACTGGCCGACCGCTCCCACGTCAGCAAACCGACCGTCGTGCGCTTTTGCCGCAGCGTCGGCTACGACGGCCTGGCCGACTTCAAGCTCAAGCTCGCCGGCAGCGTCAACGAGGGCGTGCCCTTCGTGCACCGGGCGGTCGATGAGGACGACAAGCCGGCCGACATCATCGTCAAGGTGGTCGACAACGCCGTCGCCGCGTTGCTTCATTACCGCAACGACGCGGCAAGCCATGCCTTCGACCGCGCCATCGACGCCCTGGCCGATGCGGCCCGGCATGGCAAACGCATCGAGTTCTACGGTGTTGGCAATTCAGGCATCGTCGCCCAGGACGCCCAGCACAAGTTCTTCCGCCTCGGCGTGAACACGGTTGCGACCAGCGATGGCCATGTGCAACTGATGAGCGCGACGATGCTGCAGCAGGGCGACTGCGCCGTGATCATCAGCAACTCCGGCCGCAGCCGCGACCTGCTGGATGCCGCCGAGATCGCCCGCAAGAAGGGCGCGACCATCATCATCATCACGGCCAGCGCATCACCGCTCGCGCAACTGGCCCTGGGCCCAGGCCAGATCCTGCTCGCGGTGGACCACCCCGAGGACTTCGACCGCTACAGCCCGATGGTGTCGCGCTTGCTGCACCTGGTGGCGGTCGACATCCTGACCACCGGGGTGGCCCTGAAGCTGGGCCAGCAGTTGCGGCCCATGCTGCAAGAGATCAAGAAGAACCTGCGCGCGAAGCGCTACGCCGGCTGAAGTTCAGGCCGCAACCGGCGGCCAGATCAACTCGGCCACGCCGTAGACGCGGGCCAGCTCGCGCAGCTTGTGCGGTGCATCGTCGAGCCTGAGCACCGCGCCCTGTTCGCCGCATTGGCGCGCGGCCGACAGCAGCAGGCTGAGTGCCGAGGAATCGAAATCGGTGAGCGGGGCCGCCGACAGGCGCACCTCGCGGCCAGCGGCCGCCAGCACCTGGGCGGCTTCCGCACGCAGGGCCGGTGCCAGCTGGGTCCAGGCCGCATGAGCGCCGTCCATGCGCAGCCGGGCCGGCAACTTCAACGCGCTCAAGATCAGCCCTTGGCAGCAGGCGCGGCGGCCTTGGCGTTCTTGTCGGCCAGGCTCTTGATCAGGCCGTCGATGCCATTCGCACCGATCTCCTGGGCAAAGCTGTTGCGGTACTGATCGGCCAGCCAGATGCCCAGCACATTGACGTCGTAGATCTTCCACTCCGGGCCCGACTTCTCCAGCCGGTAGTCCAGTTGCACCGGGTCGCCCTTGCCGATGATCTGTGTGCGCACGACCACCTCGGTGGCGCCGGCTTCGGGGTGGAAGGGCTTCAGGCCGAT
This sequence comes from Burkholderiales bacterium, assembly GCA_003963075.1. GTDB lineage: Bacteria > Pseudomonadota > Gammaproteobacteria > Burkholderiales > Burkholderiaceae_C > Pelomonas. Next base: position 13,752 of record RXJV01000065.1, read on the forward strand.
GGTCTGGTCCTTCACCTGGGTCAGAGCGCCGGCATAGGTGCGCATCAGCAGCGTCTTGAATTCCGCCTGCAGGCGGGTCTGCTGTTCCGGCGTGGCCTGGCGCCAGAAGCGGCCGACCGCCGAGGCGGTCATGCGCTGGAAGTTCACATAGGGCATCACCTTGGTGTCGACCAGGGCGATGATCTTGGCGATATTGCCGGCCTGGATGTCCTTGTCGGCCTTGACCGCCTCCAAGGTCTCCAGCGAGAGCTGGCGGATCAGCAGGTCCGGCGCGCTGGCGTCGGCCGCATGGGCAGCATGCACAAGGCCCAGCGCAGCGATGGCCAGCAGGCGGCGCAAGGAGTTCAGCAGAGTCATGGAATCCCTTTCAGTCAAATGGCGAGGCTGCTGCTCAACGCGCCGGCCCCGGTTTTGGTTGCCTCACGGCGTGGCGGCCGAGGCCGGCGCTGACGCCGGAGTGGCCGGCACCAGCACTTCAACCTGCTCGTCGTCATCGAAGCTGCCACGCCGCTGCAGGTAGGCATCGCGGTAGAAGGTGTACTTGTCCAGCGCAATGCCATCGAGCATTTCGCCGGCCCGCAGGAAGTTGGCCCGGGTGTTGATCGCACTCAGCACCGTGATTGCCACCTTCTTGCGGCCATCGTCGAACACCACGGACGGCGACGCCTTCCAGTCAAAGGGCAGACCAATCGAGTCCCGCACCGACGACGGACCGAACACCGGCCAGACGATGTAGGCGCCGGTGCCCATGCCCCATTTGCCCAGCGTCTTGCCAAAGTCCTGGCTGTTCTTTTCCAGGCCCGCCTCGCTGGCCACGTCGAGCAGACCCGCCAGACCGAAGGTCGAATTCACCGCCACCCGCATGCCCTGGTCCAACCCCGCCTTGAGGCGGCCCTGCAGCAACAGGTTCACCGCCGACCATGCATCGGCGATATTGCCCAGGAAGTTGCCGATGCCGGTGCGGATGGGCGAGGGCAGCACCTTGGCATAGGCCGACGCCGCGGGCTTGAGCAGGTTCTCGTCCAGCGCTTCGTTGAAGGCAAAAACCTTGCGGTTCCAGGATTCCCATGGGTCCAGCTTCTGGCCCTTGGAGCCCATCACCCGGTCGACCGCGCCCTGCAAGCGGTCGCCGACGCTTTGCACCGTCTGGCATCCCGCTAGTTCCAGCACCAGCACCAGCGCAGCCAGCCAGCGCAGCGCCCGACCCGTCCGGCTCATGGCTTGCTCCCGGCGGGCGCAGCTTGCGCGGATGCGCTGCCCATGTCCGCCGCCTTGCTGTTGATGAACTGGCCGATCAGGTTCTCCAACACGACGGCGCTCTGGGTCTGCCGGATCACATCGCCGCTGGCGAGGTTCTTTTCGTCCGCGCCCGGCTCCAGGCCGATGTACTGCTCGCCGAGCAGGCCCGAGGTCAGGATCTTGGCCGAGCTGTCCTTGGGGAACTGCGTGGCCTTCTGCAGATTGATCACGACCTTGGCCTGGAAGGTCTTGTCGTCGAAGCTGATCGATTCCACGCGGCCGACGACGACGCCGGCGCTCTTCACCGCCGCGTTCGGCTTCAGGCCGCCAATGTTGTCGAAGCGCGCCGACACCTGGTAGGTCGCATCGAAATTGAGGCTGAGCAGATTCCCGGCCTTCAGCGCGAGGAAGAGCAAGGCCGCGCCGCCGAGCAGCACGAAGAAGCCCACCCAGGCGTCATGTCGAGACGGTTGCATGTGATCTCCCTGACTTCATTCAAATCGAAAACATCATCGCGGTCAGCATGAAGTCCAGGCCCAACACGGCCAGCGACGACAGCACGACCGTCCGGGTGGTGGCCGCCGAAACGCCCTCCGGTGTGGGGCTGCAGGTATAGCCCTGCAGCAGCGCAACGAAAGTGGCCGTCACGCCGAACACCAGGCTCTTGATGACGCCGTTGCCCACGTCCGCAAACACATCCACGCCGCCCTGCATCTGCGACCAGAAGGCACCGGCGTCGATGCCGATCAGCGGCACCGCCACCAGCCAGCCGCCGAGGATGCCGACCGCTGAAAACACCGCCGCCAGCAGCGGCATCGCGATGAAACCGCCCCAGAAGCGCGGCGCCAGCACGCGCTGCACCGGGTCTACCGCCATCATCTCCATGGCCGTGAGCTGCTCGCCAGCCTTCATCAGACCGATCTCTGCCGTCAGCGAGGTCCCGGCCCGGCCGGCAAACAGCAGGGCCGTGACGACCGGCCCCAGCTCGCGCACCAGGCTGAGGGCCACCAGCAGCCCCACCGCTTCCGCCGAACCGTAGCGCTGCAGCGTGTAATAGCCCTGCAGCGCGAGCACGAAGCCGACGAACAGCCCCGACACGCCGATGATCGACAGCGACCGATTGCCCAGGTAGAAGACCTGTTCGCGCACCAGGACGAAGCGCGCCAGCGCCCGGGGCGAGCGGGCCAATAGAGCCACGAAGAGTCGGGCGCTGGCCCCGACATCGGCCAGCGTCAGGCGCACGCCGGCGCCAATGCGGGTGGCCAGGGCCATCATGCCTGCACCCCGAAATCCTCGGCCACGGGCCGCGCGGGTTGATGAAAGCGCACCGGGCCGTCGGCCTCGGCGCCAACGAACTGGTGCACCAGCGGATCGTCGCTGTGACGCAGCTCGTCCGGCGTCCCCTGGGCTACGACCCGCCCATTGGCAATCATCGCGACCTGATCGGCGATGCCAAAGGTCTCGTGCAGGTCATGCGACACGATGACGCTGGTCAGCCCCAAGGCATCGTTGAGGTCGCGGATCAGCCGCGCCGCCACCCCCAGGGAGATCGGGTCGAGGCCGGCGAAGGGCTCGTCGTAGAGCACCAGGTCCGGGTCCAGTGCGATGGCGCGTGCCAGCGCGACGCGGCGCGCCATGCCGCCGGAGATTTCACTTGGCAGCAGGTCGCGCGCACCGCGCAGGCCGACGGCATTGAGCTTCATCAGCACCAGGTCGCGGATCATGGACTCCGGCAGGTCGGTGTGCTCACGCAGCGGGAAGGCGACGTTCTCAAACACGCTCAGATCGGTGAACAGGGCGCCGAACTGGAACAGCATGCCCATCCGTCGGCGCACGGCATACAGGCCGTTGAGGTCGAGCGGTGCCAGGTCCTGCCCGTCGAACAGCACCTGGCCAGCCAGCGGCTGCAACTGGCGCCCCAGCAGCCGCAGGACCGTCGTCTTGCCGCCCCCGGAGGTGCCGATCAGTGCCAGCACCTTGCCCCGCTCAAGGCGGAGATTGACGCCGTCCAGGATCACGCGGTCACCGTAGCCGCAGCTGACATCGCGCAGTTCGATCAAGGGAGCGGTGGATAAGGAATTCACGCAGACGGGCCGGTGCCGGGCGGAAGCAAAGGGCGCCATGATAGGGGAAACACCAGGGTCCGTTGGACGGCGGCGCGGAATCTCCTCGGGACCGGCACGCGCGGCTTGCGCCCCGCCGCTGCTTCGTTACGCCTGCTTGCCCTCCGGTACCGGTGGACACCATGCAGTCGGGCCCCAAGCGTGCGGCACATCACGAATCGCGCACCGGCAACGACCAGCGCTCATCGCACAGCGACGAGCGGTCGCCGCTTGCCAGCGCCGACCACCAAAATAGATGCACTGCCAACGCCAACCTGCCGCCATGCCACGTCCAGCCCATTCCGCTTCCGCGCAAGGTTTCACACTGATCGAAGTGATGATCACCGTCGCCATCGTGGCCATCCTGGCCGCCGTCGCGCTGCCGCAGTACCGCGACTACGTCACCCGAAGCCGGCTGGCAGACGCCAGCACCGGCCTGTCGACGGTGCGCGCGCAAATGGAACGCTACTTCCAAGACAACCGCACCTATGCGGACACAGGCAATTTCGTCTCCCCCTGCAACAACCCCAACGCGTCGGCATTGACGTTCGGCAGTTTCGTGATCAGCTGCACCGGCACGCTGAACGCCACGCAGTTCACGCTGCAAGCGGTGGGCAGTGGTGCCGTCAACGGGTTCACCTACACGATCAACCAGCAGGACGTGCGCGCCACGACATCCCTTCCATCGGACTGGGGTAGCCAGTGCGCGACCAAGTGGATCACGAAGAAGGGGGACACGTGCTAGCCCGGCGTCGCACTGCCGGCTTCGGCCTGGTCGAGATGTTGATCACGGTCAGCATCCTGGTGATCATGTCCGCGGTCGCGCTGCCCAGCCTGTCGGCCTGGATCAGCAATTCGCGCATGCGGGCCGTTGCGGACGCCCTGCTCGCAGGCTTGCGTTTGGCGCAGACCGAGGCGCAACGGCGCTCGAACAACGTGGTGTTTTTCATCACATCCAGCCAGGCATGCGATACGAACGCAGCGGCCGCCAGCAGTGGCGCTTACTGGCAAGCCCGCCTGGTGCCCGATGCGCTGCAGTCCATCGACGCGCAAGCGGTGCAATGCGGCGCGCTCGGCGATGTGAGCGCCGGCGTCACGATCACCGCCTCGGCCAACGCCCTCTGCTTTGGCGCAGACGGCCGACAGAAAACGCTCGCTACGCCGGCGGGGCTCACCGTGAGCTGTGCCGTGGGCAATTCGAGCTACCTTGTCCAGCGCAACGGCGGCGACCGGCGACTGAAGATCACCGTCAGCCTGGCCGGGGCGATCCGCATGTGCGATCCGGACAAGCCCAGCACCGCACCTGAGGGCTGCCCGACATGAAGCCGCACTCTGAACGACGCCGGTCGACCGGCTTCGCGCTGATCGAATTGCTGGTGTCGGTGCTGATCATCTCGTTCGGGCTGCTGAGCCTGATGGCCTTGCAGACCCAGGTCTTGCGTGCCTCGATCGGGAGCGAGGACGGGCAGCGCGCAGCGATGTTGGCCAGCGAGATGGCCGCAACGATCGTGAACGCCGGCACCGTGAACCTGCCTCAGTCAGCGATCGACGCCTGGGCCGCCAAGGTCGCCGACCCGAGCCAGGGCGGGCTGCCCAGCGGCGTCGGCACGGTCACGCCAAACGCTGCGACGACGAGTGCCCGCATCATCGTGCAATGGACCCAGGTGGGATCCACCGGCGCGGCCAACGATACCCACCAATACGTGACGGACGTCTTCCCATGATCCGGCGCCAACGAACCCGCGGCTTTTCATTGCCCGAGCTGATGGTCACTCTGCTCATCGGCGTGGTCTTGATCCTGGTGGTCAGCACCATGGTCGCGCGCCAGGAAGACCTGCGCCGCGGCATCAGCTCTGCGAACGAGTTGTCCAACAACGTGGCCTATTCGGCCTTCGTGCTGGAACGCGAACTGCGCAACGCAGGCGCCGGCCTGGCGAGATCGGCGAACTGGGCCTGCCCGCTGGCCGTGTCGAAGAACAACGCGCAGCTGCTGCCCAGCCTGCAGGCCTTCCCTGCCCCGTTCAACAACGTATCGCAAACCTATGTCATCGCACCGGTCGTGGTCTTCGCCGGCGCGGGTCCGGACGGATCGGATGTGCTGGCGATATCGGCGGGGAACTCTGCGCTCAGCGAGACCGCGCAAGCCGTCGCTCCGCAATCGGCCGCGCCCGGGCAGGTGCAGTTGACGAACACGCTGGGCATCCGTGGCGGCGATCTCGTCGTGGTCAGTCAGGCGGGCACATGCATGCTGCAACAGGTCAGCAACGGCTTCGTGGGCAGCGGCAGCCCAACACTGACATTCGGCGGCACCTATGCGGCGAACACGGTGGCCGGCGTTGCGCTGACTGGCTTCGCCGGCAGCGCGACCAATGGCACGGCCTTCGTCAGCGTGCTGGGCAACGTCACGGGCAACCCACCTCGACTGCAGTTGATCGGGCGCAACACCAGCAACCAGCTGGTGGCCTATGACCTGCTGCAACTGACCGGCAGCGACCCACAACCTTTGGTCGAGGGCGTGATGGACCTGCGCGTGCTGTACGGCATCGACTCGACCGGCCAGGGGCGCGTGGTCAATCAATGGGTGTTGCCCAGCGCGGCCGGTTATTCCTCTGCGGTCCTGACCAATGCCAACGGGACGGGTGCCGCACAGGCCCAGTCCGCGATGGGCAACATCATTGCCCTGCGTGTCGGACTCGTCATCCGCAGTGACCAGCCCGCCAAGGATGCGGTGACCGATGGCTCACTGACGATGTTCTCAGACCTGGGCGCGGGCCTGACCTACACCTACACCGTACCGACCGGCACCACCAACCAGCGCTACCGCACGGTGGAGTTCACGGTGCCCCTGCGTAATCCCCGGTTCTGACCACCATGCGTCGTCCTCCATTCAGTACGTCTGGTCGCCATGCACAGCGTGGCGTTGTCCTCGTGTTCGCGTTGATCACCCTGGTGATCATGCTGATCGGTGCGGTTGCGATCTCGCGGTCGATGAATTCCGGGCAGATCGGGATCGGCAACATCAGCTTCAAGCGCGACATGACGAACCAGAGCGAACGTGCGGTACAGGTTGCGCTGACGGCCCTGCAACCGGGCGGCGCACTGGCCAGTGCGGTCACGCGCCAAGGCAATTTGGCCAGCGCCAACTACAGCGCGACTCTGCTGCCCAGCAACCCACAGGGCATCCCGCTGGTGCTGCTCGGCTCGGATACCGGTTTCGCCGCGGTCGGCGCGACCACCAACGACATCGTGGTGCAGGACCAGCAACTCAGGATCCGCTACGTCATCGACCGGATGTCAACCAGCACCGGCGCCTGCTCACCGGCGACCTGCACGATGCTGAACAGCATGCTCTATGGCGGCGCAGCGAGTGAATTGATCAGTGCGCAGAACAACAGCAGCGCCGCCAACAACACCAACCCCTCGGCCGTCACGCCGCAGGAGGTGTACCGAGTCACCGTGCGCGTCCAGGGGCCGCGAAACACCCTGTCCTTCTACCAGTCGACGCTGACGGCCAACTGAAACCCCGCGGAGCAACGGACCATCATGACAAGCGAAACCTGGCCCCCACTCATTCGGACCCTGGCAATCGCGGCGAGCCTTGTCGTCGCAGCACACAGCGCGCACGCACAGGTCGCCCTGTCCGACCAACCCGTGTTCACCAGCGTCTCGGTGCCGGGCAACGTGGCCCTCGCGTTGTCGGTGGAGTTCCCCACCGCCATCAGCGTCGCGCATTCCAACCGGACCTATTCATCGGCCAACACCTACATCGGCTATTTCGACCCGAACAAGTGCTACGCCTACAGGTTCACCAGTTCCACAGGCGGCACCCTGCCCGCCTCCTACACCTCGGGCACCAGCGACGACAACTATTTCTATCCCGTCGGCAAGGCCAGCAACCGCACCTGCAACGGGCAGTGGAGTGGCAACTACCTGAACTGGGCGGCGATGCAGACCATCGATCCGTTCCGGTGGGCACTGACAGGCGGCTACCGGCTGATCGACACCCCTTCCTTGACCGTGCTTGAAAAGGCCTGGGCCTCCAACCAGGGCAGCACCGGAACCAACTTCCCGGACAGCTCGGTCTCGGACGCCAACACGGTTGCGGGTGCCACGCCCTTCAGCAACGCCACGGGCATCGCCACCCGCGTCTGGTCGCTGGGCAACAAGATGCGCTTCATGACGTCGAGCGATGGCGGAGCGCCGTCGCCGAACTACAGCGCCACGGCGACCGCCTACAACCCGAGTGCGAGCTACAACGATGGCACGCTCTACGAGGTGTTCATCCGGGTCAAGGTCTGCGATCCAAGCCCTGCCGCCGGTGGCCTGGAACCCAACTGCACGCTCTACGGCACCAACTCCTACAAACCCACGGGCCTGATGCAGCAGTACTCGGACAAGATCCGTTTCAGCGCCTTCGGCTACCTCAACGACGGCAATCTCCAGCGCGACGGCGGCGTACTGCGTGCGCGCCAGAAGTTCGTCGGCCCCACCAGGCCCGTACCGGGCAGCACACCCGTCGCGAACGAAAAGGCGGAGTGGGACGGTGCCACCGGGGTGATGTACAAGAACCCTGATGCCTCCGATGCGACGGACACCACCAATGCCACCGGCGTGACCGTCACCAACAGCGGGGTGATGAACTATCTGAACAAGTTCGGCCAGCTCGGGACCGGCACCTACAAGACCTATGACCCGGTGAGCGAGCTGTACTACGCCGCCCAGCGTTACCTGCGCAAACGCGGCAATGTGGCGGCCTGGACATCGATGGGCAACGCGAGCCTCGCGACCAAGACCACCTGGGTGGACGGCTTCCCGGTCATCACGAACTGGGACGATCCGATCCAGTATTCATGCCAGCGCAACTTCATCCTTGGCATCGGCGACGCCAACACCCACGCCGACCGCAACCTGCCAGGTGCCACCGGCCGCTCCGAGCCCACCCAACCCGACGAGGTCAAAGCCGACCTGTATTCGGCAAGCAATCCGAGTGGCGTCGATGCGCTCGACTGGACCAACCGGGTCGGCCTGCTCCAGGGCATGGGGTCGTCGCTCGGCAACACGTCACCCTTCAATGGCTGCTGCAACAACAATGGTGCCTTGATGGCCGGGCTGGCCTACTGGGCCAATGTCAATGATGTGCGCCCCGACCTGCCGGGCCTCCAGACCATCCAGACCTATTGGCTGGACGTTCTGGAAGGCGGGTACAAGACGAACAACCAGTTCTACCTGGCCGCGAAATACGGCGGCTTCACAGCGCCCTCCAGCTTCTCGCCGGCGACGGCGACGGCCTCCCAGTTCGCGAACAACGCAGCGACCAAATCATGGTGGGCCACCACCACCGACACGGTGAGGGACGGCAGCCCCCGCCCCGACAACTACTACACCGCCGCCCAGGCGGACCTGATGGTGAAGGGCCTGACCCAGGCCTTCTCCAGCATCGCCACCAAACTGGCGGCCTACTCGACCTCCTTCTCCACGTCGCAGCCGCAGGTCTCGACGTTGGGCGTTGCCACTTATGCGGCGAAATACGACTCCAAGTTCTGGACAGGCGACGTGGTCGGCTCGATGACCAGCTTCGATCCGAACTCCGGCGCGCCCACCTCAACCGACCAATGGAACTTTGCCTCGACCTTGATGGCCCAGGCCAGCGGAACCGGTTGGAACACCGGCCGACGCATCGTGACCTACAACCCGAGCACCGGTGCGGGCGTAGCTTTCCGCTCGGCGTCACTGTCCTCGGCTCAAATCACGGCACTCACACCGAGCTATGGCTCGGGTGGCACGGCCGCAAGCTTCATCAATTACATCCGCGGCGAACGTACAAACGAGGCCTCCTCGACGGCCAGCGACTCGACGAAAACCTACCGCGACCGCGCCAACCTGGTGGGGGACATCGTCAACGCCAAGACGGTGCCGGTCGGCTCTCCGGCGTTTCCGTATTCGAGTGCGAACAACCCGGGCTATGACACCTTCAAGACCACCTATGCGAACCGGGCTCCCATGGTCTACGCGGCGGCCAACGACGGCATGCTGCACGCCATCGACGGCAGCCTGACCAGCAGCACGATTGCCGGCAGCGCGCCCGGCAACGAACTCTGGGCCTATATTCCTAACGCGGTGATCAGCGGCCCGACGGGCAATCCGGGCGTGACGGGGCTGGTGTCTCTGGGCAATCCGAATTTCGTGCACCGCTATTTCGTCGACGCCACGCCGACCATGGCCGATGTCGACTTCGGCCGCACCTCCGGCGGTTCGGGCACCAGCGACTGGCGCACCGTTCTGATCGGCGGCCTGGGCAAGGGCGGCAAGGTGCTGTACGCGCTGGACATCACCAATCCGAGCAGCGTCACGACTGAAACCGCCGCTGCAGGCAAGGTGCTGTGGGAGTTCACGGACAGCGCGATGGGCTTCACCTACGGCCAACCCATCGTGACCAAGACCCGCAAGTACGGCTGGGTGGTCGTCGCGGGCTCCGGCTACAACAATGCCGATGGCAAGGGCTACTTCTTCTTCATCAATCCGCGCAATGGCGCGCTGCTCGAAAAGGTCGCAGTGCCCTGCACGCCGACCTGCACCGCCGCGAATCAGTCGGGCATGGCTCACATCAATGCTTTCGTGCTGAATGCGTCCGACGGCGTTGCCGACGCGATCTATGCCGGTGACCTGCTGGGCAACCTCTGGCGCCTCGATGTCACGGGCACCTCTGGTGGCTACCCGACGCCCATCAAGTTGGCCTACCTGACGGCCTCTGACGGTAGCGCGCTGCCGGTCACGACCAAGCCGCTGCCTGCCGTTCAACCGGGCACGAATCGGCGCTTTGTGACCGTCGGAACGGGCCGCATGTTGGACCAGAGTGACATCAGCAGCAGCCAGGGCCAGCGTTTCTTTGCCATCCTCGACGGCACCAACGCGGCCTTCAGTCAGGATGGGTCCATCAGCGGCCAGGCCTCAACCTTGCCCGCTGGCGTGACCTTCCCGATCACGGTGGCCCGGCTCGCAGCGCGAACCTCGCTCAACGTCGAAGTGCTGCTTGATCTGCGAACCCAGCTCGGCTGGTACTTCGACCTGGGTCTCGGCAGCGGCGGTTCGGGATGGCGGGTGTTGAATGACCCGACCTCCTTCTACGGAACGGTTGCCTTCGCGTCCACCTCGCCCGCGACGACCGATGCCTGCTCGCCGGACGGTACCAGCCGCGTCTACGCGCTCGACCTGGGCTCTGGCTATTGCGCGCTGAACTCGACCGACAGCACGTGCTATGCAAGCAACTTCACGGGCATCGTGACCGACATCCGCTTCATCAGCCGCAATGTCAACGGGGAAGGCCGGCTCGGCCTGGTGGTCGGCACCAGCACCAACCAAAAGCCCACGCCCCAACTCAAGCCGTCACAGCGCATCGGTGTGAAGCGCCTGAACACGCGCGAAATCATCGTGAACTGAGCACGACGTGACCCCGGGCCTCGGCGCGCGGGTGGGCGCCCCGGTCTCGGTGGATCACACCGGGCGCCAGGCATCAGGCGCCCCGGGGGCCGAAAAGGCTACCGCGGGGTCGTGAGCGCTGCTGACGCGGCGAAGGGATTCGCCGCTGAAAAGCAAGTCCGGCCGCAGGCGCGCTCGAAGAGCCGGCCATCACCGGTGTGAACCCGACCATGCCCGCCCGCGCCTCCAAGCCATGCGCCGGATGTGCCCGTCTCGGCGGCCGGTGCTTCAGCCGGCGGCCAAGGCGCCACTCAACTCAGCGCGGCAGCCGGCTGCTGCCCATCAGGTACTCATCGACCGCACGGGCGGCCTGGCGCCCCTCCCGGATCGCCCAGACCACCAGGCTCTGGCCGCGCCGCATGTCACCGGCCGCGAACACCTTGTCGACATTGGTCTTGTAGGCGTTCGCCCCGTCGGTGGTGGCCTTGCCGTTGCCGCGGGCGTCCTTGTCGACCCCGAAAGCGTCGAGCACGGTCGCCACCGGCGACACGAAGCCCATGGCCAGGAAGGCGAGGTCGGCCTTCAGCACCTGCTCGCTGCCTTCGACCTCGGTCATCTTGCCGCCCTGCCATTGCAGGCGCACGGTCTTCACGCCGGTCAGCTTGCCCTTCTCGCCGAGGAACTCCTTGGTGGCGATGGCGAACTCGCGCTCGCAGCCTTCCTCGTGGCTGGACGAGGTGCGCAGCTTGATCGGCCAGTAGGGCCAGGTCAGCGGGCGGTCCTCGACCTCGGGCGGCTGGGGCAGCAGCTCGAACTGGGTCACGCTCTTGGCGCCGTGGCGGTTGCTGGTGCCCACGCAGTCGCTGCCGGTGTCGCCGCCGCCGATGACGATGACGTGCTTGCCGGCAGCCGAGATCTGGCCCTTGAGCTTGTCGCCCGCGTTGACCTTGTTCTGCTGCGGCAGGAACTCCATCGCGAAATGCACGCCGGCCAGGTCACGCCCGGGCACCGGCAGGTCTCGCGACTGTTCGGCGCCGCCGGTCAGCAGCACGGCGTCGAACTGCGCCTTGAGCTCGTCGGCGCTGATGGTGTCCTTGGCCCAGTTCGTGACCTTGCTGCCCTCTGGCAGCGAGCCCACCAGCACGCCGGTGCGGAACTCGACGCCCTCGGCCTTCATCTGCTCGATGCGGCGGTCGATGTGGGACTTCTCCATCTTGAAGTCCGGGATGCCGTAGCGCAGCAGGCCGCCGACGCGGTCGTTCTTCTCGAACACCGTCACGCGGTGGCCGGCACGGGCCAGTTGCTGGGCCGCGGCCAGGCCGGCCGGGCCGGAGCCGACGATGGCCACCGTCTTGCCGGTCAGTGCCTTGGGCGGCTGCGGCTGCACCCAGCCTTCGGCCCAGGCGCGGTCGATGATGGCGTGCTCGATGGACTTGATGCCCACCGCGTCATCGTTGACGTTGAGCGTGCAGGCCGCCTCGCAGGGCGCCGGGCAGATGCGGCCGGTGAACTCGGGGAAATTGTTCGTGCTGTGCAGCACGGTGATGGCGTGCTTCCAGTCTTCGGGGCGGCCCTTGTAGACCAGGTCGTTGAAGTCCGGGATCACGTTGTTCACCGGGCAGCCGTTGTTGCAGAACGGCGTGCCGCAGTCCATGCAGCGGGCGCCCTGCTGCTTGGCCTGCTCGACGTTCAGGCCGATGACGAATTCCTTGTAGTTCTTGACGCGAGCGGCGACGGGCTCGTAGCCCTCTTCCAGGCGCTCGTACTCCATGAAGCCGGTGACTTTTCCCATGGCTCGACTCCTCAGACCTTGGCGACGGCAGGCGCCTTGGCCTGCGCGATGGTGGTGGCAGCTTCCTTGGCGGCGTTCAGCTCGCCCAGGGCACGGCGGTATTCGTTCGGGAACACCTTGACGAACTTGGCGCGCGATTCGGCCCAGTGGTCGAGGATGTCCCGCGCGCGCTGGCTGCCGGTCCAGCGGTGGTGGTCTTCCAGCAGCTTCTTCAGGATGGCCTCGTCGGTCTGCGGCTCGCGGTCCACCCCGTCGACGGACTTGGTGCGGTGCCAGATCGCCTTGTCGACCGTGGCTTCCTGCTCGTGCGCGGGCAGCAGCTTCTCCAGCGACACCATGGCCGTGTTGCAGCGCTTGGCGAAGTGGCCGTCCTCATCAAACACGTAGGCAATGCCGCCGCTCATGCCGGCGGCGAAGTTGCGGCCGGTCTTGCCGAGCACGGCCACGGTGCCGCCGGTCATGTACTCGCAGCCGTGGTCGCCCGTGCCTTCAACAACCGCCGTCGCGCCTGACAGGCGCACCGCGAAGCGCTCGCCCGCCACGCCGCGGAAGAAGGCCTCGCCGCGCGTCGCGCCGTAGAGCGCGGTGTTGCCGACGATGATGTTCTTGGTCGCATCACCGCGGAAGTCGATGCTGGGGCGCACCACCACGCGGCCGCCGGACAGGCCCTTGCCGGTGTAGTCGTTCGCGTCGCCGATCAGGTAGAAGGTGATGCCCTGCGCCAGGAAGGCGCCGAAGCTCTGGCCGCCTGTGCCTTCCATCTGGATGAAGATGGTGTGGTCGGGCAGGCCTTCGGGCTTGCGGCGGATCAGCTCACCCGAGAGGCGCGCACCGACCGAGCGGCGCACGTTGGTCACCTCCTGCATGAACTGCACCTTCTCGCCCTTCTCGAAAGCGGGCAGGCACTTCTCGATGAGCTTGACGTCCAGCGCGCGGTCCAGGCCGTGGTCCTGCACCTCGGTGTGGATGCGGGCCACGTCGACCGGCACGTTGGGCCGGTGGAAGATGCGCGAGAAGTCCAGGCCCTTGGCCTTCCAGTGGCTGATGGCCTTCTTGGTGTCGAGCCAGTCGCTGCGGCCGATCAGTTCATCGAACTTGCGCACGCCGAGCTGGGCCATGATCTGGCGCGCTTCCTCGGCGACGAAGAAGAAGTAGTTGACGACATGCTCGGGCCGGCCGGTGAACTTCTTGCGCAGCACTGGGTCTTGCGTGGCCACGCCCACCGGGCAGGTGTTGAGGTGGCACTTGCGCATCATGATGCAGCCCTCGGCCACCAGCGGTGCGGTGGCGAAGCCGAACTCGTCCGCGCCCAGCAGCGCGCCGATGACGACGTCGCGGCCGGTCTTCATCTGGCCGTCAGCCTGCACGCGCACGCGGCCGCGCAGGCGGTTGAGCACCAGCGTCTGCTGCGCCTCGGCCAGGCCCAGCTCCCACGGCGTGCCGCAGTGCTTGATGGACGACCAGGGCGAGGCGCCCGTGCCGCCGTCGTGGCCAGCGATGACGATGTGGTCGGCCTTGCACTTGGCCACGCCGGTGGCCACCGTGCCCACGCCCACTTCCGACACCAGCTTGACCGACACGTCCGCCTTCGGGTTGACGTTCTTCAGGTCGTGGATGAGCTGGGCCAGGTCTTCGATCGAGTAGATGTCGTGGTGCGGCGGCGGGCTGATCAGGCCCACACCCGGCACCGAGTGGCGCAGGAAGCCGATGTACTCGCTCACCTTGCCGCCGGGCAGCTGGCCGCCCTCGCCCGGCTTGGCGCCCTGGGCCATCTTGATCTGGATCTGGTCGGCGCTGACCAGGTATTCGGTCGTCACGCCGAAGCGGCCCGAGGCGACCTGCTTGATCTTGGAGCGCAGGCTGTCGCCGTCTTGCAGTTCGTAGTCGGCCTCCATGATCTTGTGGCCGAGCACGTCGCCGACCTTGCTGCCGCCGACGATCTTGATGCCCTTGAGCTCGTTGCGGTAGCGGGCCGGGTCTTCACCGCCCTCGCCCGTGTTGCTCTTGCCACCGATGCGGTTCATCGCGACGGCCAGCGTGGCGTGGGCCTCGGTGGAGATGGAGCCCAGCGACATCGCGCCAGTGGCGAAGCGCTTCACGATTTCGCTCGCCGGTTCGACCTCGTCCAGCGGCACGGCCTTGCTCGGGTCGAACTTGAACTCGAACAGGCCGCGCAGCGTCATGTGGCGCTTGCTCTGGTCGTTGATGATCTGGGCGTAGTCCTTGTAGGTCTCGAACTTGCCGCTGCGCGCGCTGTGCTGCAGCTTGGCGATGGCGTCCGGCGTCCACATATGCTCCTCGCCGCGCACGCGCCAGGCGTACTCGCCGCCGGTCTCGAGCATGCCGTCCAGCAGCGGGTCGTCACCGAAGGCCGCCTCGTGCATGCGGATGGCTTCCTCGGCCACCTCGAACACGCCGATGCCGCCGACCTGGGTGGCCGTGCCGCGGAAGTACTTCTCGACGAAGTCCGTCTTCAGGCCGATGGCCTCGAAGATCTGCGCGCCGCAGTAGGACATATAGGTCGAGATGCCCATTTTGGACATGATCTTCGACAGGCCCTTGCCCACGGCCTTGATGTATTTGTAGCGGGCCTGCTCGGCCGTCAGCTTGGCCGGCAGCTCGTCCTGCATCGCCTCCAGCGTTTCGAGCGCCAGGTAGGGGTGGACGGCTTCGGCGCCGTAACCGGCCAGCACGGCGAAGTGATGCACCTCGCGCGCCGTGCCGGTCTCGACGACCAGGCCGGCCGTGGTGCGCAGGCCTTCGCGCACCAGGTGATGGTGCACGGCAGACAGGGCCAGCAGCGCGGGGATGGCGATGCGGTCCTGGCTGACGTGGCGGTCCGTGATGATCAGGATGTTGTGGCCGGTCTTGATCGCGTCCACCGCCGAGGCGCACAGCGAAGCCAGCTGCGCCTCGACACCTTCACGCCCCCAGGCGCGCGGGTAGGTGATGTCCAGCTCCTGGGGCTTGAACTTGCCGTTCGTGGGCCCCTCGATGCCACGCAGCCGCGCCATGTCGTCGAAGTCGAGGATGGGCTGGCTGACCTCCAGCCGCATCGGCGGGTTGATCGCGTTGATGTCCAGCAGGTTGGGCTTGGGGCCGATGAAGCTGTTCAGCGACATCACGATGTTTTCGCGGATCGGGTCGATCGGCGGATTCGTGACCTGGGCGAACAGCTGCTTGAAGTAGTTGTAGAGCGGCTTGTTCTTGCTCGACAGCACGGCCAGCGGCGAGTCGTTGCCCATCGAGCCGATGCCTTCTTCGCCATTGGCCGCCATCGGCGCGAGCAGGAACTTGATGTCTTCCTGCGTGGTGCCGAAGGCCTGCTGGCGGTCCAGCAGCGAGGCATCGAAGGCGGGCCTTGCGCCCTCGGGCACGGCGATGTCGTCGAGCTTCACGCGGACGTTCTCGATCCACTGCCGGTAGGGCCGGGCGTTGGCGAACTGGTTCTTCAGCTCCTCATCGTCGACGATGCGGCCCTGCTCCAGGTCGATCAGGAACATCTTGCCCGGCTGCAGGCGCCACTTCTTGACGATCTTGCTCTCGGGGATGGGCAGCACGCCGGATTCGGAGGCCATCACGACGAGGTCGTCGTCAGTGATGCAGTACCGGGCCGGGCGCAGGCCGTTGCGGTCCAGCGCGGCGCAGACCTGGCGGCCATCCGTGAAGGCCATGGCCGCCGGGCCATCCCAGGGCTCCATCATGGCGGCGTGGTATTCGTAGAAGGCGCGGCGACGCTCGTCCATGCCTTCGTGCTGCTCCCAGGCTTCCGGGATCATCATCATCGCGGCATGGGCGAGCGGGTAGCCGGCCATGGTGAGCAGCTCGATGGCGTTGTCGAAGGTGGCCGTGTCGGACTGGTGCTCGAAGCTGATCGGGTAGAGCTTCTTCAGGTCTTCGCCCAGCACGGGTGACTTCATGACGCCTTCGCGGGCGCGCATCCAGTTGAAGTTGCCCTTGACCGTGTTGATCTCTCCGTTGTGGCAGACCATGCGGTAGGGGTGGGCCAGCGGCCACTCGGGGAAGGTGTTGGTGGAGAAGCGTTGGTGCACCAGCGCGATGGCCGAGACGACGCGCGGGTCGGCCAGGTCTTTGTAGTACTTGCCGACCTGGTCGGCCAGCAGCAGGCCCTTGTAGATGACGGTGCGGCAGCTCATGCTGGGCACGTAGTACTCGCGGCTGTGCGTGAGCTTCAGCGCCTGGATGGCGCTGGAGGCGGTCTTGCGGATGACGTAGAGCTTCCGCTCCAGCGCGTCGGGCACGATGATGTCCGGGCCGCGACCGATGAAGATCTGGCGGATCACCGGCTCCTTCTCGCGCACGGTGGGCGACATGGGCATGTCGCGGTCCACCGGCACATCCCGCCAGCCGAGCAGCACCTGGCCTTCGGCCTTGATCGCACGCGCGAGTTCCTGCTCGCAGGCGAGGCGGGACGCATGCTCCTTCGGCAGGAAGATCATGCCGACGCCGTACTCGCCGGGGGGCGGCAGCTGGATGCCCTGCTGGGCCATTTCCTCGCGGTAGTACTCGTCCGGGATCTGGATCAGGATGCCGGCGCCGTCACCCATCAGTTTGTCGGCGCCGACCGCGCCACGGTGGTCCAGGTTCTCGAGGATCTTCAGGCCCTGCTGGACGATGTGGTGCGCCTTGTGACCCTTGATGTGGGCGACAAATCCCAGCCCACAGGCGTCCTTCTCATTCGTAGGCCGGTACAGGCCGCGCTCGGAAAGTTCTTGAATCTCGGACTGAATCTGCGCGGCGTGGCTCATGTCGCCCTCCTGGAACACAACAGGCCGGGAGCGTACTGCAGCGCAGCAAGGGCGACAACACGATTAAATGGGGTCGGATCCGATTAATTAGATTTCAGTTTGAGGGGACTTCATAAATGGGGCCATATCAATCACCAACCCCGCCGGTGCCGGCGAGGTCCGCAGGCTGATCGATGGCCGGCTTGCGTGGCCGGCCGCGTGGCCGCCGAACCACCACGCCCGCATGGATCTGCTCAAGCGGCCGCAGGAACTCCGGCGTCGCCAACGGCCTGCCGCGCAGGACCGCTGCCGTGATCAGCTGCTGCTCCTGGGGTGTGACACCCTGCGCCAGAAAATCGCGGTAGGCATGCTCCCGCTCGAAGGGTGTGTTGCCGAGACGCCAATACGCCTCATGCTCGGCGATCAACGGATCCCGTCTCTGGCCGAGGTGGTGGGCGGCGCTGGACCAGGTCCACTGTGCCGGTTCGGCGCAGTGGCCTGCACGCACCGGATTGAGCTCGACATAGCGAATACAGGCCATCACCTGGGCGTCGCCCTCGATCAGCCCGGCGCGAAACCGCCCTTCCCACAGCGTGCCACTGCGCTGATGCCGTGCGTTGAACCAGGCCACATAGCGCCTGCCCAGGCCCTGCATCATGGCGCTCAAGCCCGCCTCGGTGGAGGGTGACGCCAGCAGGTGCAGATGGTTGTCCATCAACACATAGGCGTGGATCGCGACCCGGTGCTGGACGGCCACTTCCCGCAGCGTGGCGAGCAGGCGCTCACGGTCCTGATCAGTCTGAAAGATGGCCTGGCGGTTGTTGCCTCGAAGGATGACGTGCTGTGCGTGACCTGGCAGCACGAGGCGGGGAAGGCGGGGCATGTCGGGTCTCCGAGTGTCAAAAGGGTGCCGAGACGAATATACGACTCCGACCCCTTTTAATCTCTGGCCTATCCGAGCGCCTGCGCACGGGCCGCCAACGACTGCTTCCCACGCCGGGGCCGTCAGTGAGGCCAGCTACGGTTTTCACAGGGGCGGATCCGTCGATCGCGCCCACTGAGCTCAGAGCGGAAAAAGGCTCTTTCCGGTCAGCCGCTGGTGCTCCCGGATCGCGAAGCGGTCGGTCATGCCCGCGATGTAGTCGGAGCAGGCTCTCATCAGGTCATCACGATCGGCGAAGTCCGCTGGCATCTGCCGAGGGTCCGAAGAGTAGGCGACGAACAGGTCGCGCAGCACCTGGTCCGCTCGCGCTCGCGTTGCCTGCACCTGCGGGTGCCGGTAGAGGTTGGCGAACAGAAAGCGCTTCAGGGCCGTGCTCTTGCTGCGCATGTCCGAACTGAAGCGCACCAGCGGCTGGCTCGCAGCACGAACGGCGTCGGCGTCGGCCGGTGTCGCCTGCTGCAGCGCGGCACGGGTCGCATCGATGATGTCGTACACCTGCGCAGACAGCAGGCGCCTGATAGTTTCGAACAACAGGCGCTTGCCGTTCAGTCCCGGATGCTGGGCCAAGGTGGCCTCCCAATGCTCGCGCACCAGTTCCACCTCAAGCAACTGCTCCAGCTCGATGAGGCCCGAGCGCACACCATCATCGACATCGTGCGCGTTGTAGGCGACTTCATCGGCAAGGTTGCAGAGCTGCGCCTCCAGGCTGGGCTGGCCGCCAAAAAGAAAGCGGGATGCAACGCCCCCAGGCTCGGCGGCATCGATCAATTCCGCGTGACTGCGCGAGCAATGCTTGAGGATGCCCTCTCGGGTTTCGAAGCAAAGATTAAGACCGTCGAACGAGGGGTAGCGCTGTTCCAACCGATCCACCACACGCAGTGATTGCAGGTTGTGCTCGAAGCCGCCATGCCCCCGCATGCAATCGTTCAGCACGTCTTGACCGGCATGACCGAAGGGCGTGTGACCGAGGTCGTGGGCCAGCGCCACCGCCTCGACAAGATCCTCGTCCAAACCCAGGCTGCGGGCGATGGAGCGGCCGAGCTGGGCCACTTCCAGCGAGTGGGTCAGCCGCGTACGGAACAGGTCACCTTCGTGATTGAGGAAGACCTGGGTCTTGTAGACGAGGCGGCGGAACGCAGTACTGTGGATGATGCGGTCGCGGTCACGCTGGAATTCACTGCGCGTCGGCGCGGGCGGCTCGGCGATGCGGCGCCCGCGACTGCGCTGGGGGTCGGCCGCGTAGGCTGCACGTTGTCCGGTCATCAGGCCGCCCCGTGCGCGGACAGGGTTTGAACGATCACGGCATCCGGTACCGCATGCAGGCCAGCTCGGCCGAGCGCCTCGATCAGCACGAAGCGAATCTCGCCGGCCTCGGCCTTTTTGTCGACTCGCATCAGCTGCAGGTAGCGCTCGCCACCCAGCTTGGGCGGTTGAACCGGCAGGCCAGCACGCTCGATCAGCCTGCGCAGCCTTTCGACGAAGCCGGTGGGCATCAGGCCCATGCGCTCTGACAGGTCCGCAGCCAGCACCATGCCGCAGGCTACCGCCTCACCATGCAGCCATACCCCATAACCCAGGCCTGCCTCGATGGCATGCCCGATGGTGTGGCCGAAGTTGAGAATGGCCCGCAAGCCTTGCTCACGTTCATCCGCGCCCACCACGTCGGCCTTGATCTCGCAGCTGCGCCGCACCGCGTAGCCAAGCACCGCCTTGTCGCGCGCCAGCAACGCGTCGAGGTTGTCTTCGATCCAGCACAGAAAGCCTGGATCGGCGATCGGCCCGTACTTGATCACTTCAGCGAGGCCGGCGCGCAACTCCCGGTCCGGCAGGCTGTCCAGCGTGGCTAGGTCTGCGATGACCCGCTGTGGCTGATAGAACGCGCCAAGCATGTTTTTGCCGAGCGGGTGATTGATGGCCGTCTTGCCGCCGACCGACGAATCGACCTGGGCAAGCAGCGTGGTAGGCACCTGCACAAAAGGCACGCCACGCATATAGATGGCCGCAGCGAAGCCGGTCATGTCACCGATCACGCCACCACCGAGGGCGAACAGCACGGTCTTGCGGTCCAGCGCCTCACGCAGCAGATGGTCGCAGATGCGATCCAGGCAGGCCCAGTCCTTGTGCTGTTCGCCATCGGGCAGCGTCACGAGGTCCACACGCGGATAGAGGGGCTCGAGTTGCCGGCGCAGACGTTCGGCATAGAGCGGCGCCACGGTTTCATTGCTGACGATGACCGCAGCACTTGCCTTGGGCAGACCGTGCCAGCTCGCGGGCGCATCGAGCAGGCCGGCGCCGATGCGGATTTCGTAGGCCCGGTCGTCGGGGAGCTGGATCTTTACGGTGTCGGTGAAGGCCATGGCGGCGAGTTTAAAAGCCACCAATGGTCGCAGGCCGGCGCCCCGTCGACGTACGCGCGTTCACGTTCAGTGAGGCTCCGCGCCCACGGTGGCAGCCACCCGGGTGGGGTCTAACAGCCCTGCGAGTTCTAGCTGCATCAAGGCCATGTTCACGAGGCCATGCACCGAGGGTCGGGCGCACTCGAGCACATAGTGCGCACATCGGCGGTACAAGGGATCACGTTGCTGATGCAGCTCGCGCAAGCGGGCAAGCGGGTCGCGCACCTGCAACATCGGCCGCGTCGTGTCATGGCGCAAACGCCTGAACAAATCCTCTGGCGTTGCGCGGAGGTAGAGCACCGTCGCGCCGGCATGCAGCAGTTCGCGGTTGCGCTCCCTGAGCACGGCCCCGCCGCCGGTTGCAAGCACGGCCTCCCCGGGACGAGCCAGCAGTTCGGCGATCACCTCGGATTCAAGGTCCCGGAACGGTTCCTCGCCATGCTGGTCGAAAAACTGACGGATGCTGCTGCCGATGCGGCGTTCGATTTCGTGGTCGGAGTCAAAAAATGGCACGCCGATCTGGCGTGCCATCTGTTTGCCGACGCTGGACTTGCCACCGCCCGGCATGCCGACCAGCGCAATCACGTCACTTCGTGCTCGTGCATCCGGACTGGACGCCATAGGGACTGCTTGCGAATGCAGGTGCCACGGTCGAGGAGCTGATGTCCGCCGCCCGCACGGGCAACCATGCATAGGTGTACAGATAGTCCTCCACCGGCGTCGCGCCGCCGCTGCCCAACAGCGCAGCCAAAGATTGAGAGGGCAACGCCACCGGCTGCCCAAGCGGGAAATAGGCAGGCGGGCTCAGAACACCGGCGGCCGTCACGGTGATCTTGTACTTGACCCAGCTGGCGATGTTCTGCGGGTATTCGAGCTGCAGCACCGCCACCCCGTTCGCGTCGGTTTTGGTGGCGCCGACCAAGGTGATGGACACATCGGACTTGCGGGGGTCCAGCTGCAGATTCCCGTTCACGTCCTCGCCGCTGTCGATGACGCCGTTGCGATTCAGGTCCTCATTCGGGCAGGTGGCGGCCAGCAGACCCAAGCTTCCGTAGTCCGGGTTGCGCTCCCAGACCTGGGTGACGGAGTTGTACTTCCAAAACCCCTTGCCGAAGCCACCGAGGTCGACCGAGGGTGTGATCTGCACGTCGGGCTTTGGATTGCCCGCTGAGTCGACCACGAGCACGACGTATTTTTTCACATAGGTCAGCGTAGACGCGCCCAGAGAGATCGTGTTGTCGGTACCGATCGAAATCGAGACCGGGTTGGACACGATCGTGAGGGTGGTCGTCAGCAACTGGCCGCCGGCCGCCGCACAGTTCGCCGCCGTATCCGTGGCCGCGAAGTCGGAGACCTTCCAGCACGCGAGTATGGTCACGCCATTGGTCGGGCTGCTGACGGCGCCCGGGGCATAGGTCCCTGAGGCCGCACCCGACGCGTCGGACAAAACCGTCGTGTTGCCAGACCCGATTTTGCCGGTCTGGTTGTCCCCGGAGGCGCCGAACAGCACCCGGACATTGGGCACCGGCGCATTGTTGGCATCCCGGAAGAACGCATTGATGGACACCTGGTTGTTGCTTTGGGAGGTGTTCACCGAGACCACGTTCGAAGACAGGTTCAGGGTCTTCGACAGCGGCGTCGTGGCGACCGGCACCACCGTCGTACCGCCCGGTATCGTGACCGTCGCCGTGCCTGGATCCGCACCGCCTCCCTGCGCGGTGATCACCAGCGTGCCCGGCGCGTTTGGCGCGGTGTAGCTAAAGACAAACGCACCATTCAGATCGGTCTTTCCGCTCTGGCTGGTGACGCCCGGTGCGGACACACTGATCGGCACGCCAGCCAGCGGGTTGCTGTTGGAGTCCGACAAGGTGAAATTCACCTTGGCGGCCGTTCCGACGGGAACGACGGCCGGCAGAGGCGTCGCCTGGGTGAACTTCGCACCCGTGACCTGGAAAGCGGCGGTACGCACCAGGGTGCCACTGGTGGCGGTCACGGTGACCGTCCGGTTGGTGCGGTCCTGGCCGATGCTGATGGTGCCCTTCACCTGACCATTGGCATCGGTCTGGTTCGACGGCACGGCAATTGAGCCCGTCGTGTCGGACACGGCCAATTGCACGGTGATGCCGGGCAGGGACACACGATTGGCGTCCACAGCCGTCGCCTTGGCGACGACCGTCTTGCTGCCCGAGTTGTCGATGCTCAGCGAACTCAGCTCAAGGGTGAGGTCGTTGGCGACAGGATTGGTCGGCGATGAGTTCTGCAGAATATTGAAGGACACCGTCCGGCTGACCGAACCCGAGGTGACCGTCAGCTTGACAGGCCGCGGCGTGGAATCATCGCCTTGCGTGATGGTTGCAGCAAGCGAGCCCGTCGTCACGTTCGTTGCCGTTCCAGCAGCCGACACGATGGCCCGGTCGGAGTTTTCGACCTTGAAGCTGACCGGGGCGCCGCCAACCGCCACGCGATTGGCATCCACAGAGGTCACCGTCGCGGTGATCGAGTCGGTCCCCGAATTGGTCATCGTCGCCTTGTTCAACACGACGACCAGGTCTGCAGCAACCGCGCTTGCCGCACCCGACGGACTGGAGGCGCCAGAACCCGGCCCGATCACGGGCGTTCCCGCATTGCCACTGCCGCCGCCGCAGGCAGCGAGGGACAGCGCCAAGGCACCGCCCAACAACGCGCGCGTCACGCGCCAGCTCCACACATCAAACTTCATCATCTCTATCGCTCCCGTGGACCGGCCGACCAAGGCTGCGGCACACCGTCATTTGAGGGATTGGCTTCAACGCACCGTGGCGCGCTCGCTGACGACCTTGGGCGTCAGGAAGATCAGCAGCTCGGTCTTGCTGGACGTGCGAGTCTTGTTCTTGAACAGATTGCCGAGCACGGGCACATCGCCCAGCAGCGGCACTTTGTTGACGGTCTCGCCTTCATCCTGGGTGTAGATGCCGCCGATGACCACCGTGCCGCCGTTTTCGACCAGTACCTGGGTCTGGGCATGCTTGGTGTTGATCGCATAGCCCTGGGGCGTCAAGGTGCCGCGGCTGTCCTTGTTGACATCGACATTCAGGATGACGCTGCCCTCGGGGGTGATCTGCGGCGTCACTTCCAGCTTGAGATTGGCCTTGCGGAACGCGATCGAGGTGGCGCCGCTCGCGGTCGCGACCTGGTAGGGGAGCTCTTCACCCTGCTCGATGACCGCCTTGACCTGGTCGGCCGTGATGATGCGCGGGCTGGACACGACCTTGCCCTTGCCGTCGGACTCGAGGGCCGAGAGCTCAAGGTTCAGGAAGCGATTGGCCGTCGCACTGAACAGCGACAGCGCCACCTGCGCCGCGGCGCCGCCGCTGAAGCTGTCGGACGACACATTGGCCGGCAGGTTGACGAAGCGCGTGTTGTTGTAGTTGGCGGCAACGCCCTGGTTGGTCTGGGCGCCGACACCGTCGTAGTTGCCGCCGACGGTCACGTAATTGCCGCCGCCGACGCTGTAGCCCGGAATGCCGCCTTGCTGGCCCCGCAGATCGCTTGCACCAAGCTTGACACCGAGCGCACGGCCGAACTTGTCGTTGGCTTCAACGATCCGGGCCTCGATCAGGACCTGCCGGACCGGCACGTCGATCTTCGCGATCATGGCCTGGATCTCTTCCAGCTTGCTCGGGATGTCCGACACAAAAAGCTGGTTGGTGCGCGCCTCCGAGATGACGCTGCCGCGAGGCGACAGGATGCGGGTCCCGCTGCCGCCCGATCCACTGCTGCCGCCCGAGCTGCCGCCCGCGCTCGAACCGCTACCGCTGCCACTGCCGATGCTCTGGCCGGCCAGGCCCTTGGCGATCTCCTCGGCCTTCACGTAGTTGAGCTGGAAGGACTGCGTGCGCACCGGCTCCAACTGGGCGATGGCGGCCTTGGACTCCAGGTCCAGCTTCTCTTTGGCGGCCAACTCGTCCTTGGGCGCAATCCACAGCACGTTACCGGCCTTTTTCAGGCCCAGGCCCTTGGCCTGCATGATGATGTCCAGGGCCTGGTCCCAGGGCACGTCCTTCAGGCGCAGCGTGACATTGCCCGTCACCGTGTCGCTCGTCACCACATTGAAGTTCGTGAAGTCGGCAATGACCTGCAGCAGGGCACGCACTTCGATGTTCTGGAAGTTCAGCGACAGCTTGTCACCCGCGAAGCCCGGCCCCTGGGTGAGCTTGTTCGGGTCAACCTTCTGTGGCCTGACCTCCAGCACAAACTGGTTGTCACTTTGGTAGGCGCTGTGCTCCCAATTGCCTTTGGGTTCAACGACCATCCGCACCCGGTCACCAGACTGGGTCGTCGTGATCAGCTGCACCGGCGTGCCGAAGTCGGTCACGTCAATCTTGCGGCGCAGGTTTTCGGGCAGGCTGGAGCGCAGGAATTCGACGATCAGGCTCTGGCCCTGCTGCTGGATGTCCACGCCGACCTGGTTGCTCGGCAGGTTGACGATGACCCGCCCGGTGCCCTCGGCACCACGGCGGAAGTCGATGTCACGCAAGGCCTGCGGCGACGTGTTCAGGCTTTGCGCGAAGTGAACCGGCTGGCCGCCCGCCTGCGCCGTCTTCTCTGAGCCCAGCGCGATCACCAGCGCGTTGCCATCCAGCCGGGCCTGGTAGTTCGAGGCCTGGCGCAGGTTCAGCACCACGCGCGCCCGATCGCCAGCCTGAGCAATATTGGCAGAACGCAGATTGCCCTGGTTGAGCTCGATGGCGTTGCGCCCCATCGCATTGCCAACGCCCGGCAGATCGATCGCCACGCGCGGCGGCGACTGGATCGTGAAGCCGTTGGGAACGGCCGCCAAGGGCTCGCTCAATTCGATCCGGACGATGTCCACACCTGCCTGTTGGCTCATGTTGATCGCCTGGATCTGGGACTCAGCCCAGGCCGCAGGCGCACCCAACAGCGCGAACGTGATCCCCAGCAACCAGCCACGGCCCATTGACTTGTTCTCCTGCAATGTCTTCATCGTCCCTTCTCCTGTAGCTGGAGGGTACTGGTGCGTTCAATCCACTCGCCCGCAGCGTCCTGGACGACTTCTCGCAACGTGATATCGGTCTCGCTGATCTTGGTGATGCGGCCGAAGTTCTGTCCGAGGTAATCCCCGGCCTTGACCTGGTAGAGCAGGCTGTCGACACGCAGCAGCGCATAGCGCTGCTTGTCTCGCGTCAGGCTGCCCACCATGTTCATGGTGTCCAGCGGGTAGGCCTCCAGGGGCTCCTTGCGGCGGTTGATCTCCGCAGTCAGCAGCGAGTTCGGCTGGGCAGCCTCCTGCTTGATCGCAACGCTGAGCTTTTGCGTGCTGAAGGGATCCGTGCTGGCTGCGGATTCATACGGCTGGGGCAGGAACTTCTTCGGCGGCAGCAGCGGCGTGACGCTCGGTTTGGCTTCCTTACGCTGCTGGTCCATCCATTGGCGGAGCTCGTCGATGTCGCCACTGCAGCCAGCCAGACCGAGCAAGGTCAATGAGATCAGCAAGAGCCTCATTTCTTGGCTCCTGCGGCCTTGGTGGCGGCGCGCCGTTGCTCGGCGACCTCGGAGGAGTCGAGATAGCGGTAGGTCCGCGCCGTCGCTTCCATGCTGAGCGGACTGTTCGGGTTGGCGGGCGCCAAAACAACGAGGTTGTGCAAGGTCACGATACGCGACAGGTTGGACACGTCCGCGGCGAAGGCCCCGATGTCGTGATAGCGGCCCGACACCTTGACCGCGATCGGAAGTTCCGCGTAGTAGTCCTTCACCAGCACCTGGCCGGGGCGGAACAGTTCGAACTGCAGGCCGCGCCCGACACCGGCGCTGCTGATGTCCGACAGCAGGGAATCGATCTCGGCCTTGCCCGGCAGCTGCTTTTCAAGCTGGGTCACATACTCCTCGACCTGGCTCTTTTGCTTGCGCAATTCGGGCAGGTTGACCGCCTGGGCAAGCTTGTTCTTGAAGTCCTGCCGCAGCTGGGGCTCGCGCGCCTGCTCAGCCTCCAGCCCGGCCTGGACGTCCGACAGCAAGAGCAGATAGCCGGCAATGACGACGGCAATCATGACCGCCAGCGACACCGCCAGTTTGGGCAGCAAGGGCCACTGGCCGGGCTCCTTGGGGTTGAGCCCCTGGAACTGGCTCGACACGTCGGCGAACCAGGCGTTCAGGTCGATCTTGGGCGTGGTGATGGCCATGGTCGATCAGGTTCTCTTCGGGCCGGAAGCCGCCGGCGCGCCTGGCGCCGACTCGGTCGCGGGTGCCTTGATCGACACCTTCATCGAGAAGTCCAGCAGCCGCCGCTGGTCCCGCGAGTTGGTGGTGACGTTGGCCAGCTTGACCTCGATGA
Source organism: Burkholderiales bacterium (assembly GCA_003963075.1). Classification (GTDB taxonomy): domain Bacteria; phylum Pseudomonadota; class Gammaproteobacteria; order Burkholderiales; family Burkholderiaceae_C; genus Pelomonas. The sequence continues at coordinate 40,719 of RXJV01000065.1, forward strand.
GATCCGGCTTTTCCAGCCATTCGGAGCCGCGCGACACGTTGCGCAGGAACTCCGACACCCGTTCATTGGTCTGGGCAATGCCGCTGACCGTGACGAGCTTGTTGTCTTGGCGGATCGCCGTGAGGTAGATGCCCTCGGGCGCCAGGCGCGCCAGGTCATTGAGCAACTGCACCGGCGTGTTGCGATCGGTCTGCAGATCCTCCACAGCCTTCTGGCGCGACTTCAGCGACTCGATCTCGGACCTCAGGTTGGAGATGTCCTTGATCTGGGCCTCGAGCCGCGTGATCTCGGTCTGGATGAATTGGTTGTGGGCCTGCTGCTCCTGGGTCAGGAATTCGAGCGTCAAGTAGGCGGCCATCACCAGCCCCACCCCGGCGAGGCCGGCCAGGCCCAGGCCGACGAAAAACGCCGCCTTGCGCCGCTTGCGCCGCTCTTCACGGTAGGGCAGCAGGTTGATCAGGATCACTGGTAGAACCTCCGCATCGCGAGACCGCAGGCCGTCAGATAGGACGGCGCCTCGCGCCGCAGCTTGGACTCACGAACGGCCGGCCCCAGGCCCATGTTCTCGAACGGATTGACCACCATGCACGCAAAGCCGGTCAGTTCGGTGACGCGCTCCTTGAGCCCCGGCAGTGTGGCCGTGCCGCCGGCCAGCATCACGTAATGCACCTTGTGATGCGGCGTGCTCGTGAAGAAGTACTGCAACGCACGACCAATTTCCTGCGACAGGCTGTCCACAAACGGATTCAACACGCTGGACTCATAGTCCTCGGGCAGGTCATTGGCCAGCTTCTTTTGCTCGGCTTCTTCAAACGAAAAGCCGTACTGGCGTGAGATCAGGCTGGTCAGCTGGGCGCCACCAAACGACTGGTCGCGGTCGTACAGCAGTTCCTCGTCCCGCAGCACCTTGAGGCTGGTCGTTTCGGCCCCGATCTCGAACAGCGCGACCAGCGCATCCTTGCCCTCATTGGGCAAGGCCGCCACCAGCCGGCCGATGGCCATGCGGGAGGCATGAGACTCAATGTCGAGCACCACGGGCTTCAGGCCGGCCGCTTCCGCCAGGCCCTGGCGATCTTGGACGCGATCCTTGCGCGAGGCGGCGATCAGCACCTCGACGTCGCCCACCGAAGTCGGGCTGGGGCCAATGACGCAGAAGTCCAGACTGACCTCGTCGAGCGAGAACGGGATGTATTGGTTGGCCTCGGCTTCCACCTGCAACTCGAGCTCTTCTTCCCTGAGGCCGGCCGGCAGCATGATGCGTTTGGTGATCACGGCCGACTGGGGCATCGCCAACGCCGCATCACGGGTCTTGGCGCCGCTGCGGGCCACCACGCGCCGCACGGCATCGGCCACTTCGTCGAATTTCTCGATCTGCCCGTCGGCAATCCAGCCCTTCTCGAAGGGCTCGCTCGCAAAGCGTTCCAGCACGAACTCGCCACTCTTGGTCTGGCTCAATTCCACCAACTTGACGCTGGAGGAGCTGATATCGAGACCGATCAGGGGAGGGTGCTTGCGACCCAAAAGTGCGTCAAGTATTCCCATGCCCTTTGTCCCCGACACGCGAGCAACGTATCGGACTATTAATAAGTTACTTGAATGCTAGCAGCAAAGCCGTTGACACCGAACGAAATTCAGGCGCGAGCTCGTAACGCCACGTTGCGAAACATACACGAATCATTGGGCATGCAACTACCTGAAAAACACAGGGGATGCGGTCGTATGACACACAGTTTGCACGCACACTTCACAAACCGGGCCACCGGGCCCGGCTTCCTATAATCCGCCGCCTCGTCCCCACGCGCCCGCGGGCGCGCCCTGCCGGCTCATGAACGACAAGCCCCGAACTGCTGCGCACCCCACCACCTCCGCAGCCACCGCCGGCACCCCTCCCGCCAGATTCAGCCAACGCGTCAGTCGCTGGGCCTGGCGCGGCCTGGGCCTGATCCTGGGCGGTGCGGCGGCGCTCGGGCTGCTGCTGGGGCTGGGCTTGGCGCTGGCTTACCCGAATCTCCCGGACATCAGCGGCCTGACCGACTACCGCCCCAAGCTGCCGATGCGCGTGCTGTCCAGTGACGGCGTGCTGCTGGGCGAGTTCGGCGAGGAGAGGCGCAGCTATCTGCCCATCCAGCAGATCCCGAAGGTCATGCAGGAAGCCGTGCTGGCCATCGAGGACGCCCGCTTTTACCAGCATGGCGGCGTGGACTATCTCGGCGTCATCCGTGCGGGCCTGGCCAACGTGGGCGAATCGCGCAGCCAGGGCGCATCGACGATCACGATGCAGGTGGCACGTAACTTCTACCTGTCCACCGAAAAAACCTTCACGCGCAAGATCTACGAGATCCTGCTGGCATTGAAGATCGAGGCGGCCCTGCCCAAGGAAAAGATCCTCGAGATCTACATGAACCAGATCTTCCTCGGTCACCGGGCGCATGGCTTCGCAGCAGCCAGCGAGGTCTATTTCGGCAAGACGCTGGACAAGCTCAGCGTCGCCGAGGCCGCGATGCTGGCCGGTCTGCCCAAGGCACCCTCGGCCTACAACCCGATCAACAACCCGAGGCGCGCCACCATCCGCCAACAGTACATCATCGAGCGGATGTACGAGACCGGCTACATCACCGAGGAACAGCGCGATGAAGCCAAGGCCGAAAAGCTGCGCATCCGGCCGGTCAACGAATCGGTCTCGCATGCCGAATTCGTGGCCGAGGCCGCGCGCCAGTTGATCTTCAGCCAGTACGGCGACGAAGCCTACTCCCGCGGGCTCAACGTCCACCTGACGCTGAACAGCGCCGAGCAGAACACGGCCTACCGTGCGTTGCGCCGCGGCATCCTCGACTATGAGAAGCGCCAGATCTACCGTGGCCCCGAGGCCTATGCCGACCTGCCCGGCGATGCCAGGGAACTGGACGCCCGCATCGCCGAAGCGCTGGCCGATCATCCGGCCAACGACGAGTTGCTGGCGGCGGTCGTGATCGAGGCCGACCCGAAGAAGGTCTCGGCCGTGCTGCAAAGTGGTGAGACCATCGCCATCACCGGCGACGGCCTCAAACCTGCCACCTCGGGCCTGTCTGACAAGGGCAACCCGAAGACACGCATCCGCCGCGGTGCCGTGATCCGCGTCGTCAAGGGCCCCAAGCAAAAGGACGGCAACGAGTGGACCATCACGCAGTTGCCCGAGGTCGAGGGCGCCTTTGTGTCCATGGACCCGCGCACTGGCCAGATCCACGCGCTGGTCGGCGGCTTTGACTACAACAAGAACAAGTTCAACCACGTCACCCAGGCCTGGCGACAGCCGGGTTCGAGCTTCAAGCCTTTCATCTACTCGGCCGCACTGGAAAAGGGCTTCACGCCGGCCACGGTCGTGAACGACGCCCCCCTGTTCTTCGATGCCGGCACGACCGGCAGCCAGCCCTGGGAGCCGAAGAACTATGACGGCAAGTTCGAAGGCCCGATGCCGCTGCGCACGGCGCTGGCGAAGTCGAAAAACATGGTGTCGATCCGGGTGCTGCACTCCATCGGTGTGCGCTACGCGCAGGACTGGATCACACGCTTCGGCTTCGAAGCCGAGAAGCATCCGGCCTACCTGACCATGGCGCTCGGCGCCGGCTCGGTGACGCCAATGCAAATGGCTCAGGGCTACGCGGTGTTTGCCAACGGCGGCTACCGCGTGAACCCGCAGCTGATCGCAAAGATCACCGACAACAATGGTCGGCTGCTCTATGAGGCCCAGCCGGTGACTCTGACCGACGAGGCCCGCGCCATCGAACCCCGTAACGCCTTCATGATGAGCAGTCTGCTGCAGGAGGTGACGCGCAGCGGCACGGCCGCCCGGGCGCAGGCCACCTTGAAGCGCCCGGACATCTACGGCAAGACCGGCACGACCAATGACTCGATGGATGCCTGGTTCGCGGGCTACCAGAAGGAACTGGTTGCGATCGTCTGGATCGGCTACGACCAGCCGCGCAAGCTGGGTGACCGCGAAACCGGTGGCGGCCTGAGCCTGCCCGTCTGGATCGAGTACATGCAGTACGCACTGAAGGCCAAGCCCGTGGACGAGATGACACCCCCCGAGGGCGTGATCAATGTCAATGGGGAGTGGTTCTACGAGGAGTACTCAGGCGCTAGCGGTGTGCGCGAACTGTCCAGCGACCCCAATGTACCGGGCGCTGCGAGCGAGGATGAGAAGAAGTCCATCCTCGATCTGTTCAAGCGCTAGCAACTCGGGAGCGGCAGGCACGCTGGCTTCGTGGCGCAAGCAACGCGCCCGGCACAAGCTCAGTGTGCGAACGTCAGCGCGATCCCGGCCTGCTCGCTGGCACAGCGCGACAGCAGCGCGAAGAACTCCTGCCCCTCGCGGTCGATCCAATGTTGACCGTCCCAGCGGCAGTGGTAGCCACCCGCGCGTGCAGCCAACCAGATTTCCTGCAAAGGGGGCTGGGTGTTGATGACGATCTTGCTGCCGCCGGGCAGGGTCAGCTCCAGCAGGCCGCCGGTGCGATGCGCATCGATGTCGGCCACGTCGGCTTCCAGCCAGGCGTCAATCTGTGCCTCGATGCGGGCGAGCAGGGCATGGGCCTTGGCGTGGTAGTCGGCGTCGGACAGGGACATAAACTGCGCGAATGAACAAGACGGCCATCAGTGTAGGTGGGCGCCCCCGGCTTGGGGGCTGGGCCCTGGCGATCACCCTTGCTGCCCTCACGGGTTGTGGCCAGAAGGGGCCGCTGGTGCTAGCGCAGCCGGCCGCTGCGGCGTCCGCGCCGGCGTCCGCCCCCGGCCGCTGAGGCTTCAGGCCGCCCGGCCCTCCTGAACCGCGTGGCAAGCCACGCGCACGCCCTGGGTCTCCAGCAGCGCCGGCCTCTCCAGCTTGCAACGCGCATTGGCCAGCGGGCAGCGTGGGTGGAAGCTGCAGCCACTCGGCGGATTCAATGGGTTGGGCACTTCGCCCTGCACCGGCGTGCGAGCGCGGCCGGTCATGTGGATGTCGGGAATCGCGTCCAGCAGCATCCGCGTGTAGGGGTGGCGCGGCCGCTCGAACAGCGAGGCCTTGTCCGCGAGTTCCACGAGGCGGCCCAGATACATCACCCCCACCCGATCGGCCACATGACGCACGACGGCGAGGTTGTGCGAGATGAACAGATAGGTCAGGCCGCGCTCACGCTGCAGGTCCTTCATGATGTTGAGCACCTGGGCCTGCACCGACACGTCGAGGGCCGAGGTCGGCTCGTCGCAGACGAGGAATTCGGGCTGGGTCGCGAGGGCCCGCGCGATGGAAACGCGCTGGCGTTGCCCGCCTGAGAACTGGTGGTGCGGGAACTTGTCAGCGTCGGCCGCGCTCAGCCCGACCGAGCTCAGCAATGCGGCCACCCGATCACGGGCCTCGGCGGCGGTCCGGATCAGGCCATGCTCCCGCAGGGGCTCGGCCACGATGTCCATGATCTTCCAGCGCGGATTCAGCGACGCGTACGGGTCTTGAAAGATCATCTGCATGCGGCGGCGCAGGGCCGGCGCACTCGAACCGGCCAAGGTCTTGACGATGTCCTCACCGTCGAAGCGCACCTGTCCCTGGGTGGCACGGTAGAGGCCGACCAGCAAACGAGCCACCGTGCTCTTGCCGCAGCCGCTTTCGCCCACCAGCGCCAGCGTCCGGCCACGCTCGATCGCAAAGGAGACGCCGTCCACCGCATGCACCAAGGCCTTGGGCTTGCGCTCGACAACGCGGTTCAGCCAGGGCGGCGACACGTCAAAGACCTTGGCAAGGCCCTGGACCTCGACGAGGGGCGCGGTCATTGCAGGCCCTCCGGCAACACGGGCTTCCAGCAGGACACGGAGGTCGCACCGACCGAAGTCAGTTCGGGGCGCTCCGTGCGGCAGCGGTCACCGACGCGCGGGCAGCGCGGATTGAAGGCGCAGCCGGCCGGAATGGCCGTCAGGCGAGGCATCGCACCGTCGATCTGCAGCAGGCGTTCGCGGTCCTCGTCCATCGCCGGGATCGAGCCCATCAAGCCCACGGTGTAGGGGTGCGCTGGTCGGTGGATGACATCGGCAACCGGCCCGATCTCGGCCACCCGGCCGGCGTACATGACGGCCACGCGGTCGCAGGTCTCGGCGATGACGCCCATGTCGTGGGTGACCAGCATGACGGCGGCGCCCTGCTCTTTGCAGACCCTTTTCAGCAACGCAATGATCTGCGCCTGGATGGACACATCCAGCGCCGTGGTCGGCTCATCGGCCACGATGAGCTTGGGGCTGGCGGCAAGCGCCAATGCGATCACGACACGCTGACGCATGCCGCCGGAAAACTGGTGGGGATAGTTGTCGATGCGCGCCTCGGGTGCCGGAATGCCTGTGGAAGCGAGCAGTTCGATAGCGCGTGCGCGCGCCTGGGCTGCCGTCAGGTCGAGGTGGGTCGTGATGGTCTCGATAAGTTGGTGGCCTACGGTATAGAGCGGGTTCAGCGACGTCAGCGGGTCCTGGAAGACCGCACCGATCTCGCGGCCACGGACCCGGCGCATCTGCTCGTCGGGCAGGTTGTCGATACGCCGGCCGGCGAGTCTGATCTCGCCGGCGGCAATGCGTCCTGGCGGTTCCAGCAGGCCGATGATGGCCGCACCCGTCAGTGACTTGCCGGCACCGGACTCGCCGACCACACCGAGGATCTCGCCCGGGGCGATCGAGAAGGAGATGTCATCCAGCGCCAACAACACGCCGTGGCGGGTCGGGAACTCGACGCGGAGATGGTTGACTTCGAGCAGCGCTGGGGTCATCGCAGGCGGGGGTTGAGTGCATCGCGCAGCCAGTCGCCGAGCAGATTCACGCTGAGCGTGATCATCACCAGTGTCAGGCTGGGCCAGGCGGTGATCCACCACTCGCCCGAGAACAGAGTGTCATTGCCGTTGCGGATCAGCGTGCCCAGCGACGGGCTCGTGACCGGCACGCCGACGCCGAGGAAGGGCAGCGTGGCCTCGGTGATGATGGCCGAAGCGATCTGGATGGTGGCCAGTACCAGCACCGGGCCGAGCACATTGGGCAGCACATGACGGCGCATGATGCGCAGCGAGCCGACGCCGATGACACGCGCCGCCAGCACATATTCCTTGTTGCGCTCCACCAGCGTCGAGCCGCGCACCGTACGCGCATACTGCACCCAGCCGGTCAGCGCGATGGCCAGCACGAGGACGACGAAGGCCAGTGCATCGGGTGCATGGGGAAACAGGCTGCGGGCGATGCCGCTGATCATCAGTGCGACGAGGATGGACGGGAAGGACAGCATCACATCGCAGACACGCATCACCAGGGCATCCACACGTCCACCGACGAAGCCGGCCAACAAGCCCAGGCTCACGCCCAGCAACATGGACAGCAGCACCGAGGCGATGCCCACCAGCAGCGATATGCGGGTGCCGTACATCAGGGCCGACAGGATGTCCCGCCCCTGCCCATCGGTGCCGAGCAGGTACTTGGGCTCGCCGCCCGCCAGCCAGGCCGGCGGCTTCAGCGAATCGAGCAGTTCCAGCGTCGCGAGATCAAACGGATTGTGCGGCGCGACCACTTCGGCGAACAGCGCACAGGTCAGACAGACCAACGCAACGCCTGCCGCCAGCATTGCGACCGGGGAGCTTCGAAAGGAGTGCCAGACATCGCCCTTGAAGAAACGCTGCAGCGCGGACATCGAGACGTCGCTCATGGTTCAGTGGGACTTGCCATCGATGCGCAGCCTCGGATCGACCGCGAAATACAGGAGATCGACGCCCAGGTTGATCGTGACGAAGATCAGCGAAATCAGGCAGAGGTAGGCCGCCATCACAGGGATGTCCGCGAACTGAACCGCCTGGATGAATAGCAGGCCCATGCCGGGCCACTGGAAGACCTGCTCGGTGATGATGGCGAACGCAATGAGCGAGCCGAGCTGCAGGCCCGTGATGGTGATGACCGGCACCAGCGTGTTCCTCAGGGCATGGCTGAAGTAGACGCTGCGCTGTGTCAGGCCACGGGCTCGCGCGAAACGGATGTAATCGGTACGCAGCACCTCCAGCATCTCGGCACGCACCAGCCGCATGATCAGCGTCAGTTGAAAGGCCGACAGCGTGAATGCAGGCAAGATCAGGTGCAGCAGGCCGTCGCGCGTGAGCAGGCCCGTTGTCCAGCCGCCAAGCACGGCCACCTCGCCGCGTCCGAAGCTGGGCAGCCATTTCAGCTCCACGGCGAAGATCCAGATCAGCACGATACCGATGACGAAATTGGGTAGGCTGACGCCGAACAGGGTCGCCGTCATCAAGACCTGAGCGATCGCCCGGCCTCTCCGCAGGGCCGCGTAGACACCCAATGGAATGCCCAGGCCCAGGGCCAGAGCGGCCGCGACCAGGGCGAGTTCCAGCGTCGCCGGAAAGCGTTCGGCGATCAATGTCGAGACCTTGCGACCCTGACGCAGACTGATGCCGAACTCGCCCTGGACAGCGTTGAGCGCGAAACGTGCGAACTGCACCGGGAAGGGCTGATCCAGCCCGAGGTCCTTGCGCAATGCCAACCGCTGCTCTTCGGTGGCGTCCTGACCCAGCAGGTTGGTGACCGGATCACCGACGAACTGGAACAGCATGAAGGCGATGAAGGCCACCGACAACATGACAACCAGGGCCTGGACCAGGCGGCGAAGAATGAAAGCCAGCATGAAGAGAGAACGGCCCCGATCACAGCGCGGCCCCGCCACGCACAAGGCCGCGATGATGGCGAAGGGCGCCCGCGACAGCCTCCCGGGAAAGCCCTAGACCGGCGTTGCGTCCCGCAAAGAAAACGGGCCGCAGAGCGGCCCGTTGGCTGAGATGGCGAATCTCTTGCGAGGCCCGCCTGGCTTCGAGGGAGTCAGAAGCGGTGGCGCAGCCCCAGCATGGCCCCGCCGCGCGACTGCGAGCCACCATTGAAGGCGAGGTTGCCGGTGAACTTGGTCGAATCAAATTCGACGTAGGCATCGGTGCGCTTGGAGAACGCGTAGTCCAGCACCAAGGCGAAATAGTCGGCCTTGGAGTCCGTCGTGCCCACAAACGGATCCTGGGTGACGTGCCAGTAGTTGCCGCCGACGTTCAGCTGCGGTGTCAGCTGGTAGGTTGCGCCCACGAGCAACATGGTGCGCTTGCTGACGTTGGAAGAGGTCGCCGCGAGCGCCACGTTGGCGGGCGCGAGGCCGGCGGTGTAGGTGCCGCGGGTCACCGCCGACACCGAAGCGTCGAACTTGTTGTCGGCGTAGGCAGCATGCAGATACCACGGGCCTTCGGTGTAGGACACACCGATCAAGTTCTCCTTGACCTTGCCACCAGCCGCCTCTTGAACCTCTTGATACGCACCCGCTACGGCAAAGGGCCCAATGGCGTAGCGCAGCAGGCCGCCGATGGACTTGTCGGGAACGCCGGCGACTCCCTCACCGGCACTGGCTTGGAGTTCGACGCGCAGGCTGCCGAACTCGGCAAGGTACTTGACCATATTGCTCTGACGCGCCCCCAGCGCCATGCCCAGCTCCGGCTTGAAGGCCTCGATGTAGGGCGAGTAGCGGAAGGATGCAAACGTGCTGGTGTAGGCGTCGAACAGAATGTTGTACTGGCGGCCGAGCCGGATCTGGCCGAAGTCCGAAGACTGGAGACCGACCCACACCTGACGCCAGAAATCGGCCGCCGCGATGGCGCCCGTGTCGGAGTTCAGCCGATGCTCCATGTTCGCGATGGCCTTCAGACCGCCGCCCATGTCCTCGGTGACGTTCACGCCCAAGCGGCTCTGGGACATGCCACCCGGCACCAGTTGCTTCTGGGACTGCCCCGGGTTGGCGTTGGTGGTGTAGCGCACCGCCGCGTCGACGATGCCATACAGGCTGACGCTGGACTGGGCCCAGGCCGACGAGGTGCATGCGGCCAATGCGGCGATGGCCAGTGCTGCCTTTTTCATCATCTTGTCTCCTGTTATCGAATGTGAATAACGACATTCTCAGCCAATGGCTCAGACGACGGCCGGGTGTTGTTGTGGAATTTACACAGCAATTCCCCTGTCTCGTGCGAGACATCGGGATCCGGCGGCCAAAGAAAAAGCCGCCCGAAGGCGGCTTGGCTGACTGGTAGCGGCCGCAAGGCCGCAGTCGATCAGAAGCTGTGACGGATACCGACGTCGAAGCCGCTGGAGTTTTGGCCAACAGCGGTCGCTGCGGGAGCGCCGCCCAGGGTGTAGGTGGCCTTGCCGTTGTTGCTGATTTGCGCGTACGTGGTGTACAGCGAGGTGCGCTTGGACAGGCTGTAGATGTAGCCAACAGCGAACAGCTTGGCGTCGTCCACGGACTTGACGGCCAGGCGAGCCGCGTCGTTCGCCTTGGAATTGGTGAAGGAGGCCTGCAGCGAACCCTGGCCCAGGGTCCAGGTGACGGCCGCGGTGACGGCATTGATTTGGGCATCACCGGCCTTGGTCTGCACGATCAGCAGCGAGGGCTTGATGCCGCTGAAATCGTAAGAGCCACCGAGGCTAGCAACCTTGTACGTCGTGCCGACACCGCCGACAGAGTAGGCGAAGGACACATGGACCGGACCGTCCTTGTAGCCCAGGCGAACGTCTTGCAGCTTGTTGTCGTTCTTGCCTTCACCGGCAGCCAGGTCGGCCGAGCCGTAGAAGCCACCCAGACCAGCGGGGGTCTCGTAGGTGACCATGTTGTCGGCGCGGGCGAAAGTGCTCGTGCCAGTGCCCAGCGGGTTGTCGAACACCTTGGTGATGTCGCCCAGACCGGTGGCCGAGTAGGGATCGAAGTCTTCGATATGGAGGCGGGTGACCGACTTGTTGCGGCCCAGGCGGACTTCACCGAAATCACCAGCCAGGCCGACCGTCACGCGACGGTTCCAGAAACGGTTGGCATCGGCGGTGCTGCCGGTGTCCGGGTTGAAGCCGGATTCCAGCCAGAAGCTGGCCTTCAGGCCACCACCAAGGTCTTCCGTACCCTTCACGCCGAAACGGCTGTTGCTCAGGCCGCCGGAGTCCAGCTTTTTGACATTGGTGTCGCCGGTCCTGACGTACTTCAAGTCGGCATCAATGACGCCGAACAGGGTGACCGAGGATTGCGCGACGGCAGCGCCGCCGGTCAGGCCGAGGACGGCCAGTGCAATCAGAGCTTTTTTCATTCGATACTCCTAGGTGTTCATCCGAGTCGTCGGCCGAGAGCGGCACGGCGACTTACCTCCTGAGAGGAAGTGGCAGTATTCCACAACAGGTTTCGCGCCTCCGGGAATTCACGGATATGAAATTGTGTGTTGCCGTCGCACTGATACAACACCTTCCTGCGCGTCACGAAATCTTCACCCCAACTCACGCCATCTGAATGCAACTTTCATCAATTCAGCGCTCTGGCCTTGCGGCGACCAAAGCTGACCGTTTCCTGAGCGCATTGGACGATGGGTTGAGAACCGTGTTCACGCCGACGCGGCCGTCGCGCCCCTCCCCGGCCGACGCGCTGTCCCGGGTTGATCTCACAGCAGCGGACGCACGCGAGGCCGGCGCCCTGATGCGGGTCAACCACGTCGGCGAAATCTGCGCGCAGGCCTTGTACCGCTCCCAGGCCCTGTTCAGCCGGAGCGACGAACTGCGCGGCCACTTTGAACTGGCCGCACAACAGGAACTTGATCATCTCGCCTGGACCGCCGAGCGTGTCGCTGAACTCGGCACGCACACCAGTCGCTTGGCCCCCATCTGGTGGGCCGGCGCATTCGCCTGGGGCAGCCTGGCCGGCCTGGCCGGCGACCGATGGAGCCTCGGCTTCGTCGTCGAAACCGAACGACAGGTCGAGGCTCACCTGGCGTCGCACCTCGACCGCCTGCCTGTCGAGGACACGCCGTCGCGAGCCATCATTGATCAGATGAAGCGCGAGGAGGCCGAACACGCACAGGCCGCTCTCGCTGCGGGGGCACTGCCACTGCCAGCGCCGGTGCGCGGCCTGATGCGCCTGGCCGCCAAGGTCATGACCACGGTCGCGCACCGGGTCTGAACGAGCTAGCCCGGTTCGGCGATCTCGAACGAGGTGCTGATGGCCGAGGTCTTGGCCAACATCGCCGTCGCGGAACAGTACTTCTCGTGCGACAGCGCAATCGCGCGCTCGACGATCTCGGGCTTCAATTGGTGGCCGCTGACGACAAAGTGGAAATGGATGGCGGTAAAGACCTTGGGGTCGCTGGTGGCACGCTCGGCCTTCAGCGTCACCTTGCAGCCGCGCACGTCATGGCGCCCGCGTTTCAGGATCAACACCACATCGTAGGCCGTACAGCCACCGGTGCCGGCCAGCACCGTCTCCATCGGGCGCGGCGCCAGGTTTCTGCCGCCGCCGTCCGGGGCGCCATCCATCGGCAGGACATGGCCACTGCCCGTCTCGGCGATGAAGCTCATGCCACTCGGCCCGTCCGGGCCCAACCAGCTGATCGTGCATTCCATGCTCATCTAGGGGCCAAGCTCCAATTCAATCACGGAAAAATATTGCACCGCAGCATAGCTCGGCGCTAGACTGCCGCTGCGCGAGACCAGTCTCGCACCGATTGTCTCCTCCACCGCCTCCATGGTGGATTCAACCCGAGCTTGCAAGAGCTCGGGTTTTTTTTCGCCGAAGGCCAGGCCCGGTGCGGTGGCAGGGCCTCCCCTATCATCCGGCGCCGCATTGAGCACCCAAGGAGACCTGATGAGCGCCGCGCGCCGCCGACCAACAGCTGCAGCCCATGCGGCGCCCCAGGCGCCCGCGATGTTGCCGCCCGGCAGCAGCTACCTGCAGCGCATCCTGAACGCGCGGGTGTACGACGTGGCGCGCGAGACCGCGCTCGCGAGCGCGCCGAAATTGTCCCGGCGGCTCGGCAACAAGGTGTGGCTGAAGCGCGAGGACGAGCAGGACGTCTTCAGCTTCAAGCTGCGCGGCGCCTACAACAAGATGGCGCATTTGAGCGCCCAACAGCGTGCTGCCGGCGTCATCTGCGCCTCGGCAGGCAACCATGCACAGGGGGTCGCCCTGTCGGCGCGCAAGCTCGGCTGTCGGGCGGTCATCGTGATGCCGGTGACCACGCCTCAGGTCAAGGTCGACGCGGTACGCAGCCATGGCGGCGAGGTCGTGCTGCATGGAGAGAGCTTCAGCGACGCCTTCACCCATGCCCAGGAACTCGAGCGCGCGCAGGGGCTGACCTTCGTCCACCCCTTCGACGACCCCGACGTCATCGCCGGCCAGGGCACCATCGCGATGGAAATGCTGCGCCAGCATCCGGGCCCCATCGACGCGATCTTCGTTGCGATCGGCGGCGGCGGCCTGATCGCCGGCGTCGCGGCCTACGTCAAGGCGCTGCGCCCCGAAATCCGGATCATCGGCGTGCAGACGACAGACTCCGACGCCATGGTCCGCTCGGTCAAGGCCGGCAAGCGCGTGCAGTTGCAGGACGTCGGTCTGTTTGCGGACGGCACTGCGGTCAAGCTGGTCGGCGAGGAGACGTTCCGCATCGCCCGGGAGCTGGTCGACGACTACATCCTCGTCGACACCGACGCCGTCTGCGCCGCGATCAAGGACGTGTTCGAGGACACCCGCTCCATCCTCGAACCCTCCGGGGCGATGAGCGTCGCCGCGGTCAAGCAATACGCCGCGACGACCGGGGCCAAGGGCCAGACCTTGATCGCGATCACCTGCGGCGCCAACATGAACTTCGACCGGCTGCGCTTCGTTGCCGAACGGGCGGAGGTCGGCGAGCGCCGCGAGGCCCTGTTCGCGGTGACCATTCCGGAGGCGCGTGGCAGCTTCAAGCGCTTCTGCGAACTGCTCGGCCCGCGCAGCGTGACCGAGTTCAACTACCGCATCGCCGATGCCAGCGTCGCCCACATCTTCGTGGGCGTTGCGATCTCCAAGCCCGATGAAGCCGCCCGGCTGGCCCGCACCTTCAGCAAGGCTGGCTTCCAGACCCTGGACCTGACGAACGATGAGCTCGCCAAGCAGCATGTCCGGCATATGGTCGGTGGCCGCAGCGAGTTGGCCCGCGACGAGCGCCTGTTCCGCTTCCAGTTCCCGGAGCGGCCGGGCGCGCTGATGAAATTCCTGTCCAGCATGCATCCGGACTGGAACATCAGCCTGTTCCACTACCGCAACCAGGGTGCAGACCATGGTCGCATCCTGGTCGGCATCCAGGTGCCGCGTGGTGACGCCCCTGCGCTGCGCGCCTTTCTGTCCGGCCTGAACTATCCCTTCGAGGATGAAACCGCCAACCCGGCCTATCGCTTGTTCCTGGCTTGAGTTGAAATCCGAAGGGTTTGATTGCCGCCTGCGCCATGACCGTCGCCCAACAGTCGCTGATATCGCCCACCGCCAATCCTGAGCTCGAACTCGCTCTGCGGGATCGTGTGGACCGTCGCTCCGCCATCGCGGGTGGCCTGGGCGAACTGGAGCCGCTCGCGGTGCGCCTTGGTCTGGTCCAGAACAGCCTCACGCCGCGGTTCCGTGACCCGGTCCTGGCCCTGTTCGCGGCCGACCACGGCATCGTCGTCGACGCCCCCGGCGCGCAATGGGGCCGACCGACCCGCGATCAGGTGCAGATGTCCCTGCACGCGCAGTTGCCGGTCTCGGTATTCGCGCGCCTGCATGGCCTGCACCTGACCGTGGTTGACTGCGGCGTTGCCGAGAACATGCCGCCGCACGCGCGCCTGCTCGCTCGCAAGGTGGCCCATGGCACCCGCAACGCGCGCACCGCGCTGGCGATGAGCGTCGAGCAGGCCCACGCCGGCGTGCGCGTCGGTATGGAAATCGCCGACAACCTGCCCGGCAACGTACTGGCCTGCGCCGGAATGGGCCAGGGCTCGGCCGAGTGCGCCGCCCTCGTGCTGTCGCGGCTGGCCGACCAGCCGGTGCGCGACTTTGTCGTCTCGGGCCCGACCATGCGCCAGGACGATCTCGTGCACCTGCTCGATGTGCTGCACGGCGCGATGGCAAGGCACCGGGATGCCCGCGATCCGATGGACCTGCTGGCGGCCTTCGGCGGCTACGAGCTCGCCGTGATGGTCGGCGCCATGCTCGTTGCGGCCAGCAAGCGCAGCCTCATCATCGTCGACGGCATCGCCGCCTGCGCCGCGCTCAAGCTCGCGTCACTGATCTGCGCACCGGTGACCGACTACGCCGTCTTCTGCCGCAGCCATGTGCACCGGGGCCTGGATGAAGCCCTGGCGCTGTTCCAGGCCTCGGCCCTGCTGGAGCTCGGCATGGACAGTGCCGACGGCACCGGTGCCGCCCTGGCCTGGCCGATGATCCGCTCGGCCGCCGCCTTGCTGACCGACCTGCACGAAGTCGCCGGGGCCCGTCTGGCCAGTCGACCCGACCCCAGCGTCAACGTGCCGACGCTGCGCGCTTGAAGCCGCCGCTGCAGGAACTTTGACAGGCCCTAGTGGTGCTCATAGCCGGCCGACGCTGCCAGTGGCATGCCGTAGGCGGCGGGGGCGGCGCCGGCCGGACTCCCCGGCGCCGTCGGCCCGGGCCCCAATCGTGGGTTGCCGCCCAGCACCACCGGTGACGGCGCAGCCAGCGGCAACGAGCCGGTCGATGGCGCCGGCTGCGGGCTGATCTGCAGCACCTGGCTGGGCGCCTGGCCGAGCCGGCCCAGGCTGGCGCTGCGGGCCTCGACGCGCAGCAGCTGCAGGTCGCCGTCGACCGTGGCGCCGACGCGCACGGTGCGCGCCACGCCGTCGACCTCAATCAGCGCGACCCCCTCGCCGGAATCGGCCGAGCGCGGATTCCGCGGCGCAACGACGCCCAGCAGGCGCAGCCGGGTCGACGCGGCCATCTCGGGCTCGGCGGACGTCTCCGACGCGCTCACGCCCAGCAGTCGGCCGAGGTCGGCCTGGACCGGGCGCGCATCAACCGCCGACACCGCCGCCTCCGGCATCGGCAGCGGCCGTGCCATCAGCCGCAGCCCCCAAAAGGCGACAGAACCACCCAGCAGCAGCCACACCACGAACGCCATCAGTCGAGCAACCATGCCCCATTATGATGGCCCGGTCCCCGCTGCCTAGCGCTCCCACTTCCTGCCATGCGTCGCTCCTCCCTCACCCGCGGCTTCACGCTGATCGAACTGCTGGTCGTGCTCGTCATCATCGGGATCCTGGCGGCCCTGGTCGTGCCCAGCGTGCTCGATCGCGCCGAGGATGCCCGCGTCACCGCGGCCCGCACCGATGTCAACAACCTGATGCAGGCGCTCAAGCTCTACAAGCTCGACAACCAGCGCTACCCGAGTGCCGAGCAGGGCCTGGACGCACTGGTGCACAAGCCCACCGCCGGCACCCCGCCGCCGAACTGGAAGCCCTATCTGGACAAGCTGCCCAACGACCCCTGGGGCCACCCCTACCAGTACGCCAACCCCGGCGTGAAGGGCGAGGTGGACGTGTACAGCTTCGGCGCCGACGGCCGCGCCGGCGGTGAAGGCCGTGACGCCGATATTGGCTCCTGGCAATAGTCTGGTGCCCCTCGTCCGGTCTCGCGCCGCTGAACGCGGGCGGGTCCAGCCGGCCCCCCAGCGGGGCGGTGATGCACGCGGAGGTTTTCCCGCGCGCAGATCGCCACGCGTGCCGGCCAGCGGCGGCGCGGCGCGCCGCGTTCTGCCAGCGCGCGATCGCAGCGGTTTCACGCTGATCGAGCTGCTGGTCGTCGTCGCGCTGATCGCCATCGTCAGCACCACCGTGACCCTGGCCCTGCGCGACCCGGCCGAGATGCAGTTGGAACGCGAAGCCCAACGACTCGCTGCCCTGCTCGAAACCGCGCGCGCCGAGAGCCGCGCCTCGGGCCTGAGCGTGCGCTGGGTGCCCAAGGGCCTGAAGAGCGGCGACGACTTCCGTTTCGAGGGCCTGCCGCGCACACTGCCGCTGCCCACCCGCTGGCTCGGAGAGCCGGTGGCCGTGCAGGTCGAGAACGCGACCGCGCAGAACCCGGGCATCAGCCTAGGCCCCGAGCCCATCATCCCGGCCCAGCGCCTCAGGCTGCGCTTGGGCGACAAGCTGCTCGTGCTCGGCACCGACGGCCTGTCGGCCTTCGACATCCTCTCTCCGCCATGACGCCAGGCGCCGCGCGCGGCTTCACGCTGATCGAGGTGCTGGTGGCCCTCGTCATCGTCGCGATCGCCTTGGGCGCCGGCATCAAGGCGGCGGGCGCGCTGACCCACAACGCCGAGCGGCTGGCCGAGGTCAGCGCGGCCCAGTGGTGCGCCGAGAACCTGTTGACCGAGCTGCGCCTGACCCAGCAGTTCCCCGACATCGGCGAGTCCAACTTCAGCTGCGAGCAGCTCGGCCGCAGCTACGGCGGCAAGCTCAAGGTCAGCCAGACATTCAACCCGAACTTCCGCCGCGTCGACGCTGCCGTGGCCAACGACCAGGGCCAGCCCGTGCTGAGCCTGTCCACCATCATGGGCAAGTTCTGATGCGGGCCGGAACGCGCCCGCGAGGCTTCACGCTGGTTGAAGTGCTGGTCGCCCTGGTCGTCATGGCCATCATGGCGGCCATGGCCTGGCGTGGCGTCGACGCGATGGTCAAGAGCCGCGAGACCGCCCAGGGCCGCCTCGCGCAGACGGCGCGGCTGCAAACCGTGCTCGCGCAGTGGGAAACCGACCTGCGGGCGCTGCAGGACAGCCACAGCCCCGTGCCGCCGCTGGCCTTCGATGGCGGCAGCCTGGTGCTGACCCGCCAGGCCCCCGCCGGGCTGCAGGTCATCGTCTGGAGCCTGCGCGAGGGCAGTCTGTGGCGCTGGGAAAGCCCGGCCCTGCGCAGCGTCGAGGAACTGCAGGCCCAGCGTCAGAGCGGGCTGCAGCAGCTGGCCCAGCGCAACCCCGCGCTGCGCGCCTTCGACGGTGTCGCCGGCTGGCAGTTCTACTGCTTCTGGGGCAACGCCTGGAGCAACTGCCAGTCCACCGGCGGCACCGCCGCTGCCGATGCCGGCCCGGTCAATCCCAAGCCGACCGGCCAGACGGCGCCCGCCGGCCTGCGCATCGCGATGCAGTTCGCGGAAGGCAGCGGCCTGGTCGGCACGCTGACGCGCGAGCTCGAGGTCACCGTCCGATGAGACGCTCGACCCAGCATGGCGCGGCGCTGCTGACCGCGATGATCATCGTCACGCTGATCGCCAGCCTGGCGGCCGGCATGGTCTGGCAGCAGTACCGCGCGGTGCAGATCGAGGCCGCCGACCGTGCCCGCGCCCAGAGCACCTGGATCCTGCAGGGCGCGCTCGACTGGGCGCGGCTGATCCTGCAGGAGGACGCCAAGCAGAACCGCAACAAGGCCGTCGACCACCTCGGCGAGCCCTGGGCCGTGCCGCTGGCCGAGGCGCGTCTGTCCACCTTCCTGGCCGCCGACCGCAATGCCGCCAGCCCCGACGACGGACCGGAGGCCTTCCTGTCCGGCAGCATCGAGGACGCCCAGGGCCGCTACAACCTGCGCAGCCTGCTCGGTGGCGCCAAGGTTCCTGAACTGGAGCAGCGCGTGCTGGAGCGCTTGTGCAACCAGGTCAACGCGCCGCCGGGCACCGCGAGCGTCATCATCGCCGGCCTGCGCGCCGCCTTTCCTGCCCCGGCCAGCAGCGCCAGCGGGCCGGACGCCGGTGCCAGCGCGCCCGTCAGCGAGAGTGGCCCGCTGCGGCCCGCCGGGCTCGACCAGCTCAGCTGGTTTGGCCTGGACGCCGCCACGCTGGCGCGGCTGCAGCCCTACCTTGTGCTGCTGCCCAAGCCCACGCCGGTCAACCTGAACACGGCGCCGCGCGAGGTCATCGCGGCACTGTTCGATGGCGTCGACCTCGCATCGGCCGAACGCCTGGTGCAGGGCCGCAAGGGCAAGCCGCTGCTGGCCATCAGCGACGCCGCCGCCTACCTGCCCGCCAGCGTGCAGATCGAGGCCGGGCGCGCCTCGGTCGACTCCTCCTTCTTCATCGTCACCGGCCGGCTGCGGCTGGAGGAGCGTCAGCTCGAACAGCGCTCGCTGATCGAGCGCCAGGGGCTGAACATGGTGGTACTGGCGCGCGAGCGCATCAACCAGCTGCTGGAGCGCTGATGCGACGTGCCAGCTTGCAGATGGTCACCACTCGACACCGCAAGTCCGCACGACCGTCAGGCACCGTCACGACCCCCTCCTAGAATGCGCCGCGCCCCCCCGACCCTATGAGTACGCTGCTGCTTCTCCTGCCCCCCCGACCGCGGCTGCGTGCGCCGGGTCAAACCGCGCCGCCGGGCGAGCCGCAGCGTGCCGATGCGGCGCGCGAGTACGACTATGTGCTGACCGCGGACGGCCAGCAGGTGCTGCGCGAAGGGCGCAGCGATGCCGCCCAGCTGCCGGCGGCCGACAACGTCATCGCCGTGCTGCCGGAATCCGACGTCAGCTGGCGCCGGGTCGAGCTGCCGCGCGCCGGCCGGCAGATGCGTGCAGCCCTGGCCGGCAAGCTGGAGGAGAGCCTGCTCGACGAGCCCGAGGCCCTGCACTTCGCGCTCGAACCCGACGCCCAGGGCGGCGACACCGCCTGGGTCGCCATCACGTCGCGGCCCTGGCTGGCCGAGCATCTCGCCCATTTCGATGCCGCCCAGGTCTTCGTCGACCGCGTGGCCCCGCTGTCCTGGCCCGACGAAGCCGCCCGCGGCCACTTTTTTGAAACCCAGGGCGGCAGCAGCGAGGGCATGGCCCTGCGCTGGGCCCATGCCGACGGCGTCGCCACGCTGCCACTGAACGGCGGGCTGGCACGTCAGCTCTTCCCGCCTGGCCTGGTGCATGCGGCGCAATGGAGCGCGACGCCGGCCGTCGCGACGGCCGCCGAGCGCTGGCTGGGCACGGCCGTCAGCGTGAAGACGCCGACCCAGCGCGCGCTCGGCGTCCTCGACAGCGCCTGGAACCTGCGCCAGTTCGATCTCGCGCCCCGTGCCCGCGGCACGCGCGCCCTGCGCCTGCTCGGCCGCGGGCTGA
>RXJV01000057.1 GCA_003963075.1 Burkholderiales bacterium
GAGCGCTCGACAACTTCCGGGGAAAACTTCGGGGACTTCCTCATCATGGCTCCATGTTCTCAAACGAAGGAGCCTCCTCGGTTGCCGGTGCGATTCATTGGGCCCCTCCATCCTGGGAGTGAGTCCCTAGTGAGCCGCTCACGGCGATCGAGCGGGTCTGCCATGTCCGTGAGATTGAGATCGGCCCGTATCACGTTTGTCTACGCCACGCGCTGACCGACTCCGCAGCGCGTTGACCTGCCGCCCTCAGAACGAGACCGAACTCCCGTGTCCAGCCGCAACGGCAGCCCGCCCGATCACTTGATTCGCTGCTTCTCCAGCTTGCGCGCCAGCGTGCGCCGGTGCATGCCCAGGCGGCGAGCGGTTTCGCTGATGTTGAAGCCGGTCTCGGCCAGCACCTCGTGGATGCGCTCCCACTCCAGCGTCTTGATGGACGCGGTTGGGCGCTGGGTCACCTCGACTTCGACGTCGCCCTGCGTGCGCGCAAACGCGGCCTCGATGTCGTCGGTGTTGGCGGGTTTGGCGAGGTAGTGGCAGGCGCCAAGCTTGATGGCCTCGACGGCTGTGGCGATGCTGGCGTAGCCGGTGAGCACGACGATCAGCACCTCGGGATCCCAGGCGTGCAGGGCCTGCACGCAGGCCAGGCCGGAGGCGCCCGCAGCGAGCTTGAGGTCGACGACGGCATGGCCGAGTTCATCGTCGTCGGGCAATGCGTCGAGCAGCTCGCGCATGTCCGCAAGGCCAGTGGCGCGCACGACGCGCCAGCCGCGGCGCTCGAAGGAGCGGGTCAGGGTGCGGGCAAAGCTGTCGTCGTCTTCAACGATGAGCAGCAGGCGGTCGTCTTCAGGCGCGATGGGCATCGGGTGGGGATTGTCGCGGCAGCAGTGAAGCCAGCGGCAGCGTGAGGGTCACGGCCGCGCCGCCTTCCTCGCGGTTGCGGGCTTCCAGCCGGCCGCCCAGGGTGCGGGCGACATTGACCGACAGGAACAGGCCCATGCCACGCCCCGGCTGGCCCTTGCTGCTCTGGTAGGGCTCGCCCACGTGCTGCAGCCGCTCCTCGTCAAAACCGGGGCCGTCGTCCAGCACCGCCAGGCTCAGGGTGTCGTCGCCCGGCGCGGCGGCCACCAGCGTGAGCGGGCGGCCGGGGGCGGCCTCGGCGGCGTTGTCGAGCAGGTTGCCGATGACCTGCTGCAAGGCGCTGTCCCAGATGATTTCGACCTCTGGCAGGGGGCCCTCGCGGCGCAGCACCAGCTCGGCGCCCGGGTGGCCCTGGCGCCAGTGGTGCGCGAGGCCGTCGATGAAATCGTGCAGCGACGTCAGGCGCGGGGCCTCGCCGCGCATCTCGCCGGCCGACATCAGGATGCCGGTGACGATGGCCTTGCAGCGCAGGATCTGGCGCTGCATCTCATCGATCTCCTCGCGCAGCTCGGGCTCGCCGGCGAACAGCGCCATGTGGGCCCAGTCGCCCAGGATGACCGACAGCGTGGCCAGCGGGGTGCCCAGCTCGTGGGCAGCGCCGCTGGCGAGCAGACCCATGCGGACAATGTGCATTTCCTCGGCCGCGCGCTGCTGCAGAGCCGCCAGCTCGGCATCACGCTGCCGCAGGTTGCGGTGGATGCGCACGATGAACACCGTCAGCAGGCCCACATTGAGCAGGAAGCACAACAGCAGGCCGCCCAGGTAGTTAGGCGACAGCACGGTGGCGACATTGGGGTCGATCTCCAGCGGCCGGTGCCACTCCATCAATGCGACGAAGCCCGTCAGCGCAGCCAGCACCACGGCCCACAGATAGGCCGGGCGCAGCAGGATGGAGGCAACCGCCACCTGCAGCAGGTAGAGGTAGATGAAGGGGTTGTCACTGCCGCCGGCGAGGTAGAGCTGGCCGGTCAGCACGGCCACGTCGACCAGCAGCGCGATGCACAGCTCCAGCTCGGACACCGGCTGGCTGAGCCGGTGGCGCCACAGGCTGAACAGATTGAACGCGACCAAAACGCCCAGCAGCGACAGCATCTCGGCCCAGGGCAGGCGGATGCCCAGCGCCGCGTGCACAACCAGCACGGTGGCGAGCTGCCCGCCCACGGCCAGCCAGCGCAGCTCAATCAGCTGGCGCAGATTGGCACGGCCGGCGCGGCGCTCCGGCGCGACGACGACCGACTCGACACCGGGGTCGGCGCCAGGCTGGGGATGCAAGGACGAAGTGGGAGCGGTCAAGTCGGGGCCCGGCGGCGTTCTTCGCGGATCAGGAAACCCGCCGCCGCTGCAGCCATCGCCGCCAGCGCCAGCCAAGTGGCCGCGTACACGGCGTGATTGTTGGCGAAGTGCAGCAGGGTCAGCCCGGGGCGGGGCCAGCGGCGCGGCTGTGCAGGGTCGGCGGCTTCGTCGACGAAGAACGGCGCCACCGGTCCGGCGACGCCCATCGCGGCAGCGATGCCGGCCACATCGCGGGAGTACCAGCGGCCGGCTGCGGGGTCGTTGCGGCGCAGCGGACCGCCACCAGGCTCGGTCAGCCGCAGCAGGCCGACGAGTTCCACCGGCCCGGCCGGCGCGGCATGGGCGGCGGGGTCGCGCTGTTCCGGCGGCACAAAGCCGCGGTTGACGAGCACGGCGCTGCCGTCGCTCAGCCGCAGCGGGGCCAGCACCCAATGGCCGCCGCCGAGCTCGGTGGTGGCCTGGACCAGGGTCTCACGCGGCTCGAAACGGCCCTGCAGACGCAGGCGACGGTACTCGTCGCCGGTGCCGATGGTGGGCCAGGCGGCCGGGCCAGGCGGCGCCTCTGGCGCTGCGGCGAGGCGCTGCTCGACGCGGGCCATGAGGTCCTGTTTCCAGCCGAGGCGCTGGACCTGCCAGCCTGCCAGGCCGAGAAAGCCAACACTGAACATGGCCGCCGCGACGATGAGCGCGTAGCGGCCGCTGCGGGCCATGGGCGCCCGCCCTCAGGGCATGTTGCGCATGGCGGCCGGGTCGGGCGTGGGCATCATGTTGGTGTTCATGTGGTACATGACCCAGACCGAGCCCGCCAGCATGATGACCACCAGGGCCACCGTGAACAGCAGGGCCAGCATGGACCAGCCGCCCTCGACCTTGGCGTTCATGTGCAGGAAGTACACCATGTGCACCACCATCTGCACGGCGGCGAAGCCGAGGATGACGAGGCCGGTGAGCTTGGGGTTGCCCAGCACCTTGCCCATCACCAGCCAGAAGGGGATGGCCGTCAGGATGACCGACAGGATGAAGCCGGTGGCGTAGCCCTTGTAGCTGACGTGGAAGCCATCGTCGTCGTGGTGGTCATCGTGGTGATCGTGGGAGTGGTCGGCAGCCATCACATGGACCCCATCAGATAAACGAAGGTGAAGACGCCGATCCAGACGACGTCCAGGAAGTGCCAGAACATCGACAGGCACATCAGGCGCCGGCGGTTGGCGGTGGTCAGGCCGTGCTTGGCGACCTGGACCATCAAGGTCACCAGCCAGATACAGCCGAAGGTGACGTGCAGGCCGTGCGTGCCGACCAGCGTGAAGAAGCTGGACAGGAAGGCACTGCGCTGCGGGCCAGCGCCCTCGTGGATCAGGTGATGGAACTCGTACAGCTCGATACCCAGGAAGCCCAGGCCGAACAGGCCGGTGACGGCCAGCCAGGCCAGCATCTGGCCCTGGCGCTTGGCCTGCATCGCGATCATCGCGAAGCCATAGGTGATGGACGAGAACAGCAGCAAGCCGGTATTGACCGCCACCAGCGGCAGGTCGAACAGGTCGGCGCCCGACGGGCCGGCCGCGTAGGAGCGGCCCAGCACGGCATACACGGCGAACAGCACCGCGAAGATGAGGCAGTCGCTCATCAGGTAGAGCCAGAAGCCCAGCATGGTGCTGTTGGGCGGGTGGTAGGCGCCGGCCTGGTCGTAATAGACCGGGGCGCCGTTCACGTGGGTGGCAACGGTTGCAGTCATGTCATGCGCTCCCGGTCAGGCGGCCGATGCGAGGGCGCGGGTGCGCTCGTCCTCGGTGCGGGTCACGGTATCCGCCGGGATGTGGTAGTCGCGGTCGTAGTTGAAGGTGTGGACGATGGCGGCAATGACGGTGGCCGCGAAGGCCAGGCCGGCGAGCAGCCACATATGCCAGATCAGCGCGAAGCCCATGGCCGTGGCCAGCATGCCGATGACGAAGCCGGCGCCGGTGTTCTTGGGCATGTGGATGGCGACGAAGCCCTGGGTCGGGCGCGGCACGCCGCGCTGCTTCATGTCGTGCCAGGCGTCCAGCTCGTGCGCGATCGGCGTGAAAGCGAAGTTGTAGGCCGGCGGCGGGGACGACGTGGACCACTCGAGCGTGCGACCTTCCCAAATGTCGCCGGTGGTGTCGGCCAGCTGCTTGCGGCGCAGGATGGACACCGCAATCTGCACCAGGAAGGCGCCGATGCCGCAGGCAATGATGGCGCCGCCGATGGCCGCGACGACGAACCAGGGCTGCAGCGAGGCGTCGTCAAAGTGGCTGACGCGACGCGTGACGCCCATCAGGCCCAGCACATACAGCGGCGAGAAGGCCACCCAGAAGCCGATCAGCCAGCACCAGAACGACACCTTGCCCCAGAAGGCATCCAGCCGGAAGCCGAAGGCCTTGGGGAACCAGTAGTTGATGCCGGCGAACACGCCGAACACCACGCCGCCGATGATGACGTTGTGGAAGTGCGCAATCAGGAACAGGCTGTTGTGCAGCACGAAGTCGGCCGCCGGCACCGCCAGCAGCACGCCGGTCATGCCGCCGATGACGAAGGTGACCATGAAGCCCACGGTCCAGAGCATCGGCACGTCGAACTTGATGCGACCGCGGTACATCGTGAACAGCCAGTTGAAGATCTTGGCGCCCGTCGGGATCGAGATGATCATCGTCGTGATGCCGAAGAAGCTGTTCACGCTGGCACCCGAGCCCATCGTGAAGAAGTGGTGCAGCCAGACCAGATAGGACAGGATGGTGATGACCACCGTCGCGTAGACCATGGACGCGTAGCCGAACAGGCGCTTGCGGCTGTAGGTGGACACGACTTCCGAAAAGATGCCGAACACCGGCAGCACAAGGATGTAGACCTCGGGGTGGCCCCAGATCCAGATCAGGTTCACGTACAACATGGCATTGCCGCCGAGGTCGTTCGTGAAGAAGTTGGTGCCCAGGTAACGGTCAGCGGTCAGTAGCGCCAGCGCCGCCGCCAGCACCGGGAAGGTGGCGACGATCAGCACGTTGGTGCACAGCGAGGTCCAGGTGAAGACGGGCATCTTCATCATGGTCATGCCGGGCGCGCGCATCTTGATGATGGTCGCGATCAGGTTGATGCCGGACAGCGTCGTGCCCACGCCGGCAATCTGCAGGGACCACAGGTAGTAGTCCACCCCCACGTCCGGGCTGGCCAGCAGGCCGGACAGCGGCGGGTAGGCCAGCCAGCCGGTCTTCGCGAACTCGCCGATGAACAGCGAGGCCATCACCAGAATGGCGCCGCCGGCGGTCATCCAGAAGCTGAAGTTGTTCAGGAAGGGGAAGGCCACGTCGCGGGCGCCGATCTGCAGCGGCACGACATAGTTCATGAAGCCGGTCACCAGCGGCATGGCGACGAAGAAGATCATGATGACGCCGTGGGCCGTGAACACCTGGTCGTAGTGGTGCGGCGGCAGGAAGCCGGCGTTGTCGCCAAAGGACATGGCCTGGTGGGCGCGCATCATGGCCGCGTCGGCAAAGCCGCGCAGCAGCATCACGACACCAAGCACGATGTACATGATGCCGATCTTCTTGTGGTCGATGCTGGTGAGCCAATCGCGCCACAGCGGGCCCCAGAGGCGGAACTTGGTCAGCAGGGCCAGCACCACGAGGCCGCCAAAGGCGACGGCCGCGAAGGTGCCGACCAGGATGGGCTCGTGAAAAGGGATGGCGTCCCAGCCCAGCCGGCCGAGGATGGGGTGAAGTTGTTCAGCAGACATCGGTCGGACTCAGTTCTTGATCGCCTCGGCCATCGAGGCGTCGGCGGTTTCGAGGGGCAGGCCCAGCGGATTGGTCGGCGTGCACAGACCGGCCACGACGGTGCGCTCGCGGCGCGTGCCGTCCAGGTCGCGCCAGCCGCTGCGCATCGTGCTGGCCACACCGCCCTTGCCGGCACCGCCGGCGGCATCGATGGCCATCATTGTGCTGCTGCACATCTTCTTGCCGTCGACGCAGCGGTCGACGATGGCGCCCCACAAGCCGGCTTCGACATTCGCGAAACGGCGCACCGGGTCCTTGATGCTGGGCTCCTCAAGCTTCAGATACGCGGCACGGGTCAGCGACTCGCCGCCGGCCTTGTTGCTCTCGACCCAGCGCGCGAACTCGGCGTCCGACAGGCCATGGAACTTGAACTGCATGCCCGAGAAGCCGGCGCCGCTGTAGTGGGCCGACATGCCCAGGTATTCGCCCGGCTTGTTGATGACCGCATGCAATTGCGTCTGCATGCCCGGCATCGCGTAGATCATGCCGGCCAGCGCGGGCACATAGAAGGTGTTCATCACCGAGGTCGAGGTGAACTTGAAGTTCACCGGGCGGTCCACCGGCACGGCCATCTCGTTGACCAGGGCGATGCCCTGCTCGGGGTAGATGAACAGCCATTTCCAGTCCATCGCCACCGCATAGACCTCTAGCGGCTTCACATCGGCCGGCAGCGGCTTGCCCTCGGCGATGCGGTCCAGCGGGCGGAAGGGGTCGAGCTTGTGCGTGCTGATCCAGGTGATCGCGCCCAGCGCGATGATGATCAGCAGCGGTGCGCCCCAGATCACCAGCTCCAGGCGGGTGGAGTGGTCCCAGTCCGGCGCGTAGGTGGCCTCGGTGTTGGACTGCCGGTAGCGGTAGGCGAAGTACAGCGTCAGCGCGATCACCGGGACGATGATCAGCAGCATCAGCAGCGTGGAGGCGACGATCAGGCTGGCCTGCTGTTTGGCGATATCCCCATGCGGGTTCATCACGAGCAGGTCGCAGCCACTGAGCGCGAAACTGGCCGCCAGGGCGGAACCCCAGGCCATGACGCGAGACGGGAGAGTAGGTTTGTGGTACATCCGGACAAACGCGCGCGAGGGTTAACGATCTTGCACGGCACTCGGAAATGTAAGTTGATTGACCCAAATCAACGATTGGACATTTTGTCCTACGCACCGACGGAGACAAGCCGCCATGGCATTCGCTAGCAGTACGCTTTCCCCCCCCCAATCGGGCCCCGAGGCTGGTCGTTCCGACGAGGATCTGGCGCCCGGCGACATCGCCGTTGGCGTGATCATCGGCCGAGCGTCAGAGTATTTTGACTTTTTTGTTTTTGGCATTGCCTCGGTGCTGGTCTTTCCACAGGTCTTCTTCCCGATGGTTGACCGACTCACCGGCACCCTGTATGCGTTCCTGATCTTCGCGCTGGCCTTCGTCGTGCGGCCGATCGGCACGCTGATCGGCATGTCCATCCAGCGCCACTTCGGCCGTTCCACCAAGCTGACCGCGGCGCTCTTCCTGCTGGGCAGTTCGACGGTGGGCATGGGCCTGCTGCAGGGCTATGCGGAAGCCGGAGCCGCCGCCATCTGGCTGCTGGCGCTGTGCCGTGTGGGCCAGGGGCTGGCGCTCGGCGGCTCGTGGGACGGTCTGCCCTCGCTGCTCGCGCTGAACGCCCCCGGGCACCGGCGCGGCTGGTACGCAATGCTCGGGCAACTGGGTGCGCCGCTGGGCTTCATCGTCGCGTCCAGCGTCTTCCTCTACGTGTTCAGCAGCCTCGACGCGAAGGACTTCCTGTCCTGGGGCTGGCGCTTCCCGTTCTACACGGCCTTTGCGATCAATGTCGTCGCGCTGTTCGCCCGGCTGCGGCTGGTCGTGACGCATGAGTACGAAAAGCGCATGGAGGAACATGAGCTCGACCCCGCCTATCTGCGCGAACTGCTGCCGGCCCAGGGCCATCACATCGTCATCGGCGCCTTCGCCGCCTTGGCCAGCTACGCCCTCTTCCACCTCGTGACGGTGTTCCCGCTGTCCTGGGTTGCGCTCTATGGCGACCAGGGCGTCGAGGACTTCATGAAGATGGAACTGCTCGGCGCCTTCTTCGGCGCCGCGGCGATGCCGATGTCGGGCCTGATCGCGGACCAGATCGGCCGGCGCAGCTACCTCGGCTCGCTGGCCGTGGCCATCGGCGTGTTCGCGCTGCTCGCGCCGCTGATGCTGGGCGGCGGCAAACCGGGCCAGGCGGCCTTCATCCTGATCGGCTTCGTGCTGCTGGGCCTGTCCTATGGCCAGGCGGCAGGCTCGGTGACCTCCAACTTCCTGCCCCACTTCCGCTACACCGGCGCGGCGCTGACGGCCGACATGGCTTGGCTGCTGGGCGCTGCCTTCGCACCGGTTGTGGCGCTCTATCTGTCGTCGCACTTCGGGCTGATCACTTTGACCGCCTACCTGATGTCCGGCGCGCTGTGCACGCTGTTGGCGCTGAGGGTCAACAAGAAGCTGCGGGAAGCCGCGGTGGTGCAGGACTGACGCGCTGCGGCGTCGCACGCAAACAAAGAAGCGGGCCACGGGCCCGCTTCGTTTGTGGGGCCATCGATCTCAGCCCAGGGCCTTGCGCGCGTTCTGGAACATCTTCAGCCAGGGGCTGTGCTGCGAACGGTCGCCCGAGGTCCAGCTCATCTGCACATTGCGGAACACGCGCTCCGGGTGCGGCATCAGCGCCGTGAAGCGGCCGTCGGCCGTGGTCACTGAGGTCAGGCCGCCGGGGCTGCCGTTCGGGTTGAAGGGGTAGGCCTCGGTGGGCTGGCCGTGGTGGTCGACGAAGCGCATCGCGGCAATGACCTTTGCGGCATCCCCCTGCCGCGCGAAGTTCGCGAAACCTTCGCCATGCGCCACCGCGATCGGCAGGCGGCTGCCGGCCATGCCGCGGAAGAACACGCTCGGCGACTCCAGCACCTCGACCAGCGACAGCCGGGCTTCGTACTGTTCGCTCTGGTTGCGCGTGAAGCGCGGCCAGGCGTCGGCACCCGGGATGATGGGCGCGAGCGCCGCCAGCATCTGGCAGCCGTTGCACACACCCAGGGCCAGCGTGTCCGGGCGGGCGAAGAAGGCGCGGAACTGATCCGTGAGCACCGGATTGAACATGATGGAGCGCGCCCAGCCCTCGCCGGCGCCCAGCGTGTCGCCATAGCTGAAGCCGCCGCAGGCGACGAAGGCCGCGAAGCCGTCCAGCGTGACCGCGCCCGACTGCAGGTCGCTCATGTGCACGTCGAAGCTCTCGAAGCCACCGAGCGCCATCGCATAGGCCATCTCGACATGCGAGTTGACGCCCTGCTCGCGCAGGATGGCCACCTTGGGCCGCGCGCCGGTGATGAAGGCCGGGGCTTGCGGCGTGAACGTCAGGTGCACGTGCAGGCCCGGGTCACCGGGCCGGCCGGCCGCCGCATGCTCGGCATCGGCGCCGGCCGGGTTGTCGCGCAACTGCGCAATGCGCCAGCTCACCTCGTCCCAGGCCTGCTGCAAGGCCGTCAGGTCGGCCCCGAAGACCTTCTTCGCATCGCGCCAGACTTCCATCTGCCGGTTGGCATTCGGCTTGGCCACCACATGCGCATGCTTCGAGAGGCCATGCGCGCGCAGCACCTGCATCACTGCGTCGCGGTCGGCGGCGCGGACCTGGATCAGCGCGCCCAGCTCCTCGGCGAACAGTGCGCGCAGCGTCAGCTCGTCGCGGCGGCCGCTGACCTGGGCGGCCCAGTTCTTCGAGTCGCCGGTGTCGGCGCGGCTGTCGCTGATGCCGTCGCCTTCGGTGATCAGCAGGTCGATGTTCAGGCTCAGGCCGGTCTGGCCGGCGAAGGCCATCTCGCAAGCCGCCGCCCACAGGCCACCGTCGGAACGGTCGTGGTAGGCCAGCAGCTTGCCTGCGGCGCGCAGTTCGTTGATCGCGCTGACCAGCGCCACCAGCTGCTGAGGATCGTCCAGGTCGGGTACGTCGTTGCCGAACTGGTTCAGCGTCTGCGCCAGGATGGAGCCACCCAGTCGGTGCTTGCCCTGGCCGAGGTCGATCAGGATGGCGCAGGAGTCCTCGCGCTGCCACTCGGGCGTCAGCGTGCCGCGCACGTCGGCAATGCTCGCGAACGCGGACACGATCAGCGATACCGGCGCGGTCACCTGTTGGTCGTCCCACTTGGTGCGCATCGACAGCGAATCCTTGCCCACCGGGATGGACACGCCCAGCGCCGGGCACAGCGCCATGCCGACGGCCTTGACGGTGTCGAACAGCGCGGCGTCTTCGCCGGGCTCGCCGCAGGCCGCCATCCAGTTGGCGCTGAGCTTCACGCGGGGGAGCTCGATGGGTGCGGCCAGCAGGTTGGTGATGGCCTCGGCCACCGCCATGCGGCCCGATGCGGGCGCGTTCACGGACGCCAGCGGCGTGCGTTCGCCCATGCTCATCGCCTCGCCGGCAAAGCCCTGGAAGTCGGCCAGCGTGACGGCGCAGTCCGCCACCGGCACCTGCCACGGGCCGACCATCTGGTCGCGGTGGTTCAGGCCACCCACGGTGCGGTCGCCGATCGTGACGAGGAAGCGCTTGTTGGCCACGGTCGGGTGGCGCAGCACGTCAAAGGCCGCCTGCTCCAGCTTGACGCCGCTCAGGTCCAGGGTGCCGCCGTCACGGGCGACGCGGGTCACGTTGCGGTGGGTCTTGGGCGGCTTGCCGAGCAGCACGTCCATCGGCATGTCGATCGGGAACTCGTCGCCATCGGCGAGCTTGAGCTCGCGCGCCTCGATGGCCACGCCGATGACGGCAAACGGGCAGCGCTCGCGCTCGCAGAAGGACTTGAACAGCTCCAGGCTCTCCGGCGCGATCGCCAGCACGTAGCGCTCCTGGCTCTCGTTGCACCAGATTTCCTTCGGCGCCAGGCCGCTCTCCTCCAGCGGCACCTTGCGCAGGTCGAAGCGCGCACCGCGGCCGGCGTCGTTCACCAGTTCGGGGAAGGCATTCGAGATGCCGCCGGCGCCCACGTCGTGGATGGCCAGCACCGGGTTCTCCGGTCCCAGGCCCCAGCAGTGGTTGATGACCTCCTGCGCGCGGCGTTCGATCTCGGGGTTGCCGCGCTGCACCGAGTCGAAGTCCAGGTCGGCCGTGTTCGTGCCCGCCGCCATCGACGACGCGGCGCCGCCGCCCATGCCAATGCGCATGCCGGGGCCACCGAGCTGGATCAGCAGCGTGCCGGCGGGGAACTCGATCTTCTTGGTCAGGTCCGAGCGGATGGTGCCCAGGCCGCCCGCGATCATGATGGGCTTGTGATAGCCGCGGCGCACGCCGGCCACGGTCTGCTCGAAGACGCGGAAGTAGCCGGCCAGGTTCGGGCGACCGAACTCGTTGTTGAAGGCCGCGCCACCGAGCGGGCCGTCGATCATGATCTGCAGCGCCGACGCGATGTGGGCCGGCTTGCCGACGGGGTTCTGCTCCCAGGGCTCGCTCAAGCCCGGCAGGTGCAGGTTGGACACCGAGAAGCCGGTCAGGCCCGCCTTGGGCCGAGAGCCGCGGCCGGTGGCGCCTTCATCGCGGATCTCGCCGCCCGCGCCGGTGGAGGCGCCCGGGTGGGGCGAGATGGCGGTGGGGTGGTTGTGCGTCTCCACCTTCATCAGCACCTGGGCCTGCTCCGGGCGGGCCACATAGGCCGCGCCCGGCTGCGGCGCCGGCATCCAGCGCTCGATGGCATGGCCTTCCATCACGGCGGCGTTGTCCGAATAGGCGATCACCGTGTGCTGCGGATTCAGCTTCTCGGTGTTGCGGATCATGCCGAACAGGCTCAGCGGCTGCACCTCGCCATCCACCGTGAAGGACGCATTGAAGATCTTGTGCCGGCAGTGCTCGCTGTTGGCCTGCGCGAACATCATCAGCTCGACATCGCTGGGGTTGCGGCCGAGCTTCTTGAAGTTGGTTTCCAGGTAGTCGATCTCGTCGCCCGACAGCGCCAGGCCGAACTCGACATTGGCCCGCTCCAGCGCGGCGCGGCCCTGGCCCAGCACGTCGACATGGGCGAGCGGCTCCGCGCTGCGTTCGTCGAACAGGTGCGTGGCGTCCTCGCGGCGGAAGCAGACCGATTCGGTCATGCGGTCGTGCAGCAGCGCCGCGCAGGCGTGGAGCTCGTCCGCCGTCAGCGGCTTGGCGCCGCCCAGCAGGCCGCCCTTGGTGGCGATGCGGTACTCGACGACGCGCTCGACGCGCTTCAAGGCCAGGCCACAGTTGCGCGCGATGTCGGTGGCCTTGGACGCCCAGGGGCTCACGGTACCGAAGCGTGGCGTGACGACGACCAGGTCGCCTTGCGCGTCCACGCCGGCCGGCTCGGCATAGCTGAGCAGGGCCGCAAAACGCTCGCGGGCGGCGCCGTCCAGCGGCGCTTCCGTCCAGACCCAGTGCACGGCTCGGGCGCTGATGCCCGTAACGCGGGCGCTGACCCCTTGCAGCCTGACCAGCAGGGCCTGCGCGCGGAAATCGGAAAGGGCGTTGCCGCCCTCGAAATGGGTCAGATGCGAGATCAAGGCCATGGAATCCGGGGAGCTGGGCGCGGCTCAAGCGCGCGGTTCGCGAGGGGCGACGCCCCGGGGAACGGGCGCCGCAGGCGGACCCGGATTCTACTCAGCCCCCCTGGTGCCGGGCCCTTGGCTCGCGGCGATCAGCGGCCGAAGCCGCCCTTGCGCGGGCCGCCCGGGCCGCGACGATCGCCGCCGAAGGACGGCCGGTCGCCACCGAAGCTGGGCTTGCCGCCACCGTGGAAGGGGCGGTCGCCACGCGGCTGGAAGCCACGGTCATCGCGGGGCTGGAACTCACGCGGCTGGAAGCCGTCGCGGTTCTGGAAGCCACGATCCTCACGCGGCTGGAAGCCACGCGGCTCGCCGCGCGGCACGAAGCCCTGGCCTTCACCCCGCGGGGCGAAGCCACGGTCCTGACGCGGCTGGAAGCCCCGCTCGTCACGGCCCTGGAAGCCGCGATCTTCACCACGCGGCGCAAGGCCGCGGTCAGGGCCTTGGCCGAAGGGCTTGCCGCCGCCATGGTGAGGCCGGCCACCGCCATAGCCCCCCTCGTCGCGGCGGAAGCTCTTGTTGCCGAAGCCCGGGCGGCCGCCACCGAAGTGGCCGCGGTCGCCGCGGTCGAAGCCCTGGCCCGCCGGGCGCGGCGGGAAGATGCGCGGCTCCTGGCTCTTGGGCTCCAGGCCGGCGATCTGCGAGACCGGGATGGTCTGCGTCGTGAACTGCTGGATGCGGCGGATCATCGACACGTCCTCGCGCAGGCCCAGCGTGATCGCCAGGCCCTGGCGGCCGGCGCGGCCGGTGCGGCCGATGCGGTGCACATAGTCCTCGGCCTTCATCGGCAGGCCGTAGTTGATGACGTGGCTGATGGTCGGCACGTCGATGCCGCGGGCCGCGACGTCGGTGGCCACCAGCACCTTCAGGTCGCCGCGGCGCAGGCCCATCAGCACGCGGTTGCGCTTGCCTTGCGGCATCGCGCCGTGCAGCGGAGCCACCGCGTGGCCGATCTCGGCCAGGCGCTCGGCCAGCCAGTCGGCATCGCGCTGGGTGCTGGTGAAGACCACGGCCTGGTCCAGCTCGGGCGCGGCCAGGATGGACTCCAGCAGCTGGTCCTTGTGGTGGGGGTTGTCGGCCCAGTGCAGGCGCTGCTCGATGTTCTCGTGCGTCTCGGTGTGCGAGGCGACCTCGATGCGCTGCGGTTCCTTCAGCAGCTGCTGCGCCAGGCGGCCGACGTGGCCGGCGAAGGTGGCGCTGAACATCACGGTCTGCTTGGTGTCGGGCGTGTGGCTGGTGACGACATTGATGTCGTCGATGAAGCCCATGTCCAGCATACGGTCGGCTTCGTCCAGCACCAGCATCTCGACATTGCTCAGCACGCACTTGCCGCTGGCCAGGTGGTCCAGCAGGCGGCCGGGCGTGGCGATCAGGATGTCCAGCGGGCCAGTCAGCTGGCGAATCTGCAGCGGGTAGGGCATGCCGCCCAGCACGGTGGCGACCTTCAGGCCGGGGATGTGGCGGCCATAGGTCTGCGCCGCCTTGGCGACCTGCATCGCCAGCTCACGGGTGGGGGCCAGCACCAGCACGCGCGGGCCGTAGATCACACCCTTCTCGCGGCGCTTGGTGTTGTCGCCGCGGGCGGCGAGGATCTTCTCCAGCGCGGGCAGGATGAAGGCGGCGGTCTTGCCCGAGCCGGTGCGCGACGAGACCATCAGGTCCTTGTTCGCGAGGGCGGCAGGGATGGCTTGGGCCTGCACATCGGTGGCGTTCTCGTAGCCGGAATCCTTGACGGCTTGCAGCACGGCAGGGCTCAGGCCCAGGGTCTCGAAACTCATCGTTCGTTCTTTCAATCGTTCATCTCGCCGCGCGGGCCCAGCACAGGCACAAAGCGCGGCGCCGAGGGGCGTAACCGCCCTTCGGAATCACAAAAGTCGCTGGCAGAGAGATCAGCTCGCGTCGTGCGGCTCGGGCAAGTACTTCAGCCCGGGTGCGGCGCGGGGGAACAGTCAGTCAAAGCGACGGCTTCATCGCCGCCGACCGATCCGTTGCAGGAGTCCGATACGAAGGATCGAACGAGGTCAGAGGAGACGTTTCACACCCGGGTGTCCCGGGCGAGGCCCTGACTGTAGCACCGATCAGGGTTTTCACCAAAGCGGCAGATGTCACAAGCGCTCGGCATCCAGCCAGCCGCGCAGGCTGTTGAAGAAGGCCAGGCCCTCGGCACGCGCCAGCTCCGCCTTCGGCAGACGCGCCTCCCGCAGGCGCCCTTGCGCGAGCAGCTCGGCCCGCAGCACCCCGGGCAGCAGGCCGCAGGCCACCGGCGGCGTCAACCAATGCCCGTCGAGCTGCACGGCGAGGTTGCCGAAGCTGCATTCGGTCAGTTCGCCCGCCTCGTTCCAGAGGATCACATCGAAGGCATCCGACGGTTTGTCGAAGCCCGCATAGGCCTCGCGGCGGGTCGTCTTGTGGACCAGGAATTCGGCGCCCGGGCCGAGCGTCGCGATCGGCCGGTCGGCCAGCGCCAGCCGCACCGGGCCGGTCGTCGGCGTGAAGGGCACCAAGCTGTGTTCGAGGCGCCCCTGGGCGTCACAGCTCAGGCGCAGGCGCCACCTGCCCTGGGCGTGCAGCCTTCCCAGCTCAAGCAGGCGGGCCTTCGCCTCGGCCAGCGAGAAGCGCAGCCCGAAGTGACGCGCGGTGCGCTGCATGCGCGCCAGGTGCGCCTCGCCGCGCACCGCCACGCCGTGGTCGAGCAGCAGCGTCTCCAGCGCCGCCACCGGCGCCTCGGCGCGCGCCAGGAAGCGCGACTTCGCGCGCCATTCGGCGATCTCGGCGGCGGGCTCGCTGTCCAGCGTGATCGCACTGCCCAGCCCGGCCCGCAGCCGGCCGCCCTCGAACTCGACGGTGCGGATCGGCACGTTGAAGGTCGCCACGCCGCCGGGCTGGATCAGGCCGAGGGCGCCGCAGTACCAGCCGCGCGGCGTGAGCTCCAGCTCGCGGATGATTTGCGTGGCCCGGAACTTGGGCGCGCCCGTGACCGATCCGCACGGGAAGAGCGCCGCGAAGGCGTCTGCCAGCGTGAGCCCGGCGCGGCTCACCGCAGTGACCGTGGACGTCATCTGCCAGACCGTGGGCAGGGCATGCAGCTCAAAGAGGCGCGGCACCCGCACCGAGCCGAGCTGCGCGACGCGGCTGAGGTCGTTGCGCAGCAGGTCCACGATCATCAGGTTCTCGGCCCTCTCCTTCTCGCTGGTGCGCAGATGGGCCTGGGCGGCTTCGTCCGCGACGCGGTCCCGGCCCCGCGGCGCGGTGCCTTTCATCGGCTGGGCGGCCAGCAGCCAGCTCGCCTTGGCACCGGGCACGGGCCGCCAGTCGAAGAACAGCTCGGGCGACACGCTGGCCACACCCGCCTCGCGCAGGAACAGGCAGAAGCCACCCGGCTGGCTGGCGTGCAGCGCGAAGAACAGCTGCGCCGGGTCAAGCCCCGGGGCGTCGGCCTGCAGCCGCGTCGTCAGATTGACCTGGTAGCAGTCGCCGGCGCGGATGTAGTCGCGGATGCACTCGATGGCCGGCGTCGCGTCGGGCTCGCCATCGCGCCAGCCGAGCAGGCCGGTGTAGGCCGCCACAGGCTCCGGCCAGGGCTCGGGCGGCACGTCGTAGACGGCGAACTCGGCCAGTGGCGCCGCGGCTCTGTGCGTCGACAGCGCCGGGTCCAAGGCGGCAGCGGCCTCGTAGCGCAGGCCGCCCAGCACCCAGGCACCCGCCCGCGCCGCAGCCTCGGCTGAAGCGATGACGGCGCGCAGCTCATCCGCGTGGCCAGCCCTCAGCCAGCGCGACGGCGGCGCCCGCCAGCAGCCGCGCAGGCGCTCCCCGTCCTCACGAGAGAGGGGGTGGCGGGGGAAGTCGAAGGCGGCGTGCAGCACGCGCGCCTCGATCAGAACGGCGTCAAGGCGCTGGTCGGCTGGCAGCCCTTGTCGTCGCCGACGTCGGACCGGACGCAGACTGCGTAGGACTCACCGCTCAACGTCCGCTGCGCAGAGCCACCTGTGGGCAAGCCGATCCATTCCACCTGCAGTTCGATAGCGCCTGCTTTGTTCATGTGACCGTCCACGATGCGGAAGCCACATCGTCCCGTGTCCGATTTCAGGCAGAACAGGTCGATCCTGCGCGTCGCCGAGGCGGCGGCGTAAGAGCCTTCCCAGTTGCGCCGGCCCTCGACGCGGACCGTCTTCGTGACGAGTCGATTCGATATCGACTCCGACGACTTGGCCGAGGGAGCTGACGGCTGGTCAGCCGAGGCAGGCACGGCAAGCGCCGCGGCAAGCGTCAGAGCCCAGAGCATTCCCTTGCTCATGCCAGATTCAGGAAGTTGGTGCGGTAGTGGATCAGCTCGTCGATGGACTCGTGAATGTCGGCCAGCGCCGTGTGGGCCTGGGCCTTCTTGAAGCCCTCCAGCGCGGCGGGCTTCCAGCGCTTGGCGAGTTCCTTCAAGGTCGAGACATCAAGGTTGCGGTAGTGGAAGAAGTCTTCCAGCTCGGGCATGTAGTTGGCGAGGAAACGGCGGTCCTGGCAGATGCTGTTGCCGCACATCGGGCTCTTGCCCTTGGGCACGTGCTGTTTCAGGAAGGCGATGGTCTGGACCGCGGCTTCAGCCTCGGAAATGGTCGAGGCCTTAACGCGGTCGATCAGACCGCTCCTGCCATGGGTGCCCTTGTTCCAGGCGTCCATGGCGTCCAGCGTCGCGTCGCTCTGGTGCACCGCGAACACGGGGCCTTCGACGCGCTGGTTGAGGTTGGCATCGGTGACGACGACGGCGATCTCGATGATGCGGTCCTTGTCGGGGTAGAGGCCCGTCATCTCAAGGTCGATCCAGATCAGGTTGTTGTCGCTCAGGGGCAGGGTGTCGGACATGGTGGGCTCGCAGAAGTGGCTGAATTCTCGCAGCCTAAACTCGGGCCCATGTCCGCCACGCTGCTGTCCATCGCGTTCGCGCTCGCGCTCGCCATCTCCACCCTCGTCAAGTTCTGGCTGTCAACACGCCAGATCCGCCATGTCGCCGCCCACCGCGGCCTGGTGCCGCCTGCCTTTGCCGGCCGCGTGACGCTGTCGGCCCACCAAAAGGCGGCCGACTACACGGTGGCCCGCGCTCGCTTCGGCCTGCTGGCCCTGGCCTTCAACGCGGCCGTGCTGCTGGGCTGGACCCTGCTGGGCGGCCTGGACGCACTGAACGGCTGGCTGCTCAACGCCAGCCAGTCCTGGCCGCCGGGCTGGCCGGTGCTGGGCTATCCGCTGGGCTACCAATTGGCCCTGGTGGCGGGCTTTATGCTGATCAGCTCGCTGCTGGACCTGCCGTGGGAGCTGTGGTCCACCTTTCGCATCGAGCAGGCCTTCGGCTTCAACCGCACCACCCTCAAGCTGTTCGCTGCCGACCTGGCCAAGGGCCTGCTCGTGGGCGTGTTGCTCGGGCTGCCCATCGTCGCGCTGATCCTGTGGCTGATGGGCGCCGCCGGCCCGCGCTGGTGGCTCTGGGCCTGGGGCGCATGGATGGGTTTCCAGTTGCTCATCATGGTGCTCTACCCGACCCTGATCGCGCCGCTGTTCAACAAGTTCGAGCCGCTGACCGACACCGCGCTGAAGGAGCGCGTCGAGCGCCTGATGGCCCGCTGCGGCTTCTCGGCCAAGGGCCTCTTCGTGATGGACGGCAGCCGCCGCTCGGCCCATGGCAATGCCTACTTCAGCGGCTTCGGGCCGGCCAAGCGCGTGGTGTTCTTCGACACGCTGCTGGCCAAGCTCGATGGCGCCGAGGTCGAGGCCGTGCTGGCGCATGAGCTGGGCCACTTCAAGCACCGCCACATCACCAAGCGCATCGTGCTGAGCTTTGCGCTCAGCCTCGCCGGCTTTGCGCTGCTGGGCTGGCTGGCACAACAGCCGGCCTTCTACCTGGGGCTGGGTGTGCGCCCGTCGCTGGCGGCGCCGAACGATGCGCTCGCGCTGCTGCTCTTTCTGCTGGCGGGCCCGGTGTTCGGCTTCTTCGTCACGCCGGTGGCCAGCCATTTCTCGCGCCGCGACGAATTCCAGGCCGACGCCTTCGCCCGCGCCCAGGCCAGCGGTGCCGACCTGTCCTCGGCCCTGCTGAAGCTGCACGAGGACAATGCCGGCACGCTGACGCCCGACCCGGTCTACGCGCGCTTCTACTACTCGCACCCGCCGGCGGCCGAACGCCTTGCCGCCCTGGCTGCTCCGTGAACACCCCGCATGAATGATCTGCTGCTTGCCCACTGTGACCCCAAGGCCCCGCTGCTGGATGCCGACACGCGCGCCCGCGTGCTGGCCAGCCTGCCCGGCTGGTTGCCGGATGCCGAGGCCAAGCTGATCGGCCGGCGCTTCGGCTTCGACAACTTCTACCAGGTCATGGCCTTCGTGAACGCGGTGGCCGAGATCGCGCATGCCCAGGATCACCATCCCGAGATGCTGGTCGGCTACAACGCATGCACGGTCAGCTACACCACGCATTCGCGCGACGGTCTGACCCTGAATGACGCGATCTGCGCGGCCCAGGTGAGCGCGCTGCCCGAAGCGTCGGCTGCATGAGCAAATTCCAGGCGCTGGACCTGGGACTGGTCGTGCGCGGCCACGGCCGCCACTACATCGTCGAGGACGCCGACGGCCGGCGCTTTGTCTGCCACCCACGCGGCAAGAAGAGCGACGCCGTCGTCGGCGATCAGGTGCGCTTTGCCGAGGCCAGCGCCGATGAGGGCGTCGTCGAGGCGGTAGAGCCGCGCCGCAACCTGCTGTTCCGCCAGGACGAGTGGAAGACCAAAAGCTTTGCGGCCAACCTGGATCAGCTCCTGGTGCTGGTCGCGG
This sequence comes from Burkholderiales bacterium, assembly GCA_003963075.1. Taxonomy (GTDB): domain Bacteria; phylum Pseudomonadota; class Gammaproteobacteria; order Burkholderiales; family Burkholderiaceae_C; genus Pelomonas. The sequence continues at coordinate 19,368 of RXJV01000057.1, forward strand.
TCGAGCCGGTGTTCAGCGAGAGCCAGCTCTGCCGCGCGCTGATCGCGGCCGAGTCCGCCGGCATCCGCGCCGCGATCGCGTTGAACAAGACCGATCTGCCCGGCGCCGATGCCGCCCGCCAGCGGCTGGCGCCCTATCGCGAGGCCGCCATGGGCCTGACCGTGTTCGAAGTCGCATTGAAGGCCGACCCGGCGGGCTCGCGCGCCACGCTGTCGCCCTGGCTGGACGGTCAGCGCAGCTTCGTGCTCGGCCCCAGCGGCACCGGCAAGAGCACGCTGATCAACCTGCTGGTGCAGGACGCCCAGGCCCAGGTCGGCGAGATCTCCCAGGCCCTGAACTCGGGCCGCCACACCACCACGACGACGCAGTGGTACTGGACCGACGAGAGCCGCAGAACCGCCTTGATCGACTCCCCCGGCTTCCAGGAGTTCGGCCTGCGCCAGATCGACGCCGCGGAGCTGTGGCGCTGGATGCCCGATCTGCGCGCGCATGCCGACTGCCGTTTCCACAACTGCAGCCACATCCATGAACCCGGCTGCGGCGTGCGGGACGCCGTCGACGCGGGCCGGATCAGCGCCAGCCGCTACCGGATCTACGGCGAGATCCTCGCCGAGCTACAGCACAAGACCTGGTGATGCGCGCCCTGCTCCGCCCCTTGGCGCTGCTGATGCTCGCCGGCTGCGCGGCGCGCGCCCCGGTTCCGCCGGCTGCCGACGGCTGGCAGCCGCTGACGTTTCCCGGCAAGCCGGCAACTCAGTACCGCTGGACCGAGAAGGAGGGCCGCGCGGCTCTCGAGGCTTCCTCGGAACGTTCGGCCAGCATCTGGCGCAAGAAGCTGCAACCGCCCGTCACCACGCTGGGCGAGGTGCGCTTTTCCTGGTGGGTGGAGCAGCTGATCCCCGGCGCCAGCGTGGCCGACATCGACCGCGAGGATGCGGTCGCGCGCGTCATCTTCGCGTTCGGCGGCGACATCGACAGCCTGCCGCTGCGCACCCGGATGCGCTTCGAGCTGGCCCAGGCGCTGATCGGCGAAGCGCCGCCCTATGCGACGCTGATGTATGTCTGGGACAGCGCGCTGCCGGTCGGCACCGTCGTCATCAACCCGCGCAGCGACCGCATCCGCAAGATCGTCGTCGACTCCGGCCCGGCCGAGCTGCGGCGCTGGCGCGACCATCGTCGCGACCTCGCCGCCGATTTCCGCCTGGCCTTCGGGGAGGAGCCCGGCCCGCTGACCTCGATTGCCGTGATGACCGACAGCGACAACAGCCGGGCCTCGGCACGCGCCTGGTATGGCCCGGTCGAATTGAAGTGAGCTTCAGTGCTGCCGCGGCAGGCCCGGCGGCGCGTCCCTGACCTCACGCACCTCGACGTCGACCACATCCTCCCGCGCCGGCGCCCGGCGTGGCGCCCAGGGGTTGGGGCCGACACGAGACGGCAACGCGGGCCGGCGGCCGGTCAGCAGACCGACCAGCAACATCACGGCGCCAACGCCAAGGGCCAACAGCAACAGGCACAGGCCGACCACGGCGCCAGCCACCAGGAAGAGCACGCGAAGCACGCGAGAAACCAGCAGACTCATGCGCCGATTGTGCGGCCGCCGCGCCCGCCGCTAGGGGGTGTAGCCATAGCTGGCGTAGATCTTCTTGATCGCACCGGACCTTTCCAGCGCGCGCAGCGTCTGGTTGAGCCCTTGCACCTGCGCGTCGGGCATCTGGTTCTGGCAGGCCAGATACATCTCGGTGCGGTTGAAGTTCAACACCGGCTCGATGCCCTCAATGCCCTGCTGCTTCAGCCGGTACTGGCCGATCAAGCGCCCGGTGGCCCAGAAATCGATGCGCCCGGCCAGCAGCTTTCTCGGGTTGACATCGTCGTTGGGCGCCACATCGACCTGGTGGCCGCGCGTCTGCAGGAAGGCCACGATGGCATCGCCCTGGTAGCTGCCGATGTGCATCAGCATGGCCTCGTCCAGGTTCTGCGGCCGGCTCGCCCCGCTGCGCGCGAACAGCGTCCAGTCGTTGAAGACCAACGGACCTATCCATTTGTACAGGGCCTCGCGCTCGGGCGTGCGCGACATCGAATACACGCAGGTGTTGACTTGGGTGCGCGCCAGCGCGATCGCCCGGGCCCAGGGGTAGATGGTGATCTCGTACTCGACACCGGCCGTGCCGAGCAGCAGCCGGACGATGTCGGTCGAGATGCCGCTCACCGTGCCGCCGGGGCCGCTCATGTTGTAGGGCGGGTATTCCTCGGTGGTCAGGACGAGCCGGGCGGGGTTCGCGTGTGCCGGCGCTGACGCCAACACCGCTGCCGCGATCATCATCCTCCCTACCAAGCCGGAAAGCGTCTGAGCATGCATGCTGCGCTCCTGAAGTGGTGCGCCCAGCATAGGTCGCACCGGCTGGGGGCGCAATGCTTCAGCCGCGGCCGACGAAAGGCATGTCGCGGGCCATCACGGTCATGTTCTGCACATTGGCCGACAACGGCAGCGAGGCCATATAGACCACCGCACGGGCGACGTCCTGCACGTCCATCGTCGGCTCGACGGCGATCTGGCCGTGGGGCTGGAGGATGCCTTCGCGCATCCGCTGGGTCATGTCGGTGGCGGCATTGCCGATGTCGATCTGGCCGCAGGCGATGTCATGCGCGCGGCCGTCCAGGCTCAGCGCCTTGGTGAGGCCGGTGATCGCGTGCTTGGTGGCCGTGTAGGGCGCCGAGAAGGGGCGCGGGCTGTGGGCCGAGATGGAGCCGTTGTTGATGATGCGACCGCCACGCGGCGCCTGGACCTTCATCAATGCAAACGCGGCCCGTGCGCACAGGAAACTGCCGGTCAGGTTGGTGTCGACCACGGCCCGCCATTGCGCCGGGCTCAGTTCGTCGATGGGCAGCGGTGGCGCCGCGATGCCGGCGTTGTTGAACAGCAGGTCCAGCCGACCGAGGCGCTCGCGCAGCGTCGCGACCGCGGCGCCGACCTGCGCCTCATCCGTCACGTCGGCCGGCAGCAGCAGCGCCTGCGGCAGGGTTTCGCGCAGGCTGGCCTCGCGGCGTCCGAGCAGCGCCAGTGTCCAGCCCTCACCGGCGAGGGCCCGCGCCACCGCCCGGCCGATACCGGAGCCGGCCCCGGTGACCAGGGCCACCTTCATCAGCGCCCGATCGGCATGACGAGGGTGCGCTGGACCCAGCCGCTGAAGTTGGCAGCGTCCACCTTGACGAAGCCGTCCTTGACCTCGCCGGTGGCGACCAGTTCATCGCTGCGGTTCAGCGTGGCGACGACCTTGCTGTCGCGCGACGGCGCCGCATAGGCCTTCACGTTCGAAATCTTGGCCGCCAGCATCTGGCCGGCCGCGATGGGCGCACCGGCCTGGGTGGACGCGGCGGCATTCGCGTCGCCCGAGGCACTGCCGGTGCGGATGAGGCTGTCCTGGTCGCGGATGGCCAGCACGATCTTGTTGTAGTTGTCGAGGAAGCTCGCCGCGATCAGCTTGCCTTCGGCGGTGCTGGTGTAGCCGCCCAGGCCGCCGACCGCACCACCGCCAAAGCCCCAGCCGCCCACCGAGAAGTCCATCTTGCTGGCCTTGCCCTCGGCCGCGGCGACCTGGATGCTGGAGCGCACATCGGCCAGCAACAGGCTGGTGGACGCGTCCTTGAATTTCAGCCCTCCGGCGATGGCCCCGACGATGCCGAGCTTACCGCCCAGAAAGCCGCCCAGCCCGCCGCTGGTGTTGGCGCCGATCTGCACATTGGGCGTCATCACGAAGTCGGCAGCCTGCATCTGGCCCTTGCCGATGTTGGACTCCTGGCGCATCTCGCCGGCCGAGGCCAGCGAACGCTCCTGCTGGATGTTCTGCATCGCCTGGCCGCGCTCGACGACGTCGAAGCAGCCCGACTGCTGGATCATCATGCGCAGCAGCGATGCGGGCGAGCCGAGGCCGTATTGCGACAGGTAGTTCCAGCCGTACTGGGGCTCGGCCACCGCCACCACGCCGAGCTTCTTGGAGCACTTCTCGACGGTGGAACCGGCGTCGTCGGCACGTGCGGCCATGGAAGTCGTCAGGCCGGCCAGCAGCAGCGCGCTCAAGGTCTTGTTCATCGAAGCATTCCTCCAGGTCAGGTCATTCAGGACACCCCGATTCTGCCCAGTGCGCGGGGTGTCACGCGTCCACACAGGCAAGGATGCGTGTCGCCCGGATCAGGGGCGCAGCACCAGGCGATGCTCGGGCGCGCCGGGCAGGAAAGGCAGCGGCTCGCCGGCCAGCCAGGCTGCATGATCCCCGCGAAAAAACGGCGACAGCGGATGGCCGCTCTGCCCGCCAGGGATCACCAGGATGCCGCGCTCCTCGTGGCCCGGCGACACCACCATGCGCTCGCTCTGGCCATGGCCCTGGTTGTGCACGCGCGGCATGTGGCTGTCGCCGGCCATGCCCTGGGAGGCCTGGTCCAGCCAGCCCGACAGCAGCGGCAGCGCCGCGCTCAGCGGATGGCGCATCTTGGTCGGGTTCTCGGCGCCCCAGGTCGCTGCCGCCAGGCTGCCATGCTTGGCGACGAGTTCCTGGCGGCTGTCGAGCACCGCGCGCTGCAGCAGCTCGGGCCAGCTCTTGAACGCGGCGGGCACGGTATCGGGCCGCGCCGCCTGGATCAACGCCCAGCCGGGCGTCTCGGGCGCCATCTTCAGGTCGGCGAGCTTGAGCCCCTGGGCCTCCAGCAGGCCGGCCAGCGGCGCGAACAGGCTCTTCAGCGCCTGCTGCCGGAAGCTGCGCACCAGCAGATAGCCGACGGCGTCCGGCCGGGCCGCGTCGGCGCTCTTGTCCACCTCGGCGCGGTAGTCCGCCAGGCCATGGGCCGCGACGAACTCGGGCGTCAGCACCTGGTCCAGCAGCAGCTGCCGCCAGCGCTGCAGGAAGAGCGCGCGGTGGTCGAGCTGGATGGCATGCAGGGCAGCCTCGTCGAAACTGTCCCGCGCGCGCAGCTGGTCGCGGATCTGCTGGCCCCGGGCACCCAGGTCATAGCCGCCGTTGCCCAGGATCTTCAGCGCATCGCCGCCGACCATCCGCGCGTTGGCGGTCCACAGCCGGCCATCGGCCGGGTCGACCACCTTGGGCTGCTCGGCGGCGCTCAGATAGCCCTGCCAGCGCGAGCGCCCGTCGCTCCAGTCCTGCGGGCGGTCCGCATCGTCATCGCCCACGCGGCGCGGCATCGCACCGATGATGGTCCAGGCGATGCGGCCACCGGCATCGGCCAGCATCAGGTTCTGGGCCGGCACGCCGGTGCCCGCAGCGAGCCGCACGGCCTCGTCGACATTGGCGGCCGTTTCCATCGCCATCAGCCGCAGGTTCATGCCCTCCACATCGTGGGCCACCCAGCGCAGCACATGGGCCCGGCCGGGCGCCGCCTTCTGCGGCATGACCGGCCCCCACTCGCTCTCCAGCACGACCAGCTCGACCGGCTCGCCGCCGGCCACCTCGATGCGCTCGACATGGCGCTGCAGGGGCCGCTCCTGTCCCGCCACGCGGTAATGCGTGCCCGCCGCATTGAGCGACAGAGTGACGACGTCGGCCCAGTTCGCGGTGCTGTTCGTAAAGCCCCAGGCCACGCGGCCATTGCTGCCCACCACCAGCAGCGGCGTGCCGGGCAGGGTCACACCGGCGATGTCATGCCTGCCGGCAGCGTCCTGCCATTGCATGCGGGCCTTGAACCAGGTGCCGGGCACGCGCAGGTCCAGGTGCATGTCGTTGGCGACGATGGCCCGACCCTGGGCGCCATGGGCGGCAGCCACCGCGAAGTTGTTGCTGCCGATGTCGCGCGCATCGCGCAGGCCGCAGTCGCTGCAGGCCGTGCGGGCCGTGCGCATCGCCTCGGGCATCGTGCTGGCCGGCACCGGCAGCGCGCTCACACGGCTGTCGTCCAGCGCCGCCTGCCAGTCGGCGCTGTGCTGGGTCAGGAAGGCGTACCAGTCGGCCGGCACGCTGTCGTGCAGCAGACCCATCGCGACATCGTCGCGGCCTTGCGCGCTCTGCAGGTCCAGGTACATGCCGTAGGCCGCCAGCACCGTGTCGGCCGCCACCCAGGGCCGGGGCGTCTGGCGCAGCAGCAGGTATTCCGGCGGCCGGCTGCCCAGCGCACCGAGGCCGGCGTTGACGCCTTCGACATAGGCCTGCAGCAGGGCACGCTCCTCGGGCCGCAGCGCCTCGACGGCCACCTCGGCGCGGTGGCGGAAGCGGTGCAGCCGGCGCGCCTTGTCCAAGGGCAGCGCCTTGTCGCCGACCAGCGCCGACAGCTCGCCGGCCGCGTTGCGGCGCATCAGGTCCATCTGGAAGAAGCGCTCCTGGGCATGCACAAAGCCCAGGGCGCGCGCGACATCCAGCCGGTTGCCGGCCTGGATGCTCAGGTAGCCGCGGGCATCGCGCTGCAGCTCGGCCGGCGCTGTCATCACCGCCACGCGGCGCTCGCCATCGAGCGGAGCGAGGCTGGCGCGCAGGGCCAGCCACAGGCCCAGCGCGAGCAGCAGAACCAGCAGCGCCAGGCCGCCGAAGATGCGTTTGAGCCAGGTCATCAGAAGGTCCCCGGGTAGTTGCCGCCATCCAGCAGCAGGTTCTGACCGGTCAGATAGCCGGCCTGGGCGCTGCAGAGCATCGCGCAGATCGCGCCGAACTCGGCCGCCGTGCCAAAGCGCTGCGCCGGGATGGCCGCGCGCCGCCGGGCGGCCACCTCGTCGAGCGCCAGGCCCGCCTTGGCCGCGCCGGCCGCCAGCGTCTTGCGTAGCCGGTCGGTGTCGAAGGCGCCGGGCAGCAGGTTGTTGATCGTCACATTGGCCGCTGCGAGCCGCGGCTGCCGGGCCAGGCCCGCGACGAAGCCGGTCAGCCCGGAGCGCGCGCCATTGGACAGCCCCAGCACGTCGATGGGCGCCTTCACCGCGCCGGAGGTGATGTTGACGACACGGCCGAAGCCGCGCGCCGCCATCGCGTCCACCGTCGCCTGGATCAGCTCGATGGGGGCCAGCATGTTGGCGTCCAGCGCCGCGATCCACTGCACGCGGTCCCAGTCGCGGAAATCACCCGGTGGCGGCCCGCCGGCATTGTTGATGAGGATGTCGACCTGCGGACAGGCCGCCAGCGCGGCAGCGCGCCCCTGCGGCGTCGCGATGTCCCCCGCCACGGCCCGCACCTCGACCGCGGGGTTCAGCGCCCGCAGTGCCGCCGCGGTGGCCAGCAGATCGGCCTCACCGCGCGCGGTGATGACGACGTGGGCGCCCTCCCCCACCAGCGCCTCGGCACAGCCGCGCCCCAGCCCCTTGCTCGCCGCGCACACCAGCGCCCAGCGGCCCTTCAATCCCAGATCCATGTCAGCTCCACCCGCAGCCCGCCACGCGGGGCTGCATCATCGCGCGGCTCATGCTGACCCGGCTCTGGCGGGCAGACGAGAGCGCCCCCTTGCGTGGGCCGCCGAAGCCGGTACGGGGTGGGCCATCAGCGCCAGAACTTGCCATCCGGCCCGATGATGGAGACGTCGGTGAACTCCAGGCCGCTGTGGTCCTTGTCGGTGTAGTGGACCTGCAGGCCGCCCAGGTCGAAACGCGCGCCCTCCAGCACCTTGACCAGGTTGTCGCGGCTGAGGTCCTTGCCGGCGCGCTTGAGCGCCTCGACGATCAGCCGTGCGGCGGCGAAACCCTCCAGCTGGGCCGGTGTCAGCTCGTTGCGGCCGGCCGCCTTGGCCAGGCCCAGGGCCTCACGCACCATCGGGTTGGCGGTGGAGCGCTCGTAGGGGAAGAGCTGGGTCACGATGACGCCGCGGGCGTTCTCGCCGAGGGCCTTCACGAAGTCTGCCGACGCGTTGTTGGACAGCGTCGCCACATGCGCGGTCGAGCCCGCCGCGCGCAGCGCATTGATGCCCTCGACGACCGCATAGCCCGGACCGATGAACACCAGGGCCTCGATGCCGGCCTTGGCAATCGCCTTCATCGTCGGCGCCAGGTCGGGCTTGTTGCGGTCGAAGCGCAGATGCGACTGCGCCCGCAGCTTCAGCTCGTCCAGCCCCTTGATCGCCCCCTTGCCCGCGTCGTTGCCGAAGGCATCGTTGACCTGCACGATGGTGATGCGCTTGACGCCGATGCCGGCGAGGTGCTTGACCGCGCGCTCGGCCTCGCGCTGATAGCTCGCGCGCAGGTGGAAGACATAGGGCTGGTGCGGCTCGTACAGGCTGCTGGCCCCGGTGGCCGGCGCGATCAGCGCGAGCCGGTTCTCCTTGAGCACCGGCAGCATGGCCTCGGTGGGCCCGGTGCCGCGGCTCAGCATCAGCGCCAGCACGCCCTGGCCCGCCAGGGACTTGGCCGCAGCGGCCGCAGCGGCGGGCTCGTACCTGTCGTCCTGCGTGACGAGCTCAAGCGTCTGCCCCTTGATGCCGCCTTGCGCATTGACCGAATCGAAATAGAGCTTGGCCCCCTCGACGCTCTCCTGCACGAGGCCGGCGACCGGGCCGGTGAACCCCGCCACGACGCCGATGCGCAAGGCGCCACCCTGAGCGAACGCGCTCCCCATCATCACCCAACTCGCGGCGAACGACGCCGCCAGGCCGACCCAAGGCTTCACAGTCATCTTCCAGCCCACGCGCCGGTGGCGGCGCTTCCGTGGCGGCGGATTGTGGGGCCAAGCCCCTCGGCTGCCGCCCCCTCGGCGCCCCAGGAAAAACCCGATCCCGCACCGGACCCAACGTGCATTTCGACCGGAATCCTGGGCCTACACTCGGTGCGCCTTTGGTTGCACGCTCATGCCCGAAAGCCCAGCCACACCGCCAGCGCTCAAGCCCCAGCCCGCCCTGCGCCGCATGTTCGGCCTGCGGCGGGGTTCGCTGACGACGGCGGTGATGCTGGCACTGCTGCTCGGTCTGCTGTTGCCGACCACCGCGGTGCTGCTCTACGACGGCCAGAAGACCCGCACCACCGCGATGGAGGACCTCAAGCGCGACCTCGCGCGCGCCACCGAGGTGATGGCGCTGTCGCTGGCCGAGCCGGTCTGGCAGGTCTCTCCCGACCTGGCCGACCCGATGGTCAAGGCGCAGATGGACGACCCGCGCTTCGTGTCCGTCGAGGTGGTGGAGCTGGCGTCTTCGGCGCCATTCCTGTCCCAGCAGCGACCCGGCGAGCGCGGCGACAGCGAGCTGGTGCTGACGCAAACCCGGTCCATCCACCGCGATGGCCGCGAAATCGCCAAGCTGACCGTCAGCATGAGCGCGGCGCCGCTGCTGCAGGCCCGACAGGCCGAGGTCTGGCGCACGGTCTGGCGCAGCGGCCTGACGCTGACCCTGTCGCTGGTGCTGATCCTGTGGGTGCTGCAACGCTATGTACTGAGCCCGATGACCGAGCTGACCGGCGCCGCCGAGGCGCTGGCCGCCGGGCGTCTGGAGCAGCCCCTGCATGTCAGTGGCGCGGATGAAATCGCCCGCGTCGGCATGGCGATGGAGCGCATGCGCCAGGCCCTGCTGTCGGCCTTCGAGGCCTTGCGCGAGCACAACCTGAACCTGGAGGCGACCGTCGCGCAGCGCACGGCCGAACTCACGGCCAGCAACGACGAGCTGTTCCAGGCCCTCGACACGCTGCAGAAGGCGCAGCGCGAACTGGTCGAGTCCGAAAAACTCGCCTCACTCGGGCGGCTGGTGGCCGGTGTCGCGCATGAGCTCAACACCCCGCTGGGCAATGCGCTGACCGTCGTGTCCGCACTGAGCGACCGCTACAAGCAGCTCGAGGCCATGCTCGGCGGCACCACGCAGCTGCGGCGCAGCGTGCTGGAGGAGCTCGCACGCGACACGCGCCGGGGCCAGGACATCCTGCAGCGCAATGTGCAGAAGGCCGCGGACCTGGTGCGTGACTTCAAGCAGGTGGCCATCGACCAGACCGCCGACCGGCGGCGCGAATTCGATCTGGCCAAGGTGGTCGAGGATGTGATGGTGATGGTCGAACCGAGCTTCAAGCACACGCCCTATGTCATCGACACCGACCTGCACCACGGCCTGATGATGAACAGCTATCCCGGCGCACTGGGCCAGGTGCTGACCAATCTGCTGATGAACGCACTGCTGCACGCCTTCGAGGGCATGGAGCAGGGTCGGGTGCGGGTTCACTGTGCCCAGGTCAGCGACAGCGAGGCCGAACTCAGCGTGTCCGATGACGGCCGGGGCATGGACGAGTCGGTACGCCGCCGCATCTTCGACCCCTTCTTCACGACCAAGCTCGGCACGGGCGGCTCGGGCCTGGGCATGCACATCGTCCACAGCATCGTGACCAATGTGCTGGGTGGCCAGATCGAGGTGCGCTCGTCGGCCGGCCAGGGCACCGAGATGCTGATCCGGCTGCCCCTGGTCGCACCGCAACGCGGCGCCACCCAGGACAGCCACGCTCACTGAATCATTGCGACGCGGCGGAGGCCGCTGCGGGCGCTGCGGAGGCGGCGGCGGCAACCGGCTCGGGCGCTGCACCCAGGTCATGCTTCTCGCCGCCCATGTCGACATTGCCGCCGCTCTTCATCAGCACCAACAGCGCCAGGGCCGCAAAGACGGCGAATCCGACCAACACTTTCCACATGCTCGGGGCTCCTTGAATTGAGATGCCCGCATTCTGTGGAGCCAGGCTGACGCTCAACTGAAGCGCAAGGGCTCCAGCGAGTTCTCTGGCCCCTGCCCAATGACGACGCTGCCAGCGCAGCGGCACACCCACGCAAGCCCACGCGCCGGGCTCGCCGGCGCGACTGGACACGGCCCGGCCAGGTAGACGCAGAGCCGGCCCATCGCGCGGAACTCGCGGGAACAATAAAAAAGGCCGGCACAGGGCCGGCCCGGTGGGGCATCAGGCGCCGCGGAACTCAGTCCTTGGCATAGATGTCCTCGTCCTTGGTCTCGCGCACAAACAGCAGACCGATGACGAAGGTCACCGAGGCAATGACGATGGGGTACCAGAGGCCGTGATAGATGTTGCCGTTCTGGGCCACCATCGCAAACGTGATCGACGGCAGCAAGCCACCGAACCAGCCGTTGCCGATGTGGTAGGGCAGGCTCATCGACGTGTAGCGGATGCGGGTCGGGAACATCTCCACGAGCATCGCCGCAATCGGGCCGTAGACCATCGTCACGTAGATCACCAGCACGAACAGGATGCCGATGACCATCGGCACGTTGACCTTCGCAGGGTCTGCCTTGGCCGGATAGCCGGCTGCCTTCAAGGCGTCGGACAGTTCCTTCTTGAACGCGGCAACCTTCTTCGCACTTTCAGCGTCGTACTTGTAGCCGCCGGCAATGGTGGTCGCCTCCAGCGACGTGACGACCTTGTCACCCACCGCGACCGTCGCCACGGTGCCGACCGGCGCCTCCCGCGTCTCGTAACTTGCCGACGATTGCGCCAGCGCGCGCTTGGCGATGTCGCACGACGACTTGAAGTCGCCTTCCTTGGCCACCGGATTGCCCTGGAAACTGCAGGTCGCCGGATCAGCCGTCACCACGATGCGAGCAGTGGCCTGCGCGCGAGCGAGTTCGGGGTTGGCAGCCTCGGTCAGGGCCTTGAACAGCGGGAAGTAGGTCAATGCCGCCAGCAGCAGGCCGGCCATGATGATCGGCTTGCGACCGATCTTGTCCGACAGCGTCCCGAACACGACGAAGAACGGCGTGCCAAGGATCAGCGAGACCGCGACCCAGATGTTGGCATCGGACAAGTCTGCCTTCAGCACGTTCGTGAGGAAGAACAGCGCATAGAACTGGCCCGTGTACCAGACGACGCCCTGACCGGCGACGAGGCCGAAGAGCGCCAGCAGCACGATCTTGAGGTTCTTCCACTGCCCGAACGATTCAGACAGCGGCGCCTTGGACGTCTTGCCCTCGGCCTTCATTTTCTGGAACGCCGGCGATTCGTTCATGGAGAGACGAATCCAGACCGAAATCCCGAGCAGCAGGATGGACACCAGGAAGGGCACGCGCCAGCCCCAATCGCCGAAGTCCTTTTCGCCAATGGCGGTGCGCACACCCAGAATCACCATCAGTGACAGGAACAGCCCGAGCGTCGCAGTGGTCTGGATCCAAGAGGTGTAGGCACCCCGCTTGCCGTGTGGCGCATGCTCGGCCACATAGGTGGCCGCGCCGCCGTATTCGCCGCCCAGCGCCAGACCCTGCAGCAACCGCAGACTGACGAGGATCACGGGCGCTGCCGCTCCGATCGTGGCGTAAGTGGGCAGCACACCGACGATGAAGGTCGACAGGCCCATGATAAGGATCGTCACCAGGAAGGTGTACTTACGGCCGATCATGTCGCCCAGGCGGCCGAACACCAGGGCGCCGAAGGGTCGAACGATGAAGCCGGCGGCGAAGGCCAGCAGCGTCGCAATGAAGCCGGCTTGCGGGTCCAATCCCGAAAAGAAGGCCTTGTTGATGACGGGCGCCAGCGTGCCGTAGAGGTAGAAGTCGTACCACTCGAACACCGTGCCGAGGGACGAAGCGAAGATGACCTTCTTTTCGCCCGCTGTCATCGGCGCGGCGGCCGTCGAAGTCGCAGTTGCCATGAAATGTCTCCGGTCAGTTGTCGGGCCGCCCCAGAGGCTTCCCTTGCCGTGACTATTCACACGACCTCTGACCCCGTTCTGACGCGAGTCTGAATCGACGCTGACAAACCCCGCAGGAACCCTTGGTCAGCATTTCTCAATGCGAGAACCGATGCCGGTGGCGGGTAAATCCCGAGCCGCTTCCGGTGAGCGCCCTCGGCGCCGACGGCCGGGTTGAGGCGCGCAATCTGCCTCAGTGCTTGCGGGTGATCCCCGGCCGCGGCTGCGCGGCCGATTCCCAGACACCGCTGCGAAACCAAGGGTCGCCGTCCAGCGCGGCGCGCAGCATCGGCAAGGCGTCCTGCCCCCAGAACAGCCGGCCGTCGAGTTCGACGGTGGGCACCCCGAACACGCCCAGTCCCAGGGCGACCTCGGTCTCGGTGCGCAGCCGCTGCTTGACCGGTTCGCCCAGCGGGTCTTGCACTGGCGCGAGGCGCTGGGTCAGCTCGGCCACGCGAACCGGGTCGACCGCGTCGGCACCGGCGCCGCGCCAGACGTGGTGGAAGAGCTGCTCCACGACCCAGCGCCCCGGCGTGTCACCGGGCAGCCCCTCCGGCGCCGCGCAGGCCCAGGCCAGGCGCAGCAGGGGCAGCGGGTTGAAGGGATGCTGGGCCGGCGGGTCCAGCACCACCCCTTGCACGTGGGCCAGCCAGGCCACCTGGCGGAAGGTCCAGCGCCGCTTGGCCTCGATCTCGGCCGGGCCCTTCTGGCCGAGGGCCTGCAGCAGCGCCGCGAACAGGATGGGCCGGTACACCACCTCGACGCTGTGACCGGCCAAGGCCTCGGGCAAGGCCTCGAAAGCGAGGGCCGCGTACGGCGAGATCGGGTCGAAGTAGAAGCTCAGCCGCTTCATCGCTCCTGCTCCTGTGGCGGGCGTCCGGCCTCCAGCCAGCGCCCGGCCCGCTGCAGCACCAGCCGGCGCTCCGGCAGCCTTGCCAGCACCTGCCGCTGCACCGCCTCGGGCGCGCTGCCCCAACCGGCAATCTCGTTCAGGCTGCGCGCGCAGCCACGGCACCAGCCGCTGGCCGCGTCCATCTCGCAGACATTCACGCAGGGTGAGGGTACGGTCGTCGTCATGCCTGCACCAGATCCAGCACCGGCGCGCCGGTCAGCGCCACCAACTCGTCCGGCGTCAGCTTGAACACGCCGTTTGGATGCCCCGCGGCGGCCCAGATGATGTCGAAGCGGAACAGCTCGCGGTCGATGAACAGCGCCGGCGGCCCCAGGCCCTCGCTCGGCCCGAAGCCGGCCGGCGACACGCCGCCAATCGAGAAGCCGGTGCGCGACTTGACGAAGTCGGCATCCGCGCGGCCCAGGGGTCCGGTATGGGCGCGCAGCTTGGCCTCGTCCACGCGCTTGTCTCCGGAGGTGACGACCAGCACCGCCGCATCATCGGCCTTGCGGCGGAAGACGACCGACTTGGCGATCTGGCCGAGCGTGACGCCGAGCGCATCGGCGGCCTCCTGGGCCGTGCGAGCCGCCACGTCGAGCCACAGCGGCGGGTGCGGATGGGCCGCGGCCTGGAGCGCGGCGGTCACGCGCTGAAAGCCCTCGGAGCGGATGTCGGAATCAGCCATGGCCGGCATTGTGGCCTGCGGCAGCAATGCCCGGCCCGCATGGGCTCACCGGTTCAGGCCCCGGTCAGCGCGACAGCAGTGCGGCAACCTCGGATGCCGACAGCGCGGCAAGCGGGGTGCACAGGGGGTTGGCCACCCGCACCGGCACCACATCCAGGCAGGCGTCGAGCACCGTGTCGTCTTCGCCGCCGGGCTGCACGCCGCTCCAGCCCCGCAGGCCGGCGGTGCGACGCAGCCGGAACTCGAAGCCCAGATCGGGCGCCGGCTCGTCCGGCAGCGGCGGCAGACGACAGGCCAGGCCGCGCACCTCGTCCTGAGGGCCATGCAGCAGCTGCCGCATCGCCGCGAGCAGGCAGCCCTCACCGAGCATGTCGAGGAAGTAGCGCGGCGACGGCAGCACCGGCCGAAAGCCCGCGGCCGCCGGCATGATGCCCGGCTGCGACTGTTTGCGCAGCGACGGCGTTGTCACGCCGCGGTCCAGGTCGTGGGTGTCGCCCGCAGCCAGGTAGGACAGCCGGGCGCCGCGCAGGTTGAACGCCGGCAGGCTGGCATCGGCCGCGGCGTCCGTCAGGTCCACCAGCACCGCACCGCTGCCGCCGATGACCTCCACGCTCGCGCCGCGGATCACGACCGCCGCGTTCTCGTCGATGCCCAGGCCGCGGCGGCAGCCCAGCGCGCGCAGGGCCGGCAGCATGCGGCCGATGCGGCCCCGCTTGAGGAAATGCTGGTCGATCAGCAGGCCCGGCGCCGTGAACCCGAGACCGTGGTCGTACTCCTGCCCGGCGCGCCACTGGCCCTTGAGCACGGCCAGGTTGTCCATCGCATCGCGGAACATCATCTGGCTCATCGCCGCCGCGCCGGCACTGGTGCCGCCGACGACCCCACCGGCGGCGAACACGGCGCGGATCGCCGCCAGCATGGCCGTCTCACGGCCGCCGGGCTGCAGGGTGTCGACGATGTATTCCTGCGCGCCGCCGGAGAAGAACACCGCGCGGCAGGCGGCAACGCGGGCGATCAGTGCCGGGTCATGGAGCCTGGACTGCAGGTCGGTGCCTTCCAGATGAGGCGCAATCGGGATCACCTCGGTATGCGCGCCGCAGCCGCTCAGGGCCGCGACGATCTGGGCGGCGATGCGCTCGGGCTCATAGGCCGCGGTCGGGAAGACCGCGATGCGCGCGCCGGCGCCGCCGGCCTCGTCGACGAGGCGTTGCCAGACGGCGTCACTGTCCGGCCTGAGAGCGCCGCCGATCAGGAAGACCGTGCCGGCAGATGGGTTGGAGGTCAAGTGGGGTCATGGGGCCCGGCCAGCCGGCCGGGCGCGAGACGTTCAGCAGAAGTCATCTTGACAGCTTGGCACCGACCGGCCCACCGGGTTGCACCGGACCCAGCGCAGGCGCAGGGCTCTCGGCGGCCGGCGGGCTGCGGCGCGGCGCGGCGCGGCGCGGCTCAGCGTGGTTCGGAGGCGGCCGGCGCAGCCGCCTCGGCTGTGGCGGGATCGCGGGGCGGCGCCCAGCCGCCGTAGAGCGGCATCGGCAGGCGCACCGGACTGACGTCGAGGTAGAGATTGGCCACCGTGAACTGCTCGGCATCAAACTCGTCGGTGCTCCAGCCCAGCGAGTCCAGACCCTTGTAGAGCCGGAACAGAAAGCCCAGCTCGGCCAGCGGATCGTTGGCCCGCGGCAGCACGTCGAAGGCCAGGCCCTTGACCTCGCGCCGCGTGCTGTCGATCAGCCGGATCATCGCGTTGGAGATCGTCGAGTCGCCCAGCATGTCGAGATGGAAGACGTCATCGGTGTAGTAGGGCTTGAAGTTGGGGGACTCGGCATCGTGCAGCTCGCCACGCAGCTTGGGCGGCGACGGCGAGGTCGAGCGCGCGCGCAGGTGGTAGCGGTCGCCATGCTCCAGATAGGACAGCCGGGCCCCCCGCACATTGAAGGCGCCCAGCGCCGGGTCGGTCTTGGCCTCGGTGAGGTCCACGATCAGGGCGCCGCGTGCACCGACGATCTCGATTTCATCGCCGCGGATCACCGCCGCCGTGTTTTCGTCGACGCCCAGGCCGATCTTGTATCCCTTGGCCATCATCAACGGGATCATCCGGCCGAAGCGGCCGCGCTTCAGGAAATGCTGGTCGACGAACAGTTTGGGGCCGACGAATCCCAGCCCGCGGCCGATCTGCTTGCCGTCGGCGAAGCGGCCTTTCAGGATGTCGATGATGCTGGGGCCGTCGCGCACCATCACCGCGCTCATGATGGCCGCGCCCGCCGAGGTCCCGGCCACGACGCCGCCCTTGCGATAGACCTCCCAGATCGCATCCAGCATCGGCGTGCTCTGCCCGCCGGGCTGCAGCACGTCGACGATGCGTTCCTGGGCACCGCCGGTGAAGAACACGCCCCGCGCCGCCCTGACCTTGGCGATCAGCGCCGGGTCGCGGACCACCTTGTTCAGGTCCACCCACTGGAACTTGGGCGCCACCGGCAAGGCCTCGGCCACCGCGCCGCGCCGCTGCAGCAGCTCGACCACCTGCTTGGCGCTCGCCTCGGGGTCCTCGCTGGCCGTCGCGAACACGACGAAGCGTGCGCCCTTGCCGCCCGCCAGTTGCACGACGCGCTGCCAGACCTCGTCGTTGTCGGCCTTGAGCGCACCGCCAATGGGAATGGCATAGCCGCGAATTGCAGGCTCGGCCTCGGCTGTCGGGGCCACGGGAGCCGGCACCGATGCAGCCGGCGCCGGGGCGGCGGCCGGCTTGGGCGCCGCCGGGCCACGCGGGGCCGAGGCCGGTGCGGACGGCCGGAACAGGCGCAGGCCCTGCGGCGCACTCGCTGCGGTCGGTGCCAGCGGCGCCGCCGGTGGGGCCGACTCCGCAGCCGACATCACAGCCACGCCGATGGCCAGTCCCAGCGCCCAATTCCAAACGCCCATGCCTTGTCCTTTGCAAAACAGAGCGCGGATGATGACAGAGGCCGGCGACAGGGTTTGTCCCGATTCGAACGGTACCGTGCGTGGCGCGCACGAGACGAAAGCCGCGCTGCGGCCCACGACAAGCCAAGGCCATGCCTAGACTCGGCCGGACCATGTCCAGGGAGCTTCACGGATGACCACGAACGCGCGCCACTTCAGCCCCACGGCAATTGCCGCAGCCCTGCTCCAACTTGCGGCGCTGACGGCGCATGCGCAGGACCGGCTGGAGCGGGTCGAGATCACCGGCTCGGCGATCAAGCGCATCGAGGGCGAGACGGCACTGCCGGTGCAGGTCATCAGCCGCGCCGAGATCGACAAGGCCGGCATCACGACCGCGGCCGAGCTGGTCGCCCGGCTCAGCGCGAGCGCCAGCAACCTGACCGACGGCGGCAGCATCGGCTTCGGCGGCTACCGCGACCAGATGGGCCTGAACGCGGCCAACCTGCGCGGTCTGGGCGTGTCGTCCACCCTGGTGCTGCTGAACGGCCGCCGGATGGCCAACTTCGCGTCGCCCGGCAGTGCGGCCGGCGTGGACCTGAACAGCATCCCGGCCGCGGCCATCCAGCGCGTCGAGATCCTGCTGGACGGCGCCTCGTCGCTGTACGGCTCGGACGCGATCGGCGGCGTCATCAACTTCATCACCCGCAAGGACTTCGCCGGCGCCGAGATCAGCGCGCTGGCCGGCAACACCACCGAAGGCGGCGGCGGCAACAAGCGCGCGGCAACGCTGTCCGGCGGCTTCGGTGACTACGGCCGCGACGGCTTCAATCTGATGGCCGTGGTGGACCTGCAAAAGGCCAGCAGCCTGAATGCCTCGCGCCGCAAGTTCATCCAGGCGCTCGACATTCCCGGCCGGCTGCCGGACCTGCTGTCCAGCGCCACCTTCCCCGGCAACATCCTGCTGGACGAGAACCTGTCAGGCTCCGAGCAGCGCGACCTGCTGATTGCCGAGGGCTTCAAGGCCAACGGCAAGACCGTCATCAGCAACTACACCATCAACCCGGCCGCGGCCACCGGCTGCAACCCGCCGGCCACGCTCTACCTGCCGGCGGGCATCGGCGGCGTGGATGGCTGCACCTTCGACTACATGCGCGACATCGAGCTCTACCCCGATGCCCGCAAGAGCAGCCTGTTCAGCCGCGGCGTGTTCAACCTGGGCGGCGGCCACCAGCTCTTCGTCGAGGCCTCGCTGGCCCAGGCACGCACCCTCTACACCGGCACGCCGAACCGCGTGAACGCCAAGATCGACGTGGCCCTGGTGCCGGCGCTGAAGAACACCGGCTTGGCCAATTTCCCGGCGGATGACGAGCGCCGCATCCTCGTCGTGCGGACCCGGCTCAGAGAGGCCGGCCTGCGCACCAGCGAGCTGCTGTCGACCGGCAAGCGCTTCGTGCTGGGCACCAATGGCGTCGTCGCCGGCTGGGACTATGAGTGGGCCGTCAACCACAGCACCAGCACCGTTTCCGACCGCGACCATCAGGGCTATCTGGACCGGCCCAAGATCCTGGCCGGCTTTGCGAACGGCACGCTCAATGCGTTCGGCCCGTCGAGCGCCGCGGGCCAGGCGCTGTACGAGGCGGCCCAGCTGCGCGGCGAGGTGCGTCGCGCCGTCGGCACGATGGACAGCCTGGACTTCAAGATGTCCAAGGGCCTGCTGCCGCTGGACGGCGGCGACCTGGCCGTCGCCCTCGGTGGCGAATGGCGCCGCGAGAAGCAGGACTACCACCAGTCCGACGCCCTCAAGCAGGACATCATCCTCGGCGAATCCACCCAGGGCCCGGACTCGGACTTCGGTCATTCGCGGCGCGTCGGCGCCGTCTTCGGCGAGCTGAGCGCCCCGGTCACCAAGCAGCTGGAGCTGCAGGCGGCGATGCGCTACGAGCGCTACCAGGTCAGCGGCGGCGCGTTGAGCCCCAAGCTCGGCCTCAAATACCTGTCGAGCCCTGAGCTGCTGCTGCGCGCCTCGGTGGGCCGGGGCTTCCGCGCACCGAGCATGTCGGACCTCTACCGCCCGGTGACCACCGGCAGCGCGGCCATCCTCGTCGACCCCCTCTGCCTGAAGGCCGACCCGACCAACACCGTCACCGACTGCTCCAACGACTGGACGACGCTGAACTACAGCAACCCCGCGCTCAAGCCCGAAAAATCGCGCCAGTTCTCGCTGGGCGCGGTGTTCGAGCCCCGGCCGGGCGTCAGCGTCAACCTGGACTACTGGGCCATCCAGAAGAGCGACCTGATCAGCACGCTGGGCGTGGATGTCATCCTGTCCAACCTCGACAAATACGGCAGCCTGGTGCACCGCCGCTATGACGCGGTGCTGCCGCCCTATTGCCAGGACGTGGCCAACCCGAACAGCAGCAAGATCTGCGCGATCGACCTGATCAAGCAGAACCGCGGCAACGAGCGCATCTCGGGCCTGGACCTGGGCCTCAGCCTGAGCGAGCTCAAGACCGGCCTCGGCCAGTTCGCGCTGCGGCTGAACGGCACCCTGACCCTGCAGTCCGAACGCCAGACCGGCAACGGCGACCCCTATGTCAGCAACCTCGGCGTTTTCATCAACGACGGTGTCGTGCAACGCTGGCGCCACACGCTGAGCCTGGACTGGGAACACGGCCCCTTCTCGGCGACCCTGTCCAACAGCTACCTGTCGGGCTACGACGACCAGCATGTCATCGGCAAGGCCGACCGCAAGGTCGCGGCCTATTCGCTGTGGAACCTGTCGGCCGGCTGGGTGGCCACCCAGGCGCTGACGCTGCGGGCCGGCGTGCAGAACCTGTTCAACACCGCGCCACCGTTCTCGCAGCAGGCCTACTTCTTCCTGAACGGCTACGACCCCAGCTACACCGATCCGCGTGGCCGCTACGCCTACGTCAGCGCCAGGTACAGCTTCAAGTGACCAGGGCCCGCACCCAGTCCGGCAGGGCCACCGCCTTGTCGGTCTGGGCATCGAACCACAGCGTGGTCGAGCCGCCTTCGGCGCAGATCACGCCGGGCTCGTCGGCACGCTCCAGCGTGATCCAGGTCTCGAAGCTGGTGCGGCCGGGGTCGCTGACGTAGTGCTTGGCGAGCAGCTCGCCCGGGAACTTGAGCTGGCGGTAGAAGTTGCAGAAGGCATTGACGATCACCGGCCCCTGCCCGCCCGGGTTGGGCGGAGCGCCGATCTGCGTGAGCCAGTCCACCCGGGCGATCTCCAGGTAGCGGAAATACAGGGTGTTGTTGATGTGGCCCATCGCGTCCATGTCGCCCCAGCGCATCGCGATGCGGCACTCATAGGTCAGCTTCTTGTCGGCAGGAACGGTGTATCGCATGGCGCTCGGCTACGGTGTGAGGCCCAGTTCGGCCGTGATGCGGTCAACCAGGCTGCGCAGCAGCACGACCTCGGCCTTCAGCGCGGCCAGCTCGGCCTTCTGCAAGGCCAGCTCCTCATCACGCGGCAGGGCCGCCGCGACGGCCTGATCGACGGACGCCACCGGCCCGTTCAGCAGATGCGCCCAGCGCGCCTCGCGCGCGCCCGGCGCCTTGGGCAGCTTGGCGGCAAAGGGCGGCTCGCGCTCGGCCAGCTCCTCCAAAAAGCCCTCGACCGAGGACACATCGGCGAAGCGATGCAGGCGCTCGGTGTTCTGCCTCAGCTCGGCCGCTGTCTGTGGGCCGCGCAGCATCAGCTGGGCCAACAGGGCCTGCGCGGCGCCGGGCACGCCCAGGCCGCGCGCGAAGTTGTGCTCGTAGCGCACCACGCGGCTGCCGCTGACGGTGTTGACCAGGTGCAGCGCCTTCAGCTCCTCGACCGCCGCCAGCACCTCGGCCTCGGTCACGTCCATCACCGGGTCGCGCGCGGTCTTCTGATTGCAGCCGGCGGTCAGCGCATTGGCCGACAGCGGGTAGCTGTCGGGCACGGTGCTCTCCTTCTCGACCAGCACGGCCAGCACGCGGGCCTCCAGCGGGGTCAGGCTTCTTTGATTCATGTCTTTGCTATTGCGGGTCGAGCGCCGGGCCGCTCCCAAGCCGGCCCGCCATGGCGATGTTGCACGGGTTGGATGCCCGTGCAATCGCCGTCCCCACGGGGGACCGGCTGGACAGGCCCGCGTTCAGCGGAGCCGGGCCGGACGAGGGGCACATCAAACTCCGAAACCGTCGTCGGCCTGGATCACCGCGCCGTTGATGAAATGGCTCTCGTTGGCGCACAGCATCAGCAGGGCCGTGTCCAGATCCTTCGGCTGGCCCACGCGCTTGCGCGGCAGCAGCTCCACCAGCTTCTGGCCCTGCTCGGTGCTCCAGTGGTGATGGTTGATCTCGGTGTCGATATAGCCCGGGCAGATCGCGTTCACATTGATGCCGTACTTGCCCCACTCGAGGGCCATCGCACGGGTCATGTGGATGACGGCCGCCTTGCTCATCGCGTAGACGCCGATCTGCCCCAGCACGCGCAGGCCCGCCATCGATGCGACGTTGACGATGCGCCCGCCGATGAAGGTGCCCGGCGCCGCACCACGCGCCCGGGCCAGCATGCGCTTGCCCACCTCCTGCGCGACGAAGAAGGCGCCGCGCGTGTTGGTGTCCATCACGAAGTCGTAGTCGTTCTCGGTGACGTCGGTGAGGCGCTGGGTGGTGCTGACGCCGGAGTTGTTGATCAGGATGTCCAGCGTGCCGACCTCGGTCTCGGCATGGGCCACGGCGGCCTTGATGCTGGCGACGTCGGTGACGTCAAGCGGCACGACATGGGCGTCGCCGCCGCCGCCTTCGATCTCGGCGCGAAGGTCCTTGAGCCGCTCGATACGGCGGCCGGCCAGCACGACACAGGCACCGGCCTGGGCCAGGGTCTTGGCGAACTGCGCGCCCAGGCCGCTGGACGCACCGGTGACCAGGGCCACGCGGCCTTCGAGGTTGATGGAGTAACTCATGAGACGGCCTGTTGACGGGGTGGCACCGATCCTACCGGGCTAGGCTGCTCACACTAAAAAAGCACGGTCGTTCGATTCGCGGTTCACCCTCTCTAGAATCGCGCGCAATTCAAAGCTGACGGAGACCCGGCATGACATCCGAAGAAATCCTGGCCCAGTTCGGCCCCCGCGAGTCCATGGAATACGACGTGGTCATCGTCGGCGGCGGCCCGGCCGGCCTCGCCACGGCCATCCGGCTCAAGCAGTTGAATCCCGACGCCAGCGTCGTCGTGCTCGAAAAGGGCTCGGAGCCGGGCGCCCACATCCTGTCCGGCGCGGTCATGGACCCGCGCGCCATCACCGAGCTGTTCCCGAACTGGCAGGAGCTCGGCGCACCGCTGCACCAGGCCGTGACCGGCGACGACGTGCTCTTCCTCAGCGAGACCGGCAGCACCCGCACGCCCGACTGGCTGGTGCCGCGCAACTTCCACAACCACGGCTGCTATGTGATCAGCCTGTCCGACGTGGTCAAGTGGATGGCCCAACAGGCCGAGAGCCTGGGCGTCGAGATCTTCCCCGGCTTCGCCGCCGCCGAGGTGCTCTACGACGAGCAGGGCCGGGTCAAGGGCGTGGCCACCGGCAACATGGGCCTGGGCAAGGACGGCCAGCCCAGCGACCACTTCCAGCTCGGCATGGAGCTGCTCGGCAAATACACCGTGTTCGCCGAAGGTGCGCGCGGCCACCTCGGCAAACAGCTGCTCGCCAAGTTCCGCCTGACCGAAGGCAAGGACACCCAGACCTTCGCCATCGGCATCAAGGAGCTGTGGGAGATCCCCGCCGACAAGGCCCAGCCCGGCAAGGTGGTGCACACCGCCGGCTGGCCGATGGAGGGCGACACCTTCGGCGGTGGCTTCCTCTACCACCTGGCGGACAACAAGGTCACGCTGGGTTTCGTCATCGGCCTGGACTACAGCAACCCCTACCTCAGCCCCTTCGAGGAGATGCAGCGCTGGAAGACCCACCCGGCCATCCGCGCCCACCTCGAAGGTGGCAAGCGCATCGGCTACGGCGCCCGTGCCATCAACAACGGCACGCCCCAGGCCCTGCCCAAGACCGTCTTCCCCGGCGGTGCGCTGATCGGCTGCGATGCCGGCTACCTCAACGCCGCCCGCATCAAGGGCAGCCATGCGGCCATCAAGAGCGGCATGCTCTGCGCCGAGGCCCTGGCCCCGGCCCTGGTGGCTGGCCGTGCCCAGGACGAGCTGAGCGCCTACCCCGAGGCCTTCGAGCAGAGCTGGCTGAACGAAGAGCTGCAGCAGACCCGCAACTTCAAGCTCTGGTTCAAGAAGGGCAAGACCACGGGCCAGCTGATGGCCGGCATCGAGCACTGGCTGCTGCCCAAGCTGGGTGTGGCCAACCCGCCGTGGACCCTGCACAACCACAAGGCCGATCACGAGGCGCTGCGCCCCGCGGCCGAGTGCGCCCGCATCAGCTACCCCAAGCCGGATGGCAAGCTGAGCTTCGACCGGCTGTCCTCGGTGTTCATCTCCAACACCAACCACGAGGAGAACCAGCCCGCCCACCTGACGCTGAAGAACGACAGCGTGCCGGTGCAGGTCAACCTCGCGAAATTCGCCGGCCCCGAGAGCCGCTACTGCCCCGCCGGCGTCTACGAGTTCGTGCCCGTCGAGGGCGGCAGCGGCGAGCGTCTGCAGATCAATGCGCAGAACTGCGTGCACTGCAAGACCTGCGACATCAAGGACCCGACGCAGAACATCGTCTGGGTCACGCCGGAGGGCGGCGGCGGGCCGAACTACGCGGGCATGTGAGCCAAGCGCCGTCCGGCACCGTGGCGGGCCGATCCGCTCGGGCGCAAAGAGCGCCCTGCCCGATCTAGGCTTCTAGACGAGCCATCCACTCGGCTGTCGCGCGGTCCTCGGCCCGGTCGGACGCCGCCAGCGCCTCGCGGATGCGCTGGCGCTCCACCGCCGCGCGGTTCTGGCTCAGCTTGAGCTTGAGCTCCCAGCGCGTCACGCGGATCCGGAAGCCGACGATGGCGCCCAGCATCCTGTGCTGGAACTCTTCGGGCAGGCCGCGCCACTGCTCGGCATAGTCCGGCTCGAAGCGGCCGATCAGGCGCTTGAGCAGGCCGTCCTTGTCGGCCTCGCCGTCGATCAGCTCGACCTCGCCATAGGCATGCAGGGCCGCGTAGTTCCAGGTCGGCACGTTCTTGACCGATTCGTAGTGCCGGGGGCTGACATAGGCGCTCGGGCCGCTGAAGACGGCCAGCACCCGGCCCTGCTGCGACAGCCAGCCCCAGTGCGGATTGGCACGCGCCATATGGCCGTCGAGCAGCAGCCCGTCGCCCGAATTCAGCGCCACCAGCGGCGCATGGGTGCCAAAGCTCTGCCCCTGCGCATCCGGGCCCACCAGCAGGGCCAAGGGCTGTTCGTCGATCAGCTGCAGCGCATGCTTGAAGTCGGTGGACGTGAAGTGGGCGGGCAGATACACGATGGACTCCAAAGGGCGCGCCAGCGCGACCGCGAGGGCGCGATCATCGCGCAGCCGCGATGGCCACCATGGCCACCGTTGAGGTCTTGCCGCTGCGGCCGGCGGCCCCCGCGGGCAACTCCTATCATCGCGGCCATGTGCAGTTCCCAAACTTTCGCGTGACCGACGCCCTGCTGAAGCTGCGCCCGGTCGGCGCCAGCGCCGACGAGGAGATCGCCGTCGAGATGCCGGTGGCGCTCACCGTCAACGGCGTGTCCCAGGCGGTGATGCTGGCCACGCCGGCGGACCTGGAAGACTTTGCGCTCGGCTTTGCGCTGGCCGAGGGCTGGATCCACCGCCCCGGCGAGCTGCTCGACATCGAGACCGAGGCCCGCGCCGACGGCATCGAACTGGCGCTGACCGTCACCGCCGCGCGTGAGCAGGGCCTGAAGCTGCGCCGCCGCCAGCTGGCGGGCCGCACCGGCTGCGGCCTGTGTGGCCTGGAAAGCCTGACGGACTTTGCCGCGCTGCAGCCGCCGCCGGTGCAACCGCCTGACGTGGCGCCCGCCGCGCTGGCGCGCGCGATGCTTGAACTGCGCCACGCCCAGGTGCTGAATGCGCGCTGCGGCGGCCTGCATGCGGCGGCCTGGTGCGCGCTGGACGGCGGCGTCGGGCTGGCGCGCGAGGACGTCGGCCGCCATAACGCGCTGGACAAACTGATCGGCGCCCGGGCCAAGACGGCGGCCGCCCGCGAGGCCGGCTTTGTCGCGATGTCCAGCCGCGCCAGCCACGAGCTGGTGCACAAGGCTGCCATGGCCGGCATCGGCCTGCTGGCCTGCGTGTCGGCACCGAGCAGCCTCGCAGTCGGCACCGCGCAGCGCCTGGGTCTGCAGCTGTGGGCCTTTGTGCGCGAAGGCCGCGCGACGCGCTACGCCTGAGCCGGCGGGCGCCGCCGCTTACTTGCTTGCTTCCTTGGCTGCGTCCTTGGCCGCCGCGTCGGCGCGCTGGCGTTCGGCGCTCAGCCGCCGCAGCTCCGCGGCGATGCGGTCGCGTCCGCCCCGCTGCGCGAAATCGGCCGCGGTCAGCTCCTGCTCATTGGCCGCGCGCGGCTCGGCGCCGGCCTTGAGCAGCACCGGCACAAGGTCGCCATTGCCGTAGCGCGCCGCCATCATCAGCGGCGTCGTGCCGTTGTCGGAGCGGGCATTGATCTCGGCGCCCTGCTCGATCAGCCAGGCGGCCACGCCGTTGTCCGGGCCGCTGCAGGCGTAGTGCAGCGGCGTCCAGCCTTCGCGGTTGATCGCCGCGCCGCGCTTGACCAGGGCTTGCACCGCCGGCAGCGAACCGCGGATCGCGGCGATCATCAGCGGCGTCTCGCCCTGGGCATTGGGCTCGTCGATGCGCAATTGCGGCGACGCCAGCAGGCTGTCCAGCGCCCGCAGCGAGTTCTCGCGCAGTGCGACGAACAGGGCCTGGCGGCCGCGCGAGTCGGGCTGGTTGGGATCGACCCCCTTGAGCAACAGGCTGAGCACCGCGCGCGGATCGTTCAGCTCGGTGGCCAACACCAGGTCGTCGATGGGCGCGGCCTGCGCGCCAGCCCCGAGCGCCGCCGCCAGCAGCAGGGCAAGCAGCCGGGCCCTCATGCGGTCACCGGCGGCAGCCCGAACAGGCGGCGCGTGTTGGCGGCCGTGATCGCCGCGAGTTCAGCGACCGGCAAGCCGACCGCGTCTGCGACCGCCCGGGCCACGTGGGGCACATAGGCCGGCGTGTTGGTTTTGCCGCGATGGGGCACCGGCGCCAGATAGGGGCTGTCGGTCTCGATCAGCAGGCGATCCAGCGGCAGCAGCCGGGCCAGATCGCGCAGGTCCTGCGCGTTCTTGAAGCTGACGATGCCGGAGAACGAGATGCAGTAGCCGCGCTCCACCGCCGCGAGCGCGACCTCGGCCGTCTCGGTGAAGCAGTGGAAGACGCCGCCGGCCGCCTCGCCGCCCTCCTCGTCCAGCACGCGCAGCGTGTCGGCTGCACTCGACCGGGTGTGGATGACCAGGGGCTTGGCCGCCGCCCTGGCCGCGCGGATATGGACCCGAAAGCGCTCACGCTGCCAGTCCATGTCGGCGATGCTGCGGCCGTTCAGGCGGTAGTAGTCCAACCCGGTTTCGCCGATCGCGACGACGCGCGGCAGCGCCGCCAGCCGCACCAGCTCGGCCACATCGGGCTCGCGCAGGCCCTCGGTGTCGGGATGCACGCCCACCGTGGCCCAGAGCTGGGGATGTTCCAGGGCCAGCGCGTGCACCGCCTCGAACTCCTCCATCTGGGTGCAGATGCAGATGGCCTGCACCACCTGGGCAGCGCGCATCTCCGCCAGGATGTCGGGCAGCCGCTGCTTCAGCTCCGGAAAGCTGAGGTGGCAATGGGAATCAATGAACATCGATCGGGGGCGGATCAGAGGGTCTGCGTCGGCTTGCTTGAGGAGACGGCGGTGCCGAGGATTTCCTCGATACGCAGCCGGATCAGCCGCGTCTTCTCGTCGCCCGGGAAGCGCACGCCGACGCCCTGGGTGCGGCCGGCGGACGCGTTGGCCGGCGTCAGCCAGGCGACCTTGCCGGCCACCGGGTAGCGCTGGTTGTCGTCCGGCAGGGCCAGCAGCAGATAGACGTCTTCGCCCAGCTTGTAGTCGCGCGTCGTCGGCACGAACAGGCCGCCGTCGGTGAAGGCCGGGATATAGGCCGCGTACAGCGCCGACTTCTCGCGGAACACCAGCTGGATGACGCTGGGCCGAGCGCCGGATGCGACACCCAGCCCCCCCACCGAAGGCAGCGGCATCGGACCGCCGATCTGGCTGGGCTGGAATTGCGTGCTCGGGCCGGGCTTGGAGGTGGCGTCGCTCATGGCCGGAGTGTATTCACCGCGCGGCCGCCGCCATGGCGGCCTGGCCCTGCGCCACCAGCGCCTCGATCCACAGGCCGGCGTTCAGCGGATGGTCGGCATGGCGTGCCGCGCGACGCAGTTCGGCCTCCCAGGCCAGCAGCGGCGCCACGCGCCGGGGCTGCGGCAGCCCGGCCGGGTCGAAGAACTGGCCCGGCTGGCCATGGCCGCGGCGCAACAGGTCATGGCACAGCCGCTGCAGCGCATCGATGACCCGCGGCGGCGGCCAGTCCGACAGGGCCGCCACCTCGCCGCGCGCCACCCGCTTGGGCAGGGCCTGCCAGGCGGCATCGGTCAAGCCGGCCTCAAACCAGGCCAAGGCCTGCTGCGGCCGCCCGCCGGTCGCTGCCAGCAGCCCGGCCGCGTCCTTGACCCCCTGGGACGCCAGCCATGCCAGTGCGGCATCGGCCGCCGGCAGGGCCAGCGGCACGGGCTGGCAGCGACTGCGAATCGTCGGCAGCAGGCTGGCGCTGTCATGGCTGGCCAGCGCAAAGCGCAGCAGGCCCGACGGTTCCTCAAGCGTCTTCAGCAGCGCATTGGCCGCAACGCCATTGAGGGCCTCGGCCGGAAAGATCACGACCACCTTGGCGCGGCCGCGCGCCGACGTGGCCTGGGCAAAGGCCAGCAGGTCGCGCACCGCCTCGACCTTGATCTCGCGGCTGGGCTTGGCCTTGCCGGCCTTGGCATCGGGCTCCTCGAAGGGCAGGCCCAGCGCGGCGCGCGCCGGCGCCTCCAGCGCCTCCGGCAGCAGCAGACGGAAGTCCGGGTGGGTGCCGCTCGCGAACAGCTTGCAGCTCGGGCACTGGCCGCAGGCCGGCGCACCGGGCGCGGCGGCTTCGCACAGCCAGCTCTGCGCGAGCTTGACGGCCAGCTCCAGCTGGCCCACGCCGGCCGGGCCCTGCACCAGCAGCGCATGCGAGCGGGCCCGCGCGAGCGCATCGGCCAGCGGCGCCTGCAGCCAGGGCAGATCGAGGTTCAGCATGCCGGGTAGCGCTGCGCCAGCACCGCGAGCACGGCCTGGCCGACTTGCTCGACCGTACCGCTCGCGTCGATGCGCACGATGCGCTGCGGCGCCGCGGCCGCGCGGGCCGCATAGGCGGCGCGCACGCGCTCGAAGAAGTCGAGGTCCTGCTGCTCGATGCGGTCGGCCTCCCGGGCGCCTGCGCGGCGGGCCGCGGCCTGCGCGGCGGGCAGGTCGAACCACAGCGTCAGCTCGGGCTCGGTGCCTTGCTGCACCCAGTTGGCCAGCGGGTTGAGCACGCTCAGCGGCAGGCCGCGACCGCCGCCCTGATAGGCGAAGCTGGCATCGGTGAAGCGGTCGCAGAGCAGGGTCTTGCCGGCCGCAAGCGCCGGGCGGATGACGGTCTCGACATGGTCGCGCCGGCCCGCAAACATCAGCAGCAGCTCGGTCAGCGAGCCCATCGGCTGGTTCAGCACGATGTCGCGCAGCGTCTCGGCCAGCGGCGTGCCACCGGGCTCGCGGCTGAGCTGCACGTCGGCACCCCGCGCACGGAACCAGTCGGCCACGGCCCGGATATGGGTGGACTTGCCGGCACCGTCGATGCCCTCGAAGCTGATGAATCGTCCCGTCACTTGCCGCGGATGTATTTGTTGACCGCGCGATTGTGCGCGGCGAGATCGTCGCTGAACTCGCTGCTGCCGTCGCCACGCGCGACGAAGTAGAGCGACTTGACCGCGGCCGGCTGCAGCGCCGCCTGCAGCGAGGCCGCGCCGGGCATCGCGATCGGCGTGGGCGGCAGGCCGGTGCGGGTGTAGGTGTTGAACGGTGTGTCGGTCGTCAGGTCGCGCTTCCTCAGGTTGCCGCCATAGGCCTCGCCGAGGCCGTAGATGACGGTCGGGTCGGTCTGCAGCGGCATGCCGAGGCGCAACCGGTTGACGAACACCGCCGCGACCTTGCTGCGATCGCCCGGCGCACCGGTTTCCTTCTCGACGATGGACGCCAGGATCAACGCCTCGTCGGCGTTCTTCAACGGCAGGTCGGCTGCGCGCTGGCCCCAGGCCGCTGCGAGGCGGCGCTGCATCGCCGCGTGGGCGCGCTTGAGCACGGTCAGGTCGCTGACGCCGCGGCTGTAGGCATAGGTGTCCGGAAAAAACCGCCCCTCGGGCGCGATGCCGGGCTGGCCCAGCGCCGCCATCACCTCGGCGTCGCTGAGGCTCGCGGTCGTGAGCTTGAGGTGGGGTGCCGCGGCCAGGGCGGCCCGCACCTGGCGCCAGTTCCAGCCTTCAATCAGGCGCAGTTGCTCCAGCACCTGGTCGCCGCGGACCATCTTGTCGAGCAGCTCGCGCGGCGTGACGCCGGCATGCACCTCGTAGCTGCCGGCGCGGATCAGCTTGGCCTGGCCGGAGAACTTGAACCATTGGTAGAGCCACCGGGCATCGGTCTGCACACCGGCCGCGACCCAGGCGCGGGCGACCTCGGCCGGGTTGGTGCCCGGCTCGATGGACAGCTCCACCGATGGCGCCGCCAGCGCCAGCGGGCTGCGCAGCCAGAGCCACGCGGCGCCGGTGGCCACGCCTGCCATCAACATCAACGCGAGCACCGCCCGCAACAGCCACTTCATGCCCTTGCTCAGGCTCCGTCCAAAGGGCGCCGATGATAATTCCGCCCATGTCCGAGACCTCCCAACTCCGCCTCCACGACTGGGGCGTCATCCGCGCCCAGGGTGCCGACGCCGCCAGCTTCCTGCACAGCCAGTTGACCCAGGACTTTGCGCTGCTCGACCGCGACCACGCGCGGCTCGCCGGCTTCTGCACGGCCAAGGGCCGGCTGCTGGCGACGATGGTGGGCTGGCGCGGCGGCGACGAGGAGATCCTGCTGGCCCTGCCGGCCGAGACCCTGCCGGCCACGCTGAAGCGGCTGTCGATGTTCGTGCTGCGCGCCAAGTGCAAGCTGACGGACGCCAGCGCCGACTTCGCCGTCTACGGCCTGCTGGGCACCGCGCCCGCCGAGGCCTGGGCCCTGCTGCGCGACGGGGATGCGGTGCAGGTGGCCCTGCCCGGCACGGGCCGGGCGCTGCGCATGCAGCCGGCCGCTGCGCCCGCGCCGGCGGGCGCTGAGCTCACGGCCGAAGCCTGGGCCGCTGCAGAAGCCGAAGCGGGCATCGCCTGGGTGCGCGGCGCCACCGTCGAGGCCTTTGTGCCGCAGATGATCAACTTCGAGGTGCTGGGCGGCGTGAACTTCAAGAAGGGCTGCTACCCGGGCCAGGAAGTCGTCGCGCGCAGCCAGTACCGCGGCACGCTCAAGCGCCGGCTGCAGCTGTTCGAGACCGACAGCACCGCCGCCATCGGCCAGGAGATCTTCCACAGCGCCGACCCCGAGCAGCCGGCGGGCATCGTCGCCGGTGCCGGCACGCGCGACGGCCGCACGTTCATCGCCGCCGAGATCAAGCTCGCCGCGCTGGAGGGTGGCAGCCTGCACCTGGGCAGCGCTGGCGGCGCAACCCTGCAGCCGCGCGCCCTGCCCTACGAGATCCCGCCGCAGGAATGAGCGTGCAGCTCTACGTCTACTACCGCGTCGCCAACGAGCATGTCGATGCGGCGCTGGTGGCCTTCCGCAAGGCCCGCGTCGAGGCGCCGATCGAGCTGCTGCAGCGGCCCGAGCCCGACGAGCAGGGCCGCTGGACATGGATGGAAATCTACCCCGAAGGCTGGGGCCACCGCGAGCCGGGCGTGGCCGCGGCGATGGCGCCCTGGCTCGCCACCGAACGCCGGGTGGAGCGGTTCGAGATGCTGGGCTGAGGCCAGCCGGGGACGCCACCCGCCGCCGTTCGACACTGCCGTAGCTGCGGGCCGCCCGGCTCAGAGCGCCCTGACCATCTCCACATGCCCGATGCCGGCCTCCTCGAAGGGCTCACCCCTTCGCTGGAAGCCCGCTCGCAGATAGAAGTTCTCGGCCGACAGTTGCGCATGCAGCAGCACCTCGCGGTAGCCCTGCTGCTTGGCCTCGGCCATCAGCGCGCCCAGCACGAGGCGGCCGACCTGGCCCCCGCGCATCGCGCGCAGCACGGCCATGCGGCCGATCTTGGCGACGCCGGGCACATGCTCCAGCAGGCGGCCGGTGGCCAGCGGCAGGCCGAAGCGGTTGCGCGCCAGCGCATGCAGGCAGCTGGCGTCGGCGGCGTCCCATTCCATGTCGGCGGGGATGTGTTGTTCCTTCACGAACACTTCGCGGCGGATGGCCGTCGCCGCCTCGCCAAGTTCACCCCAGCCGCCCAGCACCACGTCGACCACCGGCTGGCCGGCCTCGAAGTCGTGCATCAGGCCGCGCAAGGCATCGGGCAGATGGATGGGCGACTGCGTGGCGGGGTCGGCGAAGACATAGACCATCTCGGCCTGCACCAGCATCTGCTCGCCATGGAAGATGGCGCCGTCGACCTTCATCGAGCTGTTGCCGAACTCGCGGGCACGGATGCCGATGTCCAGTCGGTCGTCGTAGCGGGCCGAGCCGCGGTAGTCCAGCGTCGCACGGCGCACATAGAGGTCGCCGCCGAGCTGCTTCATCGTGTCGGCATAGGGGATGGCCAGCGCCCGCCAGTAGCCGCTGACCGCGGTGTCCAGATAGGTGAGGTAGTGGCCGTTGAAGACGATGCCCTGGGCATCGATCTCGGCCCAGCGCACGCGCAGGGGCTCGAGGTGGCGGAAGTCGGTGCGCTTCATGGTGTGAGTGTCTCCCTGATGGCCTGGGCACAGGCGTCGAGCGCGGTCAGCGCTTCCGGGATGTGCCGGCCCATTTTGATGAAGTCGTGGGTGACGCCACGATACAGCTCCAGCTGCACCGGCACGCCGGCGGCGCGCAGCGTGTCGGCGTAGGCGATGCCTTCGTCCACCAGCGGGTCGCATTCGGCCAGCACGATGCAGGCCGGTGCCAGGCCGGCGTGCTCCGGCGCCTCCAGCGGCGCGAAACGCCAGTCGTGGCGCTGGCCGGCGTCGAGGTAGTGATCGAAGAACCAGGCAATGCTGTCGGCATCGAGCAGGAAGCCGTGGGCGAAGAGCTTGTGCGAGACGGTGGCGGGCCGGCTGGCGGTGCCCGGCGTGATCAGCAGCTGCAGCGCCAGCGGCAGGCCGTGGTCGCGGGCGAAGAAGGCCGTGCCGGCGGCCAGCGTGCCGCCGGCGCTGTCGCCCGCCACGCCGAGCCGGGCACCGTCCAGGCCGAGCGCGGCAGCATGCTCGTGCAGCCAGGCCAGAGCGGCCCAGGCATCGTCCACCGCGGCAGGGAAGCGATGCTCGGGTGCGAGCCGGTAGTCCAGCGCCACCACGGCCGCGCCGCTGCGCAGGCTGAGCTGGCGGCACAGGCTGTCATGGGTTTCCAGGTCGCCGATCGTGAAGCCGCCGCCGTGCAGATAGAGCAGCACCGGCAGCACGGCGTCGCTCGGTGCGTACAGCCGCGCGGGCCGGCCGGCGACTTCGAGGTCCGTCACCCGGGCCAGCGGTGCGCGCGGCAGGTCGAGGATCTCGGCGCCCATCCGGTAGGCGATGCGCGCTTCACGCGGCGTCAGGCGGTGAAAGGGCGTGCGGTTGGCGCGGTGGATGCGTTCGAGCAGCCCGGCCATGCGCGGCGTCAGCATCTGGGAGGGTGGTTTCATCGAGCCCGCAGTGTCGACGGTGGCACCCAGGGGTCGCGCAGCGGCGCCTGCACCGGCTTTTCGTTCGTCGGCGCGACGCTGCCCGGCTGCTGCGGCCTGCCGGCGCGGTCCACCGCCAGCACCGGCCGCGCCTCCAGCGCGCGGCGTTCGGGGCCGAGGTCGGCGGCGGCGCGCAGGGCCAGCGTGCCGGCGTAAAAGGCCTTCAGGTCGGCCAGCTGCTGCGGGCGCGTGGCGTCGTCGAGGTAGCTCATGTGCCCGCCCGCGTAGTTGCGAATCCTGACGCGGCTGGCATCGACACGCGCGAGGTCGGTTTCGGTGAGGTGAAAGGGCGTGGCCAGGTCGTGGTAGCCGCTGATGGCGAGCACACGCAGCCTGGGGTTCTGTGCGAGCGCGGCGGCCAGGTCCGGCAGGGTGTCGGGCAGGCTGCGGCCGGCGTGGCTGAAGTCCCAGACGCTGATCGCATCGCTGAGCAGCACGTAGGTGGATGCGTTGCGATAGCCGAGCTGGTCCCGCAGATGACTGGCAATGCCGGCGGCGAAACTGTCGGTCAGCCAGGTGGCCGAGGGATCGCCCTCGGCGGCCAGCGCGCTGCCGCTGGGCGCCTTCATCCGGGCGTCGTAGCGGCCGAGCAGTTGCCCGGGGATCAGCCATTGGCGGTAGTCGTCCGCCGCGACATCGAGCGAGGTCTGCCAGTGCGAGGCCGCCAGGCCGGTCAGGTCGGCCAGCGGCTGCCACAGCGCCGGCGCCTGCACCCCGCTGCCGATGAAGGACTGCAACGCCGGCGCGTACACCTGGTCGGCATAGCTGCGCGCCTGGCTGGCCCAGCCGGACAGGTCGGTGGGCAGGGGTCGGGTCAGCCGATGGAAGGCACCCACCATCGCCAGGCTCGGCAGATAGCCGCCACAGCCCTGCCCCGCGCGGATGCCGCAGTTGCTGTTGTAGTCGAGTGCCGGCGACTGCAACACCAGACCGTCCAGCAGGACGCCCGCTTCCTGCAGCCGGCGCGCCAGCACCGCCGTGCGCGGGCCACCATAGCTTTCGCCGTACAGGTATTTGGCCGAGGCAGCGCGGTTGTTGACGGCGAGGTAGCGCAGGATGAAGTCCCGGAACACGGCGGCGTCGCTGTCCACGCCCCAGAAGCTGCGGTTGGTGAACGGTGCGATCGCCTGCGAATAACCGCTGCCGACCGCGTTGACGAAGACCAGATCGGTCTGGCCGAGCAGGTGCTCGGCGTTGTCCACCAACGCGAAGGGTCGGGCGAGCGCGGTGTCGGGCACGCCGGTGACGAGGCGTTTGGGGCCGAAACTGCCCAACTGCAGCCAGACCGAGGCCGAGCCGGGGCCGCCGTTGTAGAAGAAGGTGACGGGGCGCGTCGCCGGGTCCGCAGTGGGCAGGGTATAGGCCACGTAGAACATCGAAGCCTCGGCGGTGCCGGTGGCATCGCGCGCGATCAGGTGCCCGGCGGTGGCCGTGTAGGCCAGGGTCTGACCGTTCGCGACCAGGCTTTGCGTGCTGGTCGCGGCGGCCTCCACAGCGCCCGGCAGCGAGGCGTCCGCCGCAGAGGAGTAGACCGTGGTGTCGCTGAGCCCGGACCGCGGATCCGACGCCGGCGGGTCGGCCGCGCCACCGCCTCCCCCGCCGCCGCAGGCAGTGAGGACGAGCAGCCAGGCCAGTCGGGTCGCGCGCATGACCATTAGTCTAGACAGCTCGGTCTACGATCCCGCAAGACACTGCGGAGCACACCCGATGGCCCAGATCCTCTACCTGACCCGCATCGAGCTGGCGTTCGGCGCGGCCCGCATGCTGCCGGCCGAATGCGAGCGCATCGGCATGCGTCGGCCCTTGGTCATCACCGATGCCGGCGTGCGCGCGGCCGGCGTGATGGACGAGGCGCTGGCCGCCTTCGACCGCCAGCCCGCGGTGTTCGACCAGACGCCCGCCAACCCCACCGAGGCCGCCGTGCGCC
Organism: Burkholderiales bacterium; assembly: GCA_003963075.1. GTDB lineage: Bacteria > Pseudomonadota > Gammaproteobacteria > Burkholderiales > Burkholderiaceae_C > Pelomonas. Next base: position 54,327 of record RXJV01000057.1, read on the forward strand.
TGGCCGTCCAGGTCTGCCACGATCAGGGCTGCGACGGCCTGATCGCCGTTGGCGGCGGCTCCAGCATCGACCTGGCCAAGGGCGTGGCCCTCGCCGCCACCCACGAGGGGCCGCTGACCCACTACGCCACCATCGAAGGCGGTGCCGGCCGCATCAGCGCCAAGGTGCTGCCGCTGATCGCGGTGCCGACGACGGCAGGCACCGGCAGCGAGGTGGCGCGCGGCGCCATCCTGATCGTCGACGATGGCCGCAAGCTGGGCTTCCACAACTGGGAGCTCCTGCCCAAGGCCGCGGTCTGCGATCCGGCGCTCACCTTGAGGCTGCCGCCGCTGCTGACCGCCGCCACCGGCATGGACGCGATCGCCCACTGCATCGAAACCTTACTGGCACCGGCCTTCAACCCGCCGGCCGACGGCATCGCGCTGGAGGGCCTGCGCCGGGGCTGGGCCGCGATCGAACGCGCCACGCGCGACGGCCAGGACCGCGACGCCCGCATGGACATGATGTGCGCGAGCCTGCACGGCGCGATGGCCTTCCAGAAAGGGCTGGGCGCCGTGCATTCGCTCAGCCATGCCCTCGGCGGCATGAACCCGCGCCTGCATCACGGCACGCTCAACGCGATCTTTCTGCCTGCGGTCATTCGCTTCAACGCCGAGGCCGACAGCGTCAGACGTGAACGCCGCATCGAACGCCTCGCCGAGGCCATGGGCCTGCAGCGGCGTGACGCCGATGCGGTGGCCGATGCCATCGCGGCGTTGAATGTCCGGCTCGGCTTGCCGGCCGGCCTGGCGGCGCTTGGGGTCGGGCCGGAGCTGGATGCGCGCATCGTCGAACTTGCGCTGGCCGACCATTGCCACAGGACCAACCCACGGCTGGCCAGCGCCGCCGACTACCAAGCCTTGCTCGCTGCCTCGCGCTGAACTTGCATCTTTGCAGGCAAAACGGTCCGAGCGAGGATTCCGGCCGATTTGTGCACCCTGCTGATGCCGATCGCACCCATGAGCGCCATAGCATGCTGAGTAGCCCTGAGAAGGGCATGACAACGATGCGAGGACACTGAAGATGAAACTGTCGATTGGGCAAAGACTGGCCGCCGGTTTTGGGCTGTTGCTTGCGTTGGCCGCCTGTGTGATTGCGCTGTCTTGCTGGCGCCTGGCCGCAACGGCGGCCGCAACGCGCCAGATGATGGACGAGCCCCTGGTCAAAGAGCGCCTGATCTCGGACTGGAACCGCAACATCAACGCCGGCGTGCGGCGTACGACGGCGATCGCCAAGAGCTCCGACCCCTCGCTGGCACAGCTCTTCGCCGAAGACCAGGCGCAGTCGACCAAGAGCTCGGGCGAGATGCAGGACAAGCTCAAGGGCCTGATCCGCTCGCCCGAGGAGAAGGCGCTGTTCGACGCGGTGGGCAAGGCCCGGCAGGTCTACATCGGTGCTCGCGATGAGATCGTCAAGCTGAAGAAGGACGGCCAGGCCGAGGCCGCCGAAAAGCTGCTGACCGACGTCTTCCTGCCGACGTCCAAGGACTACCTCGCCAAGATGCAGCAGTTCCTTGACCACCAACGCGCCGAGATCGACAAGACCGCTGCGGCCATCGACGCGGCCAACAGCAGCAGCCGCTTGCTGCTGATGGCCCTGGGCGCGGTGATGGTGGGTGTGGGCTGCGTGACGGCCTGGAACATCACCAAGGGCATCACGGCCCCGCTGGTGGCAGCGAATGGGCTGGCCGCACGCGTGGCCGAAGGCAATCTGGTGCCGTCCGGTCAGGGCATGGCGGCCCGGTCCGACGAGATCGGGCAGTTGCAGATGACGCTGCGCCGCATGCGTGAATCGCTGTCCGGCACGATCGGCGGTATCCGTGACGTGGCGGAATCGATCAACACGGCCGCGGCCGAAATCGCCAGCGGCAACCAGGACCTGAGCGCGCGCACCGAGAAGGCAGCGTCCAGCCTTGAAGAAACCGCCAGCGCGATGGAGGAGCTGACCGGCACGGTGCAGCATTCGGCGGCCTCGGCCGGCCAGGCCAATTCCCTCGCCATGTCTGCGGCCAGCGTGGCCCAGCGCGGCGGCGAGGTGGTGGCCCAGGTCGTCCAGACCATGGACGACATCAACACCAGCTCGCGCAAGATTGCCGACATCATCGGCGTGATCGACGGCATCGCCTTCCAGACCAACATCCTGGCGCTGAACGCCGCTGTGGAAGCCGCACGAGCGGGCGAACAGGGGCGGGGCTTCGCGGTGGTGGCGGGCGAAGTGCGGTCGCTGGCCGGGCGCAGCGCCGATGCCGCCAAGGAGATCAAGAGCCTGATCGGCAGCAGCGTAGAGCGGGTGGAAGCCGGTGCGCGCCTGGTGGCCGAGGCCGGCAAGACCATGAACGAGCTGGTCGGCGCGGTGGAGCGCGTCAAGGACATCATGGGCGAAATCACGACCGCCACTGCGGAGCAGTCCGACGGCATCGCGCAGGTGAACCTCGCCATCGCCCAGCTTGATCAGGTCACGCAGCAGAACGCCGCGCTGGTGGAGCAGTCCACTGCGGCCGCAGAAAGCCTGCGCGAACAGGCGCAATCGCTGGCCAGCGCGGTCGACACCTTCAAGGTCGCACGCCGCTGACCGGGACGCGCATGAAAAAGGCCCGCCAAGGCGGGCCAATAACTCAGGCGTTGAGGTCCGGCTCGAATCGACCTTGACGGCCAGCGAGGGCGTTGCCGCGGCATCACCCGCGGCCGTGCCGCCGGCTGCCGGGGCGCCCGCCCCGCGCCAGCTCAGCCATGCTTGGCGTCAAAGAACTGCTCGTCTTCGGTGGAACCCTTCAACGCCGCCGTCGAAGCCTGGGCCTCGATGGTGGTGGTGACCGCGTCGAAGTAGCCGGTACCGACCTCGCGCTGGTGCTTGACCGCGGTGAAGCCCTTGTCGGCGGCGGCGAATTCCTTCTCCTGCAGCTCGACGAAGGCGCTCATCTGGCGGCGCGCGTAGCCATGGGCCAGCTCGAACATCGAGTAGTTCAGGCTGTGGAAGCCGGCCAGCGTGATGAACTGGAACTTGTAGCCCAGCGCGCCCAGCTCGCGCTGGAACTTGGCGATCGTGGCGTCGTCGAGGTTCTTCTTCCAGTTGAAGGACGGCGAGCAGTTGTAGGCCAGCAGCTTGCCCGGGAACTTGGCGTGGATGGCTTCGGCGAAGGCCTTGGCGAAGGCCAGGTCGGGCTTGCCGGTCTCGCACCAGATCAGGTCGGCATAGGGCGCGTAGGCCAGGCCGCGGCTGATGGCCTGGTCCAGGCCGTTCTTGGTGCGGTAGAAGCCCTCGACGGTGCGCTCGCCGGTGCAGAAGGGCTTGTCGTTGTCGTCGATGTCGCTGGTGACGAGGTCGCCGGCTTCGGCGTCGGTGCGGGCGACCAGCAGCGTGGGCACGCCCATGGTGTCGGCCGCCAGGCGGGCGGCGACGAGCTTGGCGACGGCTTCACGTGTCGGCACCAGCACCTTGCCGCCCATGTGGCCGCACTTCTTGGCGCTGGCCAGCTGGTCTTCGAAGTGCACGCCCGAGGCGCCCGCTTCGATCATGGCCTTCATCAGCTCGAAGGCATTCAGCACGCCGCCGAAGCCGGCTTCCGCGTCGGCCACGATGGGGGCGAAGAAGTCGATGTCGTCCTTGCCCTCGCTCCACTGGATCTCGTCGGCGCGCTTGAAGGTGGCGTTGATCTTCTTGACGACCTTGGGCACCGAGTCCACCGAGTACAGCGACTGGTCGGGGTACATCTCGCCATTGCTGTTGGCATCGCCAGCGACCTGCCAGCCCGACAGGTAGATGGCCTTCAGTCCGGCCTTGACCTGCTGCATGGCCTGGTTGCCGGTCAGCGCGCCCAGCGCGTTGACGAAGGGCTCGGTGTTGACGAGGTTCCACAGCTTTTCGGCGCCACGCTTGGCCAGCGTGTGCTCGATCTCGACGCTGCCGCGCAGACGGACGACGTCGGCCGCGGTATAGCCACGGGTGATGCCCTTCCAACGGGGGTTCTCGGCCCAGTCTTTTTCGAGGGCAGCAATCTGTTGTTCACGGGACAGGCGGGTCATAAAAGCTCCTTGCTCAACATCAAAAACCGATGGCGCAAGACTAGTCCCCTGTCGGACCTCTGCGGGCAGCCGAGTCTTATAGAAGACAAAAAACTTTCTCTTTAAAAATCAATTGCTTGAGTTATAGTTTTCAAATTGCAAAACGCAATTCATCATAATGAGAAATATTGCGGCAGTGCAGCAAGGGTGCCTTTCACGATTTGAAAAGTGACTTCCGGATCGTGAGAGCGGCCGCTTCCACAATCGCCGGCATGACGCTGCTGATCACGCCACGGTTGCGGCTGGAGCCGCTGGACGACCACCATTTCGACGCGCTGCATCGGCTGAACCGCGACCCGGTCGTCATGCGCTACATCACCGGCCGGCCGGACACGCCAGAAGACACCCGGTCCATGATCGACCGGGTGAAGGCCCGCTGGGCCGAGTTCGGCCATTCCTGGTGGGCCTTCATCCGCGTCGACGATGGCGAGTTGATCGGGTCGGGCTGCATCCAGCACCTGGGCCGCGACCCGGCCGGTCCGCTCGAAACAGGCTGGCGGCTGCGCCAGGATGCATGGGGCCAGGGCTACGCCAGCGAGGCGGCGCGCCACATGGTGGGCTGGGCCTTCGCGACGCTGCTGCCGGAGCGCGTCTGCGCCGTCTGTCAGCCGGAGAACCTGCCCTCGTCGACCGTCATGGAACGACTGGGCATGACCTTCACCGGTCTGGGCCGCTGGTACGACAAGGAATGCCGGCGCTACGACATCACCGCGGCGCAATGGGCATCGAGCGCGGCCAAAAAGCGGTATGACGCTGAGGCATAGTGCGCCTACTCAATCTCTTGCACGGAGGACCCATGGCCAACACCGAACAACGCAGCAACAAGATGACGAAGAAGCCCAAGAAGGACGCCGCACCGGCCAAGTCGGCCGGCAGCGACCGCCCCGTCGCCCCGATGACTGCCGTCATTCCCAAGGGCAAGGAAGCCAAGCTGAAGAACAAGTAAGCGGCCACGCGCAGTGGCCGCCACTGCAGCCCTGCTCCGCTCAACCGCCGAGCACGTGGTTGAACTCCAGCCAGAACTGCCGACCATGGGGCAGGTAGTAGCCGACCGGGTAGTAGGGCCAGCCACCGGAGTCGTCCCTGTGGATGCTGTTCGCGAGGTTGTTGACGATCAAAGTCACGCTGCTGCTCTTGCTCAGCTCGTAGCTGCTGCTGGCATTGAAGATCCACTTCGGTGAAACCCAGCCCTTGCGGTCACCACTGACGATCTTGCCGTTGCGCAGACCGGTCAGCGTGGTGTTGAACGCACCGTAACGCCAGTTGACACTGGTGATCAGCTTGTTGGGCCAGTCGGTGAACTTGGATGTGCCGACCTGGTTGTTCGTCGCATCGCCAGCGAACTGCGCGTACTTGTAGCTCAGCACCTGGGTGTACTTGGCCGAGAAGACGTAGTCCCCGGCGTTGGCCGTGGTCAGGCCGTAGCGGGCACTGATGTCGAAGCCATGGGTGCTTTGTACGGCCGCGTTGATCGGGTTGACCACGATCTCCTTGACTTCGCCCGGGCGCAGGACCGCGTCCACTGGGTTGCGGCGTACGCGCGCGATCGCGTCCACGCAGCTCGGCGAACTGATGTCCTGCTTACCGGTACGGCAGTCGGCCTCGTCGCGCAGGATCTTGTCGCTGCTGAGGTCCGTGACCAGGTCGCTGATCGAGATCTTCCACAGATCCAGCGAGGCATCAAACGCACTGCTCGGCGACCAGACCAGGCCCAGTGTCCAGGACTTGCCCCGCTCGCTCTTCAGGTCCTTGGAGCCGTTCTTGACGTAGAAGAAGCCGGGCTGCAGGTCTGCGTAATCACATTTCTCCACCGGCTGGCCGGCGAGTGCGCAGCGGTAGTAGTCGGTGGACGATGGGTAGTAGCCGCGGCTTTCGGCCGTGAAGATGTAGTTCATGTCCGGAGCGCGGAAGCTGGTCGCATGCTGGGCACGCAGCAGCAGTTCCTTGGTGGGCCGAAACTCCAGACCGGCGTTGTAAGTGAACGCGCCGGTCTGGCGCCCGCCGAACTTGTAGCTGTCATAGCGGCCCGCCAGGGTGGCGGTGATCTCGCGGCCCAGCGGTGCGTTCAGCTCGGTGCCCAGTGCCCAGCGCGTGCGGTCGCCGCTGACATTGGCCACCTCGGTGGTGGAGTAGAACAGGCCCTGTCCGAGACGCGGGTCGGCCTTGTTCTCGAAGCCCTGGCTGCCCACCTCGGCCAGCACGGCCGCGCGCAGCGGGCCGGCGGGCAGCTGCAGCACCTCGCCGTTGGCGGTGGCGCTGAAGTTGTGCGTCCAGGCGCGGTCGTCCGACTGGTTGCTGGACGCAATGCCGGCAAATTCGGCCGGCGTCAACGCCTTGAACAAGCGCGCGGAATCGGGTTTGTAGATGGGCACGCCATCGGCATTCACGCCCTGCTGGCTGCCGAGGAAAAAACTGTCGACCGTGGCCAGCAAACGGGGCCGGTTGAGCTTGCTCTTGTAGCCCGAAGTGTTGAAGCCAAGGTCGTAGCTCCAGCTCGTGCCTTGCAGGTCGCCGCGCACGCCCAGCACCAGGTTGTGGGTACGGTCCTTCCACTTTCGGTTGAAGGCCTCGGCGCCGCCGATCTCCTCGGGCGCGAAGCGGCGGCTCCAGGTTTCGAGCTTGCCGGTGCTGCCATTGACGAAATAGCCTTTGCTGCCACCCAGCGAGGTCCAGCTCGGACCCCGGGTGTTGTTCTCGGTGGTGGTGAATCCCAGCAGGGCTTCGGCGTAGAGCTCGGTGTGGGCGTTCAGGCCATAGTTCAGGATGCCGGCGAAGTTGCTGCTTTGGTTGCCCGTCTGCGTGGTCCAGTAGGTCGGCGAGCCGCGGCCGCTGCCGCAATAGAAGCCAGACTTGGCCTTGAAGGACTTCACCGAGCCCTCGAACAGGCCTGCAGCCGCCTCGCAGGCGCCGGGCTCCGGCGTGATGTATTTGTTGCTCGTCGCATCCTTGCGGCCAAAGATCACGGCCGGCGCGGCGCCGGTCAGCGTGGTGTCGGCCATGAAGTCGCGCTGACGGCTCCAGATCGGCTGGCGCTTGCTCAGCTCGATGCCGTACACCAACTGCAGGGCGCCCGACTCCAGGCCACCGGTCAACTGGGCACGGGCATTTTCGCCACCGCCGCGCTGGGTGCCGCCGAGTTTGAGGTTGAGCTGCGTGCCGTCGACGTGCTTCTTCAGGATGATGTTGACCACCCCGGCAATCGCATCCGAGCCGTAGATGGCCGAGGCACCGCCGCTCAGCACCTCGATGCGGTCGATCAACGCGGCCGGGATGTTGGCGGTGTTGACGAAGTTGACCGAGCCGTCGTACGCCGTCGGATAGTCAGCCACCCGCCGCCCGTTGACGAGGGTCAGCGTGTGGTTGGGCCCCAGCCCGCGCAGGCTGATCGCATTGGCTGCCGGGGTGAAGGTATTGCCGAAGTCTTCACCCTGGGTGAAACCGGTGTTCTCGGTCAGGGACGCGAGCGCGTCGCCCACACTCTTGAAGCCCAGGCGGGTGATGTCCTCGGACTTCAGCACGGTGACTGCGGCCGGGCCTTCGGCCTGGGCACGCGAGATGCGCGAACCGGTTACCTGCACCTGGGGCAAGCTGGCGGAGCCGGCGCCGAGTGCGGCGCCGGTGGACGATTGGGCCAGGGCGGTGGAATACGGCAAGCTGCCGCTGAGGAAAAACGTTATGGCACAGGCATGGGCGATCGACGCCGGCCTGCGGTCACACAGGGTCGGAGATTTCATTGGAAGCAATTTCCCTCGGTTGCAAACATCCGCCAGTCCGGCTGCAACTGAGCGCTGCAGGGGCTGGCGTGTCGGATAGCAGCCAGTGCGATTCAGGTTGAATGCACCGTCGCGTTAGGGGCGCAACTTTAAGGTTTGCAATTAGGGTTTAAACGAAGGAAATCTGCTTTGCTTGGCTGAAAAAAGCGCAAGCTGGGCGAGCCTGTGCGGCGCATCCGCCCAGGGCGGCTCAGAGGCCGCCGACGAAATAGCGCTTCAGGCCGGCCAGGATCATCTCGACGGCGATTGCCGTCAGCACCAGGCCCATCAGTTTCTCGATGGCCGACACCACCGAGTCCCCGAGCAGCTTGCGGATGCGGTCGGCCAGCACGAGAGTGACGCCCGAGATCAGCATCGCGGTGCTCAGTGCACCGATCCATTCCCAGATCTTGTCCGGCTGGCGCGAGGCCAGCAGCAGCACCGTCGCCATCGCCGACGGCCCGGCCAGCAGCGGCACGGCCAACGGGAAGATGAATGGCTCCTTGCCGGGCTCCAGGCCGTAGGCGGACTCGCCCGAACTGCCGAAGATCATCCGGATCGCGATGATCACCAGGATCACGCCGCCCGCCACCTCCAGCGAGCGCTCGGACAGGTGCATGACCTGCAGAAAGCTGTCGCCCAGGAACATGAAGGCGATCAGCACGCAGAAGGCGATGCCCACCTCGCGCACGGCGACACGGGTGCGGCGCTCCTTTGGCACCGCACGCATGATGGGGATGAAGATGGGCAGGCTGCCGAGCGGGTCGAGCACCAGCAGCAGCAGGATCAGGGCGGAGAGGAAGCTGTGGTCCATGAGCCCGATTGTCCGCTGCGGCCATCAGGCCTGGTGACGACCCGTTACAGCGTCCCGGTCAAGCTCAGGCCCACCGTGCGCGGGCGCAAGTAGAAGGCCTCATGCACCGATTGAATATTGGGTTGCTGGAGGATCCGGGCACAGTTGGTCAGGTTCTTAACCGTGAGGTTCAGATCCCACTTGCCCAGGTTCAACGACCAGCTGGCGTCGGCGGTCGTGTACGAGGGGCGCTGGTAATCCGGATCGGTTCGGATCAGGGAGCCGTTGCTCTTGCCGGTGTGCTGAATGTTCAGGCGCACCGCCGCATCGCGGTCAAACAAGCGGAACTGATATTCGCCGCCAACACTGAAGCTGTTTTGCGGCACTCCGGCCACGCGGTCCCCCTTGCGGACATTGAGCTGCCCGTTGCCGTCGTAACCCAGGAAGGGCACGTCCTCGGCGAAGACGGCACGGTTCAAGCCCCCGGCCACGTTCAGGGTGAAGTCCGGCGTGATACGCGCGCGCAATTCAAGCTCCAGGCCATCGCTGGTGGCCTTGCCGACATTGGTCTCGAAATCAAAACCAGCCGTCGGCAGGTAGATGTCCTGCTGAATGTTCTTCCAGTCGATGTGGTACGCCGCGAGGTTGAGCGTCACCCGGTTATCGAACAGCTTCGACTTGCTGCCCACTTCGTAGCTGCGCAACGAATCCGGTGCGAACGACGCGGGTGCAGCCTTCAAGCCCAAGGCCGCAAGGTCGGACACATTGCCGGCAATCGTCAGCGGAATTGGCCGGTTGGCACCACCCAGCCGGAATCCATCCGCCACATTGGCGTACAGCGTCGTCGAGGCATCGATGTCCCAGTTGGCCGCAAAGCGCGGGGTCGCCTTGTTCGCCTTGCTGCTGATCTGCGTGGTGCTTGGCCCGCCAGCGAAGAACAGGTCACCTTCACGACGGAAGTCCTCGCTGGAGCGCAGATAGCGAAGGCCAGCGATCAATCGGACCGAAGAACTGGCGTGATAAGTCACCTCGCCGAACACCGAGTTCTGCCGCGTGTTGTAGTGACGGGCGCTGAAGTACGAGTTGTCGTTTGCGAAAGCGCCGTTGTAAATGCCTGAGCCATCGACCCACTGCGATGCGTCGTAGATGTTGGCGCCGTTCTTGCTGAAAGCCGACGTGATGCCAAACACGGGTTCGTTGTCGGCCACGTCCGTCTTGGTTCGAGCACTGAAAAACCCGACAACCCACGTCAGGGGCACGCCGCCAGACACCACATCCTTTGACGCAAGGCGCAGTTCCAGCGAATCCTGGGAGATCTTGTTGTTCAGGTAGACAGCCGAAGGAAGGAAGCTAACGATTGACGACACCGTCGGGTTGGAGATCAACGAACCGATATAGCTCGAGTTGACGTTGGTGCCGTCCTGCGTGCGATCAAACTTGCGGTCGTAGCGGTTGACCAGGCCCGTGAAATCTGCAAAGCCGAGATCGCCATTCACCTGAAGCGACGGCACGCTGAGCGTGTCTTTACCAGGCTCGCGAACGATCTTCGAGGTTTGAAACCGCTGCAACGGCGCACCCGCATTGAATTGCTGGTAGCCCCCCACGGCCAGATAGGCGGCGTCGATGTCATCGGTCTTGTTGCGCTGGTAGAACAAGGCGGGTGTCAGCGTCCAGTCCGGGTTGAGCTTCCACTTCAGAGCCGCCTTCAGCACGCTCCAATTGCTGCTATTGATGCCCTTGCTGATCACCGCAAGCGACTTCGCGTCAACCTGATCGATGTAGCCACTGTCGTGGCCAGTCTGGATGCCGATACGTAGCGCCGCGGTGTCGGTAACGAGGGGCTGGTTCAGCACCACCTGCGCAAGCGTGTTGGTGCCGCCATGGCTGGTGCTGGAGACCTCGCCGCGCAGCTCGACAGTCTGGGTGCGCAAGTCAGGCGCCCGGCTGATGAAGCGAAGCGTGCCACCCATCGAACCCGCGCCATAAAGCGTGCCCTGAGGACCACGGAGCACCTCGACTCGCTCGATGTCGAAGAAACGCGGCTCTGCCGTGCCCTGGCTGTACAAGTTGCGCGTAGTCAGCGAAACATCGTCAAGGTAAACGCCGACGGTCGCTGAGCCCGCCTGGGAGCTGACGCCACGGATCTCGATCGTCGACAGACCGGCGCCACCCTGGCTACTGAACGAGACATTGGGAACATTTCGAGTCAGATCGCTGAAGTCGACGATCTGGTTTTCCTTGAGCGAATCGCCACCGAGGGCGGTCACGCTGAGCGGCACCTTGCGGACATCCTCGAGGCGCTTTTGAGACGTGACGATCACCGTTTCGAGAACCGAGCGATCCGCAGGTTGACTGGCCTGCTGCGCATGAGCAACCGCCACGGTCAACAACCCGTTCACAGCCAGGGCAACCGGCATCAGTCGAGGGGCAGTCATGAAAAGATCTCCAGCAGGTATTGCAATGCGGTCGGAGTTTGCATGGCGGAATCGTCTGTGCGCCGCCCGAGTGGCTTCGCTGTTGTGCGGCGCACACAAGGGATGACCCGGTCATCCCCTGGGATGATGCTGAGCGTGCAGCGCCTTCAGGCGTTCGCGCGCCACATGGGTGTAGATCTGCGTCGTCGACAGGTCGGCATGCCCCAGCAGCAGCTGCACCGCGCGCAGGTCTGCACCGTGGTTGAGCAGGTGGGTCGCGAACGCATGCCGCAGCGTGTGCGGTGACAGCGGCGCGGTGATGCCGGCCGCCAGCGCGTGGCGTTTGATCAGGATCCAGAACATTTGCCGCGTCATGCCGGCACCGCGCGCGGTGACGAACAGGTCGTCACTGCTCTGCCCGGCCAGGATCTCGGCACGGGCCTCGCGCAGGTAGCGTGCCATCCAGTCGCGCGCATGCTCGCCAAACGGCACCAGCCGGCTCTTGCTGCCCTTGCCGGTGATGTGCAGCACCGCGTCCTTGAAGGCCACGTGCGCGCTCTTGAGCGTGACCAGCTCCGACACCCGCAGCCCGCTGGCATACATCAGCTCCAGCATCGCGCGGTCGCGCAGGCCCAGTGGCGTGTTGACATCCGGCGCGGCGAGCAGCGCCGACACCTGGGCCTCGCTGAGCAGCTTGGGCACGCGCAGCGGCTGCTTGGCCGCGGTGAGCTTGAGGGTCGGGTCGGCGCTGATGCGCCCCTCGCGCAGCGCCCAGCGGAAATAGCGCTTGAAAACCGACAGCCGGCGGTTCGCGCTGGTGGCCTTGCCCGCCGGCCGGGCCACGGCGTACTCGAACAGCTGGGCCTCGGTGCAGGCGTCCAGCGCCACAGGCGCCAGCCACGCCGCCAGGGCACTCAGGTCGCGGCGGTAGGCGGCCTGGGTGTTGGCGCTCAGGCCGTCTTCCAGCCAGAGGGCCTCGATGAAGGCGTCGATCCCGGGGTCAGTCAAGCTTGAGCTTCTGCTGGGCAACCACTTTCCTGTACACGTCGAGCTCAGCGGCGATCTGGGCCGCGAACTGCTCGGGCGTGTTGGCGATGATCAGCGAGCCGGTGTCCTCGATGCGCTTCTTCACGTCGGGCATCTCCACCGCCTTGCGCACCGCGGCGTTGACCTTGTCGACCACCTCGCGCGGCAGGCCCTTGGGGCCATGGATGCCGTAATAGGCCATGCGGTTGACCGGCTCCAGCCCGACCTCCTTGAAGGTCGGCACGTTCGGCAGCGCCGCCACCCGCTGCGGTGCAGCGACCACGATCGGGATCAGCCGCCCGTCCTTGATGAAGGGCAGCGCCGACGGCAGGTTGTCGAAGATCATCGGCACCTGGCCGGCCATGGTGTCGTTCAGTGCCGGGCCCGCACCGCGGTAGGGGATGTGCAGCACGAACACGCCGGCCAGGGTCTTGTACAGCTCCATCTGCAGATGGCCGATGCCGCCGGTGCCCGAGGTGGCATAGCTGTGCTTGCCGGGGTGCTTTTTCAGCTCCGCAACAAAGCCCGCGTAGTCGCGCGCCGGAAAGCTTGGATGCACCGCGATCACGTTGGGCGTCGCCGCAATGTTGATGACCGGTGTGAAGTCGGTCAGCGGGTTGTAGCTGATGCGCGGGTTGATCGCCGGGTTGGCCGCGGTGGTGGACACCGTGGCCACGCCCAGGGTGTAGCCATCGGGCGCAGCCCGGGAGATCTCGGTGGCCCCGACCACGCCACCGCCGCCGGCGCGGTTGTCCACCACCATGGGCTGACCGAGCAAGGACTGCATGCGCTCCGACACGATGCGGGCGATGATGTCCGTCGTGCCGCCCGGTGCGAACGGCACGATCAGGCGCATGGTCTTGCTCGGGTAGCCCTCGGCCCGGGCCAGGCCCGCGAAGGGGCCAAGGCCGGCCAGGGCGGTGGCCTGAAGGACGCTGCGGCGTTGCATGGCGGGGTCTCCTCGATTCGATGGCGGCGATGCTAGCCGGCCTGGCCCAGCAGCCGGGTGCGCAGCCGCCCGTCACTGTCCTGGCTGCCGAGGAAGACCTTCAGAAAGGCCGTGTAGAAGTCCTGGCCCTCGATCGGCTTGCCCCAGACCTTGCCGTTGACGGTCAGCGTCGTGCCACCCTGATCCGGCAGATAGTCGATGGCGAGCACATCGCCCTTCTTCACGCGGCCCACGTCGCTGATCGTGGCATTGAACTGCTTGACCCGTTCGGCCACGGCGGCCAGTTCGGTTGGCGAGCAGTTGCTCGCAACCCCCTTGTTGATCGCCTTGACGAACTCCTGCGTCGACACGTCCTTGACGAGAGGAATCGTGATGCGCAACTCCAGCCGCTTCGGTCCGGCCTGGGCGTAGATGGCTTCAGGCGTGCTGGCCTTCTGCGGCACATACAGCGCGCCCAGATAGGCCGAGTAGCGCATCACGAACACCTTGGCGCCCACCCCGTTGAGCTGCAGGTCGGCACCGCCGAGCTGCAGGGTGTCCGGGAAGTCCTGGCCCTCGTAGCGCACCGCCTGGGCAGGCAAGCAGGCGGCGGCAAGCAGGGCGAGGGCGGCAACACGGTGGCGGATCGGCAGGCTCATTCATCGGCTCCAGAAGCAAGCGGGTCGCACGATAACGCGGCCGGCTCGGCCGGCGCCGACAGCGCCCAGTCGAAGTGCTCGGCCAGCCCCGCCTCGGCGCCCTGCCTGGCCTGCGCCAGCGCGGCACGCAGGCTGGCGTCAGCGCCCGAGCGCAGCGCATTGCCGCCGGCCACGGCCAGGTTGCGCCGCCAGCGTGCAAAGCCGATCCGCCGGATCGCCGAGCCCTCGGTGCGGCGCAGGAACTCGGCCTCGTCCCAGCCCAGCAGCTCCGTGATCGACGCGCCGGCCATGCCGGGCCGCGCGTCAAAGTCGGCCAGCACGGCCGGCTGCGCGAACTTGTTCCACGGGCAGGCGAGCTGGCAGTCGTCACAGCCGTAGACGCGGTTGCCGATCAACGGGCGCAGCTCGACCGGGATGGTCCCGTCGTGCTCAATCGTCAGGTAGGAGATGCAGCGCCGCGCATCCACCCGGTAGGGCGCGACGATGGCGGCGGTGGGGCAGACATCGATGCAGGCGCTGCAGGCGCCGCAATGCGCGCTGACGGGCGCGGTCACCGGCAGCGGCAGGTCGACGAAGATCTCGCCGAGGAAGAACATCGAGCCCGCTTCGCGGTGCAGTGCCAGCGTGTGCTTGCCCCGCCAGCCCAGGCCCGAGCGCGCCGCCAGCTCCACCTCCAGCACCGGCGCCGAATCGGTGAACACGCGGTAGCCCAGTGGACCAACCTCGGCGGCGAGCCGCTCCGCGAGCTTCTGCAGCCGCATGCGCAGCACCTTGTGATAGTCCCGGCCCCGAGCGTAGATCGACACCTGGGCCTGCGTCGGCCGGGCCAGGCCGGCCCATTCGATGGCCTGCCAGCCAGGCGCGGTGCGGCGCGGCAGATAGTCCATCCGCGCCGTGATGACGCGCAGCGTGCCCGGCACCAGCTCGGCCGGCCGCGCCCGCTTCATGCCATGGGCGGCCATGTAGTGCATGCCGCCGTGGTGGCCGGCGTCCAGCCAGGCCTGCAGGCCGGGCTCGGCGTGCGCGAGGTCCACATCGGCCACCGCGATCTGTGAGAATCCCAGCTCACGGGACCAGCCGCGCAGTCGATCCATCAGAGGCGCCAGCGGCATGGTGGCATCGACAGTGGACGGGACCTCTTGCATTTGCCCACGATTCTAGAAACCCAGCTCGTGTGGACCGACGAGTCCGCCGCCCAGGCCAGCGCCGAACAGCTCGCGGCCGCCCTGCTCCCCACGCCCGACGCCCTCATCGAACTGCACGGCCCGCTCGGCGCCGGCAAGACCACCTTCGTGCGCCTGCTGCTGCGCGCCCTCGGCGTGCAGGGGCGCATCAAGAGCCCGAGCTATGCGGTGATGGAAAGCTATGCGCTGCCGGGCAGCGCCGGTACCGCCAGCCATTTCGACTTCTACCGCTTCGACGACCCGCGCGAGTGGGAAGACGCCGGCTTTCGCGATGTCTTCGCCGCCCCCGGCCTGAAGCTCTGCGAATGGCCCGAGAAGGCCGCCGGCCAGCTGCCCGCGCCCGACCTGCAGCTCTTCATCGAGCTGATGCCCGACGACACGCGCCGGGTGCGCGTGGCCGGCCGCCGCGAGCTGGTGGCGGTGCTCGGATGAAGCGGCGCAGCTCCCTCGGCCTGCTGGCCCTGCTGCTGAAGGCGCCGGACACGCTGGCCGCAAGCAGCCAGGCCACCATCGTCGCCGTGCGGGTGTGGCCCGCGCCGGACTACACCCGCGTGACCCTGGAGTCCGACCAGCCGCTGGCCGCGAAGCATTTTCTCGTCGAATCGCCGCACCGACTCGTCATCGACATCGACGGCCTGGAGCTCAGCCCCGCCTTGCGCGAGCTGATCGGCAAGGTCAAGGCCGACGACCCCTTCATCACCGGTGTGCGAGTGGGCCAGAACACCCCCACCGTCGTTCGCATCGTGCTCGACCTGCGCCAGCCGGTGGCGCCGCAGATCTTCACGCTGGCCCCCGTGGCGGCCTACAAGCACCGGCTGGTGTTCGACCTCTACCCGACGGTGCAGGCCGACCCGCTGCTGGCCCTGGTGCAGGAACGCACCAAGGCGCCGGCGGCACTGCCACCGCCCGCCGCGGCGTCGGCCACGCAGCAGGCCCAGGCCGCCGCCAGCGCGGTGAACGACGCGCTGGGCGACCTGATCCGCAAGATCGAACGCCCCATGCCGCCCGCACCGTCCGCCGCCGTGGCGCCGCCGGTCGGCGCGGCTGCCTCACGGCCCGCCGCGGCGTCGGCCGCACTGCCCTCCCCGCCACCGGCCGGCGAGCTCAAGATCGACCGCCTGATCATCATCGCCCTCGACCCCGGCCATGGCGGCGAAGACCCCGGCGCCATCGGCCCCTCGGGCCTGCGCGAGAAGGATGTGGTGCTCGCCATCGCCCACAAGCTGCGTGAGCGCCTGACGGCCAATGCCAACATCCGCGTGCTGATGACGCGCGACGCCGACTTCTTCGTGCCGCTGCATGAGCGCGTGCGCAAGGCGCGGCGGGTGCAGGCCGACCTGTTCGTGTCCATCCACGCCGACGCCTTCATCACGCCCCAGGCGCGTGGCGCTTCGGTGTTTGCACTGAGTGACGGTGCGGCCACCAGTGCCGCGGCGCGCTGGATGGCCGACCGCGAGAACGCGGCCGACATGGTGGGCGGCGTCAATGTGGGCGCCGCCACCAAGGATGCCAATGTGCTGCGCGCGCTGCTGGACATGAGCACCACGGCCCAGATCAAGGACAGCCTCAAGCTCGGCAGCGAGGTGCTGGGCCAGATCGGCAAGGTCGGCAAGCTGCACAAGGCCCGCGTCGAGCAGGCCGGCTTCGCGGTGCTGAAGGCGCCCGACATCCCGAGCATCCTGGTCGAGACGGCCTTCATCTCCAACCCCGAGGAGGAGAACAAGCTGCGCGACCCCGACTACCAGGACCAGCTGGTCGACGCGCTGGCCACGGGCATCGCGAAATACTTCGCCAAGAGCCCGCCGATGGCGAGGAAGCGCAGCACGACGCTCTGACCTTCAGACGGCCGTGCGCCAGCTCAGGCCGAACGGCAGCTCGCGGGGGCCGAACAGAAAGTGCAGCACGCGCCTGCGCCCCGGGGCTGACGCCTTGCTCGACGCATGCAGCACCAGCGGGCGCATCAGCAGCGCGTCACCGGCCAGAGCGTCCACGGCCACATCGCCCACGCGTTCACGCCACTGCCGCGCCGCAGCGTCGTCGAGCACGCCGTCGCGATGCGAGCCGGGCACAAAGCGCAGCCCGCCATCGGCCTCCGTCGCATCGTCCAGATGCAGCCGCAGCGCGACCAGTGGCGCCAGCACGGCGACTGGTGCGAGAACGAAATGATGGCCGGCCTTGACCGACCAGGCACCGAGCGCCGGATGATCCACACGGCCGGCGACGGGGATGGCCAGGTCCTGGTGCGGCGTGACCAGCCAGTTGCGGTCGAGCGACTTCTCAAACAGCGTGCACTGCACGGCCACGCCGTCAGCCGGCAGGCAGGGTTGCAGCGCGGGCAAATCCTTCAACCAAAGCGCCAGCGCCTGGCACCACGGCTGATCCAGCAATTCGCGCTGGCCTGCGGCGCCGGGTGGCAGCGCGGCGAGTTCGGCAATCAGTGCCTGTCGCTGCCCGGGCGCGATCAGCCCCCGCAGCACCCGGAACCCATCGGGCATCACATCATCGGTAGAGAGCGGCATCGCCGGCCTTGTATCACCCCGCCCCGATCGCGGGGGCGAAGGCCGCAGCCGGCGTGCTGACCGAGGAGTTGTCGGCCCCGCTCAGCAGCACTTGCCGACGCGAGCGCTGTAGCGCGCGGCCTGACGCTCCTTGAAGAATTCTTCATAGCTCATCGGCCGCCGCTCCGGGTGCGTGGCCTGGTGGTGGGCCAGGTAGCTGCCGTAGTCTGGCACGCCCACCATCAGGCGCAGGCTCTGCGTCAGGTAGCGGCCGGCCTGGGCCAGGTCGCGGCCCAGCTCACGCATGCTGGCCCGCGGGCAGCGGCGCGAAGGCCGTCTCCTGGGCCGTCGGGCGGCCGGCACGGCGCGCGGCGAGGATGGCCTTCACGCTGTAGACCCCCACGCTCAGCACCACGCCCATGAAGAGCGCGCACAGGGCCGCGTCCAGCCGGTCGTTGAAGACCACGCGGCTCATCGCGTCCAGCGTCTTGGCCGGGGCCAGCACCTTGCCGTCTGCAATCGCCGCGGCGTATTTGTCGGCATGGGCCAGGAAGCCGAGCTTGGGGTCGGCCGAGAAGATCTTCAGCCAGCCGGCGGTCATCGTGCAGGCCAGCAGCCAGGCGGCCGGCACGGCCGTCACCCAGGCGTAGCGGTCCTTCTTCATCTTGAAGATCACGACGGTGCCCAGCAGCAGCGCGACGGCGGCCAGCATCTGGTTGGCGATGCCGAACAGCGGCCACAGGGTGTTGATGCCGCCCAGCGGGTCGACCACGCCCTGGTACAGGAAGTAGCCCCAGGCCGCGACGCACAGCCCAGTGGCGACGAAGTTGGCCACCCAGCTCTCGGTGCGCTTGAGCGAGGGCACGAAACTGCCCAGCAGGTCCTGCAGCATGAAGCGGCCGGCTCGGGTGCCCGCGTCCACCGCCGTCAGGATGAACAGCGCCTCGAACAGGATCGCGAAGTGGTACCAGAAGGCCATCAACGCCTTGCCACCCACCACCTGGTGCAGGATCTCGGCCATGCCCACGGCCAGGGTCGGCGCGCCGCCGGCGCGGGCCAGGATGGTCTTCTCGCCCACGTCGGCCGCGGCCTGCGTCAGCATCTCGGGCGTGACGACGAAGCCCCAGGTGGAGATCGTCTGCGCCACGCTCGCGGCGTCCTTGCCCACCAGGGCGGCCGGGCTGTTCATCGCGAAGTACACGCCGGGCTCGATGCACGAGGCCGCCACCAGGGCCATCACCGCGACAAAGCTCTCGGCCAGCATGCCGCCGTAGCCGATGTAGCGGGCGTGGGTCTCGTTCTCCAGCAGCTTGGGCGTCGTGCCCGAGGCGATCAGCGAGTGGAAGCCCGACACCGCGCCGCAGGCGATGGTGATGAACAGGAAGGGGAACAGGCTGCCCGCCCAGACCGGGCCGGCGCCCGCGGCGAACTGCGTCAGCGCCGGCATTTTCAGCGGCGGCGCGACGATGACGATGCCGATGGCCAGCGCGACGATGGTGCCGATCTTCAGGAAGGTGGACAGGTAGTCCCGCGGTGCCAGCAGCAGCCACACCGGGATGCAGGCGGCCACGAAGCCATAGCCCACCAGGGCCCACACCAGTTGCACCGGCGTGAAGGTGAACAGCGGCGCCAGCGTGGCGCTTTCGCTGACGGCCTGGCCGCCGAAGATGGCCGCCATCAGCAGCACAAAGCCGATCACCGACACCTCGCCGATGCGGCCGGGGCGGATGAAGCGCAGATAGACGCCCATGAACAGCGCGACCGGAATCGTCGCAGCCACGGTGAACGTGCCCCAGGGCGAATCCGCCAGCGCCTTCACGACGATCAGGGCCAGCACCGACAGGATGATGATCATGATCATGAAGGCGCCAAACAGCGCGATCAGGCCCGGCACCGTGCCCATCTCCTGCTTGACGAGGTCGCCGAGCGACCGGCCATCACGGCGCGTCGAGATGAACAGCACGATGAAGTCCTGCACCGCGCCGGCGAACACGACGCCGGCCAGGATCCACAGCAGGCCCGGCAGATAGCCCATCTGCGCCGCGAGCACCGGGCCGACCAGCGGACCGGCACCGGCAATCGCGGCGAAGTGGTGGCCGTAGAGCACATGCTTGTGGGTGGGCACGTAGTCCAGGCCGTCGTTGTACTTCCAGGCGGGCGTCTGGCGCTTGGCGTCCAGCCCCAGCACCCTGTCGGCGATGAACAGGCTGTAGTAGCGGTAGGCGATCAGGTAGGTGCACAGCGCGGCGGCCACGACCCACAGCGCGCTGATCGTCTCGCCGCGGCTCAGGGCCACGGTGGCGAGGGACACAGCGCCGAGGATGGCAACGCCCGCCCAGGCAAGATGGCGGCGCAAATTCATGGGGTTTGTCTCCGAGGCGGCGCGCACCTCAACGCGGGTGCATGGCCGTGCTGCAAGTCTCGAAATTTGCGCGCCCTCACGCATCGTGCATGCCACGCGGGGCGGGTGCGCGGGATCACCTAAGGGTCAACCCGCAAATCACAGCCGCTCACGAATGCGAGGCCGCCGCCGTCAACCGCAAGTCCGGCGCCGCGTTGTGTCTCGTCATGGGCCGCCGCTGCAGGCGCCGCAGGAGAACTCCATGCTTCGTCGCTCCCTTGCCATCCTCGCCGCCAGCGCCGCGCTGCTGGGCGTCGGCGCAGCCCAGGCCGGCCCGCGTTGGTCCATCAGCATCAACGTGCCACTGCCCGGCGTGATCGTGTCCGAGGGGCGCTACGTAGAGCCCGCGCCGGTCTACTACGCGCCGCCGCCCCCGGTCTACGTCGCGCCGCCGCCGCGCTATGTCGAACGGGAGATCTACTACGCGCCGCCCCCGCGCGTGATCTATGAGCCGGTCTACCGTGTGCGCCGCTGCGATGACCGCCGCTGGGCCGAGGGTCGCTGGGAGCGCGAGCGCTACGAGCACCGCTGGGACGAAAGGCGTGATGACGACGGCCCCTGGCGCCGGCGCTGACGAAGTTGCGCGCCGCCTCAGCAGGCCGGCCCGCCCTCAGTCGCCGCGCGCATGCTCCACGGCATAGCGGATCAGCTCGGCCTGGCCGTCGAGCTCCAGCTTGCGCTTGATGCTTTGCCGGTGGGCCTCCACGGTGCGCACCGACAGGTCAAGGTCGCGCGCGATCTGCTTGCTGGAGGCCCCCTGCCCCAGCTTGGCGAGGATTTCACTCTCGCGCGGGGTCAGCACGGGCTTGGGTGCCTGGCCGCGGAACAGCCGGCCCGACACCGCCGCACTCAAGAAGGTGCCGCCGGCCGCCACGGCGTCGATGGCCGAAACGATCTCGGTGGCCGGGGCGTCCTTGAGCACATAGCCGCGGGCGCCGGCCTGCAAGGCCCGCTGCACGTATTCCGGGTTGTCGTACATGCTGAACATCAGCAGCTTGATGGCGGGCTGCGCCGCCAGCATCGCGGCGCCCAGCGCAATGCCGTTGACGTCCTTCAGCCCGACATCCATCAGCACGACATCGGGCGCGCTGCGGGCCAGTTGCTGCATGGCCTCGGCCTGCGTGCCGGCCTCGCCGACGACCTCGAAACGCGGCACCGCCGCCAGGCGGGCGACCAGGCCTTCGCGCACCATCGGGTGGTCGTCGACAAGCAAGATGCGGATGGGCGATGGGGTCATGCGGGGATGCGGGCGAGGTCGGCAGCCGAGAGTGTGACCGCAAGCCGGCAGCCCGCGCCGGGCGCGCTCGCCAGGGTCAGCCGTGCGCCCAAGGCATCGGCCCGCTCGCGCATGCTGCGCAGGCCCAGGCCGCGCTCGGCCACGGCTTGCGCGGCCTCGGCATCGAAGCCCTGGCCATCGTCCTGCACGGTCAGGGTCAGCCCACCGCCGCGCTCGAAGCGCAGCGTCACCGCCACGACGCTGGCATGCGCATGCCGGGCGGCATTGTTCAGCGCTTCCTGGGCGATGCGGAACAGCGCCGTGTTGACCGCCTCGGGCAGGGCCGCTTCGTCGCCGTCGATCACCGCGCTGTAGCGTGTGCCGCCGGCCGCATCGAACTCGCCGGCAAGGTGCTGCAACGCGGCCGGCAGGCCCAGCGTGTCGAGCAGCGCCGGCCGCAGCGCATGCGACAGGTGTCGCACCTCGGCGAGCGTGCTGTTCAGGCGCTTCAAGGCCAGGTCCTGCAGACGGCCGGCGGTCGCGGGCTCCTGCTGGGCGGATTCGATCAGCAGCTTGGTCGCCACCAGCGCCTGGCTGACACCGTCATGCAGCTCGCGCGCCAGCCGGGCCCGCTCGTCCTCCTGGCTCTGCACCACCTCGCGGGCCAGCGCACGCAGCTTGGCCTCGGCACTGCGGTGTTCGCTCAAGTTGAGCGCCAGCGCGCCGGCGCTGATCAGCGCGATGCCGAACACGGCCACGGCCGCCACCCACAGCAGCGTCGTCGTGATGTTCTGGCGCGCGCCGCGCTCCAGCTCGGCCATGGTCGCCTCGATGCCATCCAGGTACAGGCCCGTGCCCAGCATCCAGTGCCATTCCGGCACCGCGACGACATAGCCGAGCTTGGGCGCCAGCTGGCTGCTGGAGGGCTTGCGCCACAGATAGTCCACATAGCCGCCGCCCGCCCGCGCCTGATGGATCAGCTGCTGGATGGTCGGCCGGCCCTGCGGGTCGCGCAGCGCCCACAGGTTCTGGCCGACCAGTTCCGGCTGGCGCGAATGCATCAGCACGCGCCCCTCCAGGTCGTAGACGAAGAAGTAGCCGTCGGGGCCGTAGTCCAGCGACGACAGCAGCTGCAGCGCCTGCTGAGGGCCGTCCGGCCGCGCCAGCAGCGGCCTGATCGTGCTGACGGCCAGGTCCACGTAGTGCTTGAGCTCGGTCCGCCGCGCGTCCATATAGCTGGCGCGGACCAAGGCATGCTCGCGCGATGCCAGCTCGCTTTCCTGTTGCCTGACCGCCAGCGCGATCAGCGCGAGCGACAGCAGCAGGGGCAGCAGCGCCAGCAGCAAGAGCTTGCTACGCAGCGACAGCTGCCTCATGCGTCGTCGCATGCGCTCAACGCGTCACCGCCCTCACTGGCCCAGCTTGGCCGCGGGCGGTGGCGTCTTGCGCTGGATCGGCTTCCAGGTCTCCAGACGCTTCATCACGTCGGCGATCGCCGCGTCCAGCTGGGTGTCCTCGCCGCGGTTGACGGCGGCGGGGTCGAGTTCGACCTCGATGTCCGGCGCGACGCCCTCGTTCTCCACCCGCCATTCACCCTCCGGCGTGAAGAAGCGGAAGAACGGCACCGTCAGGAAGCCGCCGTCGATCAGCGGCGGGTTGATGGAGATGCCGATCAGGCCGCCCCAGGTCCGCTTGCCCACCAGCGGCCCCAGGCCCACGCGCTTGAAGGCATAGGGCATGAAATCGCCGCCGGAGCCGGCGTCCTGGTCGATCAGCATGGCCTTGGGGCCATAGATGGCACCGCCGGGGGTGTCGTAGATCAGGCCGTCGCGGTCCTTCCAGCTGGCGAGGTAGGGCCGCGCGAGCAACTCCGTCACGTAGTTGGCCGCCTGGCCGCCGCCATTCCTGCGGTCGTCGACGATCAGGCCGGGTTTGTCGATCTGGGCAAAGAACATCCGGTTGAAGTGCTCATAGCCCTGGTCCGCGGTGTCGGGCATGTAGACATAGGCGACCTTGCCGCCGCTCTTGGCCTGCACCCGCTCGCGGTTGCCTTCGATCCAGGCCCAGCGGCGCAGCAGCGCCTCGCTCGCGATCGGCACCACCGTGATCTCCCGCCGCCCCTTGCCGGCGGCATCCTTGGCCACGCCCAGCGTGATCTGCTTGCCGACCGTGTTCTCGAGCAGGGCGAACACGTTGGTGCCGGCGTCCAGCTCGGTGCCGTTCACCGACAGGATGAAGTCCCCCGCCTTCACGCCAAGCCCCGCCACCGCCAGCGGCGAGGTCAGGTTGGGATCGAGACGATCCCCCGGGTACAGCCTCGCGATCTGGTAGCGGCCCTGCACGATGCGGAAGTCAGCGCCGAGCAGGCCCACCGGCACGCGCGCCTCCTGGTGCACATCGCCGGCGCCCACGCGGTTGTGCCCGACCTGCAGCTCGGCAATCATCTGCACCAGCAGGTCGTTGAGGTCCTCCCGGCGCTGCACATGGGCCAGCCGCGGCAGGTAGCGGTCATATACCGCCTGCCAATCGAGCCCGTGCAAGGCTGGGTCGTAGAAGAACTCCTTCTCCATCCACCAGGTCTCATCGAAGATGTGCTTCCACTCGGCGCGCGGGTCGACCCGGGTGCGCAGGCCCGAGAGGTCCACCGGCTTGGCATCGAGCTTGTCGTTCGCATCGCCGACCTCGAGCTTGCCGCCCGGCGCCGCGATCAGCAGCTTCTTGCGATCGCCGCTCAGCGAATAGTCCGTCACCTCGCCGCGCAGCAGCTTGGGCTTGCGCTCCTCGAAGTCGAAGCGCCAGAGGTCGGCCACCACCGGCGCCTCGGGATCCGCACCGTCGTGCACGGCGCCCGGCTGCGGACGCTGCAGGTAGAACAGCGCACCGTCCGCCGCCACCGTCACGTTGTCGTAGTTGCGTTCGCCCACCGGCAGCGCGACCACCCGGTCTGCGAGCCCGTCGAAATCGATCTTCACCGGCTTGACCGGCTCCGGTTTGGCATCGCCGGCCTTGCGCTCGTCCTTGCCGTCCTCGGCCTTGCCCGGCTTGCGGGCCTCCTCGTCACCCGGACGGGGCGCCAGCGGTGACTTGCCGTCTGCCGCCAGCACCAGCGCATACAGCCCGGCCCGGAACGGCCGCTCCTGGCTCGACAGGTCGAGGCCGACGAGGCTGGGGCCGGCATTGATCGAGGCGCTGAAGAACAGCACATCGCCCTGCGGCGAGAACGCCGGGTTGCCGGCATGGGCCAGGCCATCGGTCACCGGATGGTTCTTGCCGGTCGTCAGGTCGTGGAAGCGGATCTGGTCGAAGAAGTTGGGCAGCGTCGAGGTGTAGGCCAGCCAGCGGCTGTCGGGCGAGAAGCTCACCGCAGCCGAGCCAAAGCCGCCACCTCGGCGCAGGCTGGTGTCGACCTTGACCAGCTGGCCGCGCTGCGGGCCAGCCGGCAGCCCCAGCCGGTAGAGGTTGAGATGGTTGTCGGCCACCGCCAGCCAGCGGCCATCCGGCGACCAGTCCAGCAGCGTGTAGTAGCCCGTCTTGGGCAGCAGGAAGCGCTCCTTCGGGCCCAGGCCGGTCTGGGCCTGCAGCACGATTTCATGCCGCATGCCGGGCGCATCGGAGATGTAGGCCACCTGCTGGCCGTCGGGGCTCCACAGTGCGTCCTTTTCGCGCACGCCGGCAGTCTCCGTCAGGTTGCGCACGCTGCCGTCCTTGACCGGCACCGTGAAGACATCGCCCCGCGCACTCACCACCACGCGCTTGCCGGTGGCCGACAGCCGGGCCGAGGTCAGCGTCTTGCCGGCATCCTTCCACTGCGGCCGGGCCTGCGGCGCAATGCTGGCGAGCTGGATGTCGAGCAGCCTGGGATCGCCGCCGGACAACTCGATCTGCTTGATCCGCCCGCCGGCCTCGTACACCAGCGTCGTGCCGTGGGCGTCGACGCTGCGGACATCCCACTGTGTTTCGTGCGTCAGCTGGCGCAGCTGCTGGGTGGCGGGGTTGAAGGCGAACAGATTGGCCGCCCCATCGGCGCGGTCGGAGATGAAGACCACCTCACCGCCGGCCCAGACCGGCGCGATGTCGCTGGCATTGACATGCGGGATCTGCTGCCAGGTCTGGCTGGCCATGTCCATGACCCAGACCGGCGGCGTCGTGCCGCCGCGGCTGAGCCGCCAGCCGCTGGAGCCGGAGTAGGCCGCGCCATACGGGCGGTAGGCCAGCCGCTTGCCATCCGCCGACCAGGCGCCCTCATAGGCGACCGCCTTCATCACCTGCGTCTCGTAGCCGCCGTCGACGCTCACCTCGTAGAGCTGGTTGCTGCGGTTGTTCAGCACCTCGCGCGGCGACGCGAACAGCACGCGCTGGCCGTCGGGGCTCCAGCCATTGACGACGTCGGGCGCGGGATGCCAGGTCAGGCGCCGCGGCTGGCCGCCGTCCAGCCCGATGACGTAGACGTCGGTGTTGTCGTCGTAGCTGGCCGAAAACGCGATGCGGCGGCCATCCGGAGAAAAACGCGGCGCGAACTCGGATGCCGCGTGGCTGGTCAGGCGGCGCGGATGGCTGCCGTCGCGGTCCGCCAGCCAGAGGTCACCGGCATAGACAAAGGCCAGGTGGTCCTTGGACAGCGCGGGCTGGCGCAGCATGTTGGTGGGCTCGGCCACCGCCTGTCCAGCCGCAACCAGCCAGGCCAGCGCCATCAGCGCGTTGAATCGTCGCATCAGGGTCTCCGGAACATGAGGTGCCGGCCGCTGGAGGTGCCACCGGCCACCCCGGACTCTAGGCCCAGCCGACGATGCGGGCCGAAAGTCAGCGCATCAGCGCAACAGCGCTTCAGCCCGGCTGGCGCTTGAGCCGGCCCTTGAGGCTGCCCGCGATCACGAGCAGGCCCGGGATGAAGATCATGGCCCAGATGATCTTGTCGAGATGCTGCTTGACCCAGGGCACATTGCCGAACAGATAGCCGACCAAGGTGATGCCGCAGACCCAGAGCACGCCGCCACTGACGTCATAGAACGTGAACTTGCGCCGCGTCATCTGCGCCACGCCGGCGACAAACGGCGCGAAGGTGCGCAGGAAGGGCATGAAACGCGCCGCAACGATGGTGATGCCGCCGTACTTCTCGTAGAAGTCATGCGCCTTCATGAAGGCGGCCTTGTTGAAGAAGCGCGAGTTCTCCCACTGGAACACCCGCGGCCCGAAATACCGCCCGACCGTGTAGTTGCTCTGGTTGCCGAGGATGGCCGCCGCGGTCAGCAGCGCCATCGACAGGCCCAGGTCCATCAACCCGACCCCGCACATCGCGCCGACGACGAAGAGCAGCGAGTCGCCCGGCAGGAAGGGCATCACCACCACGCCGGTCTCGACAAAGATGATCAGGAACAGCAGCGCATAGACCCAGGTGCCGTAGGCCTGCACGAAGGCCGCCAGATGCTGGTCGACGTGGAGGATGAAGTCGAGGAGGAAATGCAGCAGGTCCATGGGGCGCGCATTATCCCGGCCGCTGCGTGACGCCCCGGGGAAACGATAATCCGGCCGATGGATGTGCCCCTGCCCGACCCCGCCCCGCCCCGCGTCATCCGTGAACTGCCCGACGAGCTGATCAGCCAGATCGCCGCCGGCGAGGTGGTGGAGCGCCCCGCCTCGGTGGTGCGCGAGCTGGTCGACAACGCGCTCGATGCGGGCGCCCGCAACATCCAGGTCAAGCTGATGGCCGGCGGTGTGCGCGCCATCGTCGTGGAAGACGATGGCTGCGGCATCCCGGTGGCGCAGCTGCCGCTGGCCCTCAAGCGCCACGCGACCAGCAAGATCGCCAACCTGCACGACCTCGAATCGGTGGCCACCATGGGCTTTCGCGGCGAGGCGCTGGCGGCCATCGCCTCGGTGTCCGACATGGCCATCGCCTCGCGCACCGCGGCCGACGCGCATGCCCACCGGCTGGATGCCCGCAGCGGCGAGCTGCAGCCCGCGGCGCGCGCCCGCGGCACCAGCGTCGAGGTGCGCGAGCTGTTCTTTTCGACCCCGGCGCGCCGCAAGTTCCTGAAAACCGACGCCACCGAGCTGGCTCACTGCGTCGAGGCCGTGCGCCGCCACGCGCTGGCCCGGCCCGACGTGGGCTTTGCGATCTGGCACGAGGGCAAGCTGGTGGACCAGTGGCGCGCCGGCACGGCCGACCAGCGCATCGCCGATGTGCTGGGCGAAGACTTCATCGCCGAGAGCCGTGCCTTCGAGCACAGCGCCGGGCCGCTGGCCCTGACCGGCCGCGCCGGCCTGCCCGAGGCGGCGCGCTCGCGGGCCGACCAGCAATACGTCTGGGTCAATGGCCGCCATGTGCGCGACAAGCTCATCAGCCATGCCATCCGCTCGGCCTACGAAGACGTGCTGCATGGCCAGCGCCAGCCGAGCTATGTGCTCTTCATCGAGATCGCGCCCGAGCTGGTGGACGTGAACGTGCACCCGACCAAGATCGAGGTGCGCTTCCGCGACGGCCGCGCGGTGCACCAGTCGGTGCGCCGCGCCTTCATCGACGCACTGGCCGCCTCGCGCAGCGCCGAGGCGGCCGGGGTCGAGTCGGCCATGGCGCCGCTGTCGTTTGAGCCCACCATGCCGGCCACCCTCTACGTCGCCGAGCCGCGCCCGGCCTACGCCGCTCCGGCCTACACGCCCCCTGTGCCACCCACGGCCGAGCAGGTGCGGCTGTCGCTGGTCCAGCATGAGACGCTGTGGTCGCCCGCCAAGCCGCTGGTGCCGACCTCCCTGCCCGACACCCAGGCGGCGCCGCTGGACGACGGGCCCGGGGCGCCGACGCCGGACGACTGGCCGCTGGGCCGCGCGATCGCGCAGATCCAGGGTGTCTACATCCTGGCCGAGAACCAGCGCGGCCTGGTCATCGTCGACATGCACGCGGCCCACGAGCGCGTCGTCTACGAGCGCCTCAAGGCCCGGCTCGGGTCGACGACCATCGAGAGCCAGCCGCTGCTGATCCCGGTCAGCTTCGCCGCCACCGCCGAGGAAGTGGCCGCCGCCGAGCAGCATGCCGACACGCTGGCCCGGCTCGGGCTGGACGTGTCGCCGCTGTCCACCCACACCCTGGCCGTGCGCTCCCGCCCCGCGCTGCTGGCCGCGAGCGACCTGGTCGCACTGACCCGTGAACTGCTGGCCGAAATGGCCCAGTTCGATGCCAGCTCGGTGCTGGAGCGCGCCCAGCACGAGATCCTCGCCACCATGGCCTGCCATGGCGCCGTGCGCGCCAACCGCCAGCTCACGCTGAACGAGATGAACGCGCTGCTACGCGACATGGAAGCCACCGAACGCGCCGACCAGTGCAACCACGGCCGCCCCACCTGGCGCCAGCTCGACATGCGCGAGCTGGACGCGCTGTTCCTGCGCGGCCGCTGAAAGAACAACAACATGGCCACCATCACCCTCAAGGGCAAGCCTGCCGCCAAGACCCGCAGCGCCGACGGCGAGAAGCGCGCCCCGCTGCGCGGCAAGGGCGTCTCCAAGCCACGGCCCACGCTGGCAAAAGCGCAGGCCGAACGGGCCGAGCGTGAGGAGCAGTTCCAGAAGGCGCAGCAACAGCGCCAGCAACGCGACGCCCCACCCGCCCGCGCCGAGCGCCCGGCGCGCCCCAACACCACGGCCTTCAAGCCCGAGCGTCCGCCCGCCGCGCGGCCAGAGGCCCCAGCGCCCCGTGCCGAGCGCAGCCCCCGGTCCCGGCCCGAGGCCGGGCCGCGCGAAGACCGGCCGCCGCGCGTCGACCAGCGCCGGGTCGCCCACCGCGGCCCCGGCTTCGAGCCGCCGCAGCGCCCCGCCCCAGCCCGCGCAGCCGACAGCGAGGACGGTGATCGCTTGTCCAAGCGCATGAGCGAATTGAAGCTCGCGTCCCGCCGCGAGGCCGACGAGTGGATCGCCGCGGGCTGGGTGCGCGTCAACGGCAAGGTCGCGGTGCTGGGCCAGCGCGTCGTGGGCGAGGTGCAGATTGACATCGACCCCGCCGCCCGCCAGGCCCAGGCCCAGCTCGTCACCGTGCTGCTGCACAAGCCCATCGGCTATGTGTCCGGCCAGGCCGAGGATGGCTACGAGCCGGCGGTGGTGCTGTTCCAGCCCGAGAACCGCTGGAAGGATGACCCTTCCGGCATCAAGCCCCACCCCAACCACCACCGCCACCTCGCGCCCGCCGGCCGGCTCGACATCGACTCCACCGGCCTGCTGGTGCTGACCCAGGACGGGCGCATCGCCAAGGCCCTGATCGGCGACGACTCCGACATCGAGAAGGAGTACCTGGTGCGCGTCGAGTTCGTGGCCCACCCGGTGCCCGAAGGCACCCTGCCCAATGCGGCGCTGACGCCCGACAAGCTGGCGCTGCTGAACCACGGCCTCGAGCTGGACGGCGAGCCGCTCAAGCCCGCCAAGGTCAGCTGGCAGAACGAGCAGCAGTTGCGCTTCGTGCTGCGCGAGGGCAAGAAGCGCCAGATCCGCCGCATGTGCGAACTGGTCGGGCTCAAGGTCGTCGGCCTGAAGCGCGTGCGCATCGGCCGCATTCCACTCGGCCACCTGCCGGTCGGGCAGTGGCGCTACCTGGCGCCGTGGGAGCGGTTCTGAGCCCGATCTGCCTGGCCGGCCCCACCGGGTGTGGCAAGACGGCGGCGGCGCTGGCGATTGCCGAGGTGCTGCCGGTCGAGATCATCAGCGTCGACTCGGCGCTGGTGTACCGCGGCATGGACATCGGCACCGCCAAGCCCACGGCCGCCGAGCAGGCTGCCGTGCCCCACCACCTGATCGACATCCTCGACCCGGCCGGCAGCTACTCCGCCGCCGAGTTCGTGCGCGATGCCAAGCGCCTCGCGGCCGAGATCAGCGCACGCGGCAAGCTGCCGCTGCTGGTGGGCGGCACCATGCTGTACTTCAAGGCCCTGTTCGATGGCCTCTCGACCCTGCCCCGGGCCGATGCCGGTCTGCGCGCCGAAATCGACGCCGAGGCGCTGGCGCGCGGCTGGCCGGCGCTGCACGCCGAGTTGACGACGCTCGACCCCGAGACCGGCGCGCGCCTGGCACCCAATGACAGCCAGCGCATCCAGCGTGCGCTCGAAGTGATCCGCCTGACCGGCCAGCCCTTGAGCGCCCTGCACGCCGCCTCGCGAGACGACGGCGTGGACTGGGCGCTGTTCGCGCTGGAACCCTCGGACCGCGCCTGGCTGCATCAGCGGCTCGCGCAGCGCTTCGACGCGATGCTGGCCGAGGGCCTGATCGACGAGGTCAGGGCCTTGCGTGCCCGCGGCGACCTCAGCCTCGCGCTGCCGTCGATGCGCTGCGTCGGCTACCGCCAGGTGTGGGAGGCGCTCGATGCGGGGGACTTCTCCACCCTGCGCGAGCGCGGCATCGCCGCCACCCGCCAGCTCGCCAAGCGCCAGGTGACCTGGCTGCGCTCGATGCCGCAGCGCCGCGTCATCGCCTGCGACGGCCCACAGCCCGTCCCCGAGCTGCTGGCCGGCCTGCAGCGCCTGCTCGGCTGAGCCCCCCTTGCGCAGCGGCTGTCTTCGACATAAAGTGATATCACTTTGATTCACTTTTGACACAGGTCTCCCATGAGTGCTCCCCTTGTTCCGCGGGCCATCGTCACCGAGCGCCCGGCCCGGGCCACCAACGGCTACGCGATGCTGGCCCTGAGCGTCTGGCTGTGCGGCGTTGGCGCGCTGATCCTGTTGCGCGGCGCGCCGCTGCTCGGCCTGCCGCTGATCGTCGCGGGCGTGCTGACGCTGGCCGGCCTCTACATGCTCAACCCCAACCAGGCCGCGGCCATCACGCTGTTCGGCGCCTACATCGGCAGCGACCGCGGCGCCGGCCTGCGCTGGGCCAACCCGTTTGCGCTGAAGAAGCGCATCTCGCTGCGCGACCGCAACCTGAACGCGCCGGTCATCAAGGTCAATGACCAGCGCGGCAACCCGATCGAGATCGCCGCCGTCGTTGTCTGGCAGGTGCGCGACACCGCCCAGGCGCTGTTCCAGGTGGACGACTACGAAGCCTATGTGCGGGTGCAGGCCGAAGCGGCCATCCGCCATCTGGCCGCGAGCTATGCCTACGACCATGCCGACGAGATGCTGGACAGCGCGGTCACGCTGCGCGGCGGCCAGGACGCGGTCGCGCAGGCGCTGAAGGCCGAGCTGCAGGCGCGCTTTGCCGACGCCGGCGTCGACGTGCTGGACGCCAAGCTCAGCCACCTCGCCTACGCGCCGGAGATCGCCCAGGTCATGCTGCGCCGCCAGCAGGCCGAAGCCATCATCGGCGCCCGCGCCAAGATCGTGCAGGGCGCGGTGACCATGGTCGAGTCCGCGCTGCGCGGCCTCAGCGAACGCGAGATCGTCCAGCTCGACGACGAGCGCAAGGCGGCGATGGTGAGCAATCTGCTCGTCGTGCTCTGCTCCGACCGCGAAACCCAGCCGGTCGTCAACACCGGGACGCTGTACGCATGAGCCCGGCGACGATGGCGGGCCCCGGCGCCTGACGCCCCGCGATGGCCAGCCCCGACAAAAAAGCCTTCCCGCTGCGCATCGACCCGGCGCTGTGGGCCGAGGTCGAGCGCCTGGCCGCCCAGGAGCTGCGCAGCGCCAATGCCCAGGCCGAGGTGCTGCTGCGCGAGGCCCTGGCCCGGCGCGGCATCAAGCTGACAGCCCCACAGGGCCGGGCCGCACGGCCGCCCGCCGACAATGAGGCATGAGCTTTTCCGAGCCCCGTGACGGTGCCGCGGTGCTGAGCGCCCGCGGGCTGACCAAGTCCTACGGCGACACGCCCGTCTTCTCCCGCATCGACCTGGACCTCGCCGCCGGCGAGATCGTCGCGCTGTTGGGCGAATCCGGCAGCGGCAAGTCCACGCTGCTGAACTGCCTGGCCGGGCTGGACGAGCCCGACGCCGGCCACATCACCCTGGCCGGGCAGGCCCTGGGCCCGCTGGACGACGAGGCCCGCGCCGCACTGCGCCGCCACCACCTGGGCTTCGTTTTCCAGGCCTTCCACCTGCTGCCCCACCTCAGCGTGGCCGACAACGTCGCCCTGCCGCTGCGGCTGCTGGGCGAGCGCGACGACGGCCGCGTGCAGGCCATGCTGGAAGCGGTCGACCTTGGCGGTCTGGCGGCCCGGATGCCGCGCCAGCTGTCGGGCGGGCAGTTGCAGCGGGTGGCGATCGCCCGCGCGCTGGTGCACCGCCCGCGCCTGGTGCTGGCGGACGAACCCACCGGCAACCTCGACGCCCGCCATGCCGCCGAGGTGCTGGCCCTGCTGCGCCGCTGCACGCACGAGGCCGGCGCGGCCTGCCTGCTGGTCACGCACTCGGACGTGGCGGCCCATGCCGCCGACCGGCGGCTGCGGCTCGACGGCGGTGGCTTGCATGCGGCCTGAGCGCAGCGGCCCGGTACGCCGGCGGCACCACCCCGGGGCCGCTGCGCGATGAGGCTGTGGCGCCACCTCAGCTGGCCCGCCTGGCGTGACCAGCCCGGGCGCGTGCTGCTGGCCATCGTCGCCGTGATGCTCGGCGTCGCGCTGGCCTTCGGCGTGCATCTGCTCAATGGTGCCGCGCTGGCCGAGTTCGCGCGCGCGGCCCGCAGCATCGACGGCCAGCCCGACCTCGTCGTGCGCGACCGCGGCGGCTCCCTCGGCGATGCCGACCTCGCCGCACTGCTGAACCGGCCCGAGGTGGCCGCGGCCAACCCGGTGATCGAGGCCCAGGCGCTGTGGCCCGGCCAATCCGGGCCCGAAGGCCGGGCGGTGTCGCTGCGCCTGATCGGCCTGGACCCGCTGGCGCTGCTGGCCTCGGCCGCTGGCGCCCGGCCGCTGGCGCCGGAGCTCGTGCCCCAGGTCGACGGCGGGCCCGAGGCATTGCTGGCCGCCTCCACCGTGCACCTGAACGCCGCCGCCCGCGCGCGCCTGCCTGCGGGCGCCACCACGCTGACCCTGCGCCTGCCCGTCCCGGGCGCAGACACACCGCGCAGCCTGACATTGCGGGTTGGCGGGCGGGTGGCGGCCGGCAACACGCCGCTGGGCGTGCTGGACATCGCCGATGCCCAGGCCCTGTTCGGCCGGCTCGGCGCGCTGGACCGCATCGACCTGCAGCTCGCGCCCGGCGTGGATCCGTCCGCCTTTGCCGCCAGCCTGGCGCCACGCTGGCGCGCCGTGCCGCCCGAGGACGAAGGCGCGCGCCTGGCCGACCTGACCCGCGCCTACCGGATCAACCTCGGGCTGCTGGCGCTGATGGCGCTGTTCACCGGCAGCTTCCTGGTCTATGCGGTGCTGTCGCTCGCCACCGCGCAGCGCCTGCCGCAGTGGGCCCTGGTGGGCGTGCTCGGCGTGTCGGCCCGCATGCGCTGGCGGCTCATCCTCACCGAGGGCGCGCTCATCGGCCTGATCGGCACGGCACTGGGCCTGGCGCTCGGCCTGGGCCTCGCGGCCGGCGCCCTGCACCTGCTGGGCAGCGACCTGGGCCTGCACAACGACAGCGGCCCGTCGGCCGGCCTGGTGTTCCACCAGCCGCTGCTGGGGCCCGCTGTGGTGTGCGCGCTGCTGGGCCTGGCCGCGGCCCTGGTGGCCGCGCTCGCGCCGGCGATGACGGTACGCCGCATCGCGCCGGCCCTCGTGCTCAAGGGCCTGGGCCTGCCCGCCGGGCGCACCGTGCCGGCCGCGGCGGGCCTGGCCCTGGTGGCGACTGGCACCGGCCTGGCCTGGCTGCCGCCGCTGGCCGGCGACACACCGGTGGCGGCCTATTTGTCCATGCTCTGCCTGCTGCTGGGCGGTCTGGCCCTGGTGCCGGCCCTGGTGCGCGGGCTCACGGCCGCGCTGGCACGGCTGCCGGCCGGGCCGCTGCTGCTGCTGGCCCGCGAGCACAGCCGCAATCAGGCCACCGAGGCCCGCCGCGCGCTGGCCGGCGTGCTGGTGGCCTTGGCGCTCGCCGTGGCCATGACCGTGATGATCGGCAGCTTCCGCGAATCGCTGATGCAGTGGCTCGACCAGGCCCTGCCCGCCGACCTCTATGTGCGCACGGCACTGCGCGGGTCCGACGGCCTGCCCGCCCCGCTGCCACCGGCCCTGGTCGCGCAGCTCGGCCGCCTGCCCGGCGTGGCCCGCAGCGCGCCGCAGCGCAGCACCCGCGTGCGCCTGGCGCCGGGGCGCGAGCCGGTAGCGCTGACGGCGCGCGAGCTCGGCACCGGCACCCTGCCCCTGATGGAGCGGTGGACCGGCGAGCGCGCGCCCGGCACGCGGGCCGTGTGGGTGAATGAAGCGGGACGGGACCGCGACGGCCTGCAGCCCGGCCGCGTCTTCACGGCCGCGCTGGCCGACAGCGGGCGGCGCCTGCCGGTGCAGGTGCTGGGCGTGTGGCGAGACTATTCGCGCCAGGCCAGCGCGCTGTGGATGGACCTGGCCGACTACCGCCAGGCCAGTGACGATGGCGCCACCACCGAGCTGGCCCTGTGGCTTGCGCCCGGCGCCGACCTGGACGCCACCCGCAGCGCGGTGCGGCAAGCCGCCGGCGACGACATCGAGCTGGCGGCGGCCGGCGAGCTGCGCACCCTGTCGCTGAAGATCTTCGACCGCAGCTTTGCCATCACCGTGTGGCTGCAGGCGGTGGCGCTGGCGGTGGGGCTGTTCGGCGTCATCGCCAGCCAGTCGGCCCAGGCGCTGGCGCGCCGCCGCGAGTTCGGGCTGCTGCGCCACCTCGGCCTGTCGCGGCGGCAGCTGATGCGGCTGCTGCTGCTCGAGGCCGGCCTGCAAAGCGGCGCCGGTGCGCTGGCCGGCCTGGCGCTCGGCCTGGGGCTCAGCGCGGTGCTGGTGTTCGTCGTCAACCCGCAGAGCTTTCACTGGAGCATGGACATGCATCTGCCCCTGGGCCGGCTCGCGGCGCTGCTGGGCCTGGCATTCGCGGCCGCGGTGGGCGCCTCGCTGCTGGCCGGGCGCCGCGCCCTCGAGGCCGATGCGGTGCGCGCCGTGCGGGAGGACGCCTGATGCGCCGCCGTGCCCTGCTCGGCGGCGCGCTGCCGCTCGGCCTGTTGGCCGCCCTGCCCGGCCCGGCACGGGCGGCGATGCGCTTCCCCGCCGACTTCGGCGCCCATCCGCAGCAGGCGATCGAATGGTGGTACCTGACGGGCCTGCTCGGCGCGCCGGGCGGCCCGCCGCAGTTCGGCTACCAGCTGACCTTCTTCCGCCTGCCCGGCCCCGCGCCGGCCGACCACCCCAGCGGCCTCGCCGCCAAGCAGCTGCTGCTCGGCCATGTGGCGCTGTCGGACCTGGGCGCCGGCCGCCAGCGGCATGCCCAGCGGCTGATGCGCGCCCTGCCCGGCGTGGCCCAGGCGGCCGTGGGTGACAGCGACCTCAGGCTGCGCGACTGGACGCTGCGGCGCGAGGCCGGCGGCTACCGTGCCGCCTTCAACGGCCCGGGCTTTGCGATGCGCCTCGAGCTCGACGCGCCCGAGCCGCCGCTGCTGCAGGGCGACGGCGGCCTGTCGCGCAAGGGCCCCGACCCGGCCCAGTTCAGCCACTACTACTCGCGACCGCAGCTGCCCACCCGCGCCGCGCTGACGCTGGACGGCCGGCACCTGGCGCTGCAGGGCCGCGCCTGGCTGGACCACGAGTGGAGCGACAGCGTCCTCGGCGCGGCCCAGGGCTGGGACTGGCTGGGCCTGAACCTGGACGACGGCCGCGCGCTGACACTGTTCCAGCTGCGCCGCGCCGACGGCCGCCGCGACTGGGCCGGCGGCAGCCTGCGCACGCCCGGCCAACCGGACCGCAGCTTCACCCCCGACGAGGTGGACATGACGCCGACGCGGCACTGGATCAGCCCCGCCACCGGCATCCGCTGGCCGGTCGAGTGGCGGCTGCGCAGCCCGGCCGGCGAGATGCGGCTGGCGGCGGCCTTCGAGGCCCAGGAGATCGATGCCCGGCGCAGCAGCGGCCTGGTCTACTGGGAGGGCGTGGCCCGGC
Organism: Burkholderiales bacterium; assembly: GCA_003963075.1. GTDB lineage: Bacteria > Pseudomonadota > Gammaproteobacteria > Burkholderiales > Burkholderiaceae_C > Pelomonas. The sequence continues at coordinate 90,253 of RXJV01000057.1, forward strand.
TGTTCGGCGCCGATCAGCGGCCTCTCGGCATGGGCTATCTCGAACTCACCGGCTACGCCGGCCGGCTGCCGCTGCCTTAGGCCCGGCCGCCCTGGCCCCACAATCCGCCGGCCAGCGCGGCGAGGCGCTGCCCCCGTCCCCCACCAGAATCCGCCGATGAGTTCGACCACCGACCGCCCGGCCGCCCGCCGGGCCCGCTCCCTGAGCGGCCTGACCCCCTTCCTGCGCCCCTACCGGGGACGCATCGTGCTGGCCCTGGTGCTGCTGCTGTTGGCCGCGCTCGCCACCCTGGCCTTCCCGCTGGCACTGCGCGGGCTGATCGACGCCGGCTTCAGCGCCAGCAACCCGGGCGAGCGGCTGATGGCGCTGCGCGAGCATTTCCTGGCCATGTTCGCCGTCGGCGCGGCGCTGGGGGTGTTCTCGGCCTCGCGCTTCTACATGGTGACGTGGCTGGGCGAACGCATCACGGCCGACCTGCGCAACGCGGTCTACCGCCATGTGCTGCGGCAGAGCCCGGAGTTCTTCGAGACCACGCAGACCGGCGAGGTGCTGTCGCGCATCACGACCGACACGACGGTGGTGCAGACCGTGGTCGGATCCAGCCTGTCGATGGGCCTGCGCAATGTCGTGATGGGCAGCGGCGCCCTGGTGATGCTGGTGGTGACCAACCCCTATGTGATGGGCCAGGTGCTGGGCATCCTGCTGCTGGTCGTCGCGCCGGCGCTCTACTTCGGCCGCCGGGTGCGCAAGCTCTCGCGCGCCAGCCAGGACCGCGTGGCCGACACCTCGGCCATCGCCGCCGAGGTGCTGAACGCGGTGACCGTGGTGCAGAGCTACACCCAGGAGCGGGCCGAGAGCCAGCGCTTCGATGCGGCCAGCGAGGCCGCCTTCGACACCGCGATCAGCCGCACCAAGGTGCGCAGCCTGCTGGTGGCCTTCATCATCACGGCCGTGTTCGGCGCGATGCTCTGGGGCCTTTACCAGGGAACCCAGGCCGTCATCGCCGGCAAGATCAGCGCCGGCCACCTCGGCCAGACGGTGGTCTACGTGACCCTGCTGGTCAGCAGCGTGGCGGTGCTGGCCGACGTCTGGGGCGATGTGCTGCGCGCCGCCGGCGCGACCGAGCGCCTGGTGGAGCTGATGGAGGCGAAGTCACCGGTGGCCGACCCCGCCTCGCCACAGCCGCTGCCCTTGACCCGCGGCGGCTCGCGGGTCGAGTTCGACGCGCTGCGCTTCCACTATCCGTCGCGGCCACAGACGCCGGCCTTGGACGGCGTGCAACTGAGCATCGAGGCCGGCGAGACGGTGGCCCTGGTCGGCCCCAGCGGCGCCGGCAAGACCACGTTGTTCCAGTTGCTGCTGCGCTTTTACGACCCGCAGTCCGGCCAGATCCGCCTGAACGGTGTGCCCACCCAGGCCCTGAGCCTGGCCGACCTGCGCGCGGCCATCGGTCTGGTGCCGCAGGACAGCGTCATCTTCTCGACCACCGCGATGGAGAACATCCGCTACGGCCGGCCCAGCGCGACGGACGCGGAGGTCATCGCCGCCGCCACCGCCGCCTTCGCCGACGACTTCATCCGCGCCCTGCCCGAAGGCTATGCCAGCTTCCTCGGCGAGCGCGGGGTGCGCCTCTCGGGCGGCCAGCGCCAGCGCATCAGCATCGCCCGGGCCATGCTGAAGAACCCGCCGCTGCTGCTGCTGGACGAAGCCACCAGCGCGCTCGATGCCGAGAGCGAGCGGGTCGTGCAGGCGGCGCTCGAAGCCGCCATGCAGCACCGCACGACCCTGGTCATTGCGCACCGGCTGGCCACCATCCAGAAGGCCGACCGCATCGTCGTGCTGGAGGCGGGCCGCATTGTCGACATCGGCCGGCATGACGAGCTGGTGGCGCGCGGCGGGCTGTATGCCAAGCTGGCGGCGATGCAGTTCGGGCTGCAAGACGAATCGACCACGGCATGAACAGCACGACGGCGCAGCGTCAGCGTCAAGCCTGAAAATGCGCGCCATGACGACGTCCCCCCGCCAATACGAAGACTTCATGCGCCATGTGTTCGAGCATGGCGTGCAGAAGAGCGACCGCACCGGCACCGGCACTCGCAGCGTGTTCGGCCATCAGATGCGCTTCGACCTCGCCACCGGCTTCCCGCTCGTGACGACGAAGAAGGTGCATCTGAAATCCATCATCCTGGAGCTGCTGTGGTTCCTGCGCGGCGACGGCAACGTCAAGTGGCTGCAGGAGCGCGGCGTGACGATCTGGGACGAGTGGGCCCGGCCGGATGGCGACCTCGGCCCGGTCTACGGCGTGCAGTGGCGCAGCTGGCCGACGCCGGACGGCGGCCACATCGACCAGATCGCCGACGTCGTGAAGACGCTCAAGACCAATCCGGACAGCCGCCGCATCATCGTCAGCGCCTGGAACGTGGCCGACCTGCCCAAGATGGCGCTGATGCCCTGCCACGCCTTCTTCCAGTTCTACGTGGCGGACGGCAAGCTGAGCTGCCAGCTCTACCAGCGCTCGGCGGACATCTTCCTCGGCGTGCCGTTCAACATCGCCAGCTATGCGCTGCTGACGATGATGCTGGCCCAGCAGTGCGAGCTGCAGCTGGGCGACTTCATCTGGACCGGCGGCGACTGCCACATCTACGACAACCATGTCGAACAGGTGCAGACCCAGCTCGCCCGCGAGCCGCGGCCCTACCCGACGATGACGATCAAGCGCCGGCCGGCGTCGATCTTCGACTACGAATTCGAGGACTTCGAGCTGAGCGGCTACGACCCGCATCCGGCGATCAAGGCGCCGGTGGCCGTATGAGCCGGATCATCCTGGTCGCGGCCGTGGCGCGCGACGCTGCCATCGGGCGCGACAACGCGCTGCTCTGGCATCTGCCGGAAGACCTGGCCCGCTTCAAGGCGCTGACCCTGGGCAAGCCGGTCGTGATGGGGCGCAAGACCTGGGAGTCGCTGCCGGCCCGGTTCCGGCCGCTGCCGGGGCGACGCAACCTGGTCATCAGCCGCAGCGCGGGCACGCTGACCGGCGCCGAAGTCTTCGCCAGCCTGGACGCGGCGCTGGGCGCCTGCACCGAGCCCGAGGTCTGCGTCATCGGTGGCAGCGAGATCTATGCACTGGCCCTGCCGCGCGCCCATCAGCTCGCGCTGACCGAGGTGGATGCCAGCTTCCCCGACGCGGACCGGCACTTCCCGGCCTGGCCGCGCGACCGGTTCACCGAAGCCCGCCGCGAGTCGCACACCAGCGCCGCGGGCCTGCGCTTCGATTTCGTCGACTACGTTTCAACATCCAAGGAGTAAATGCCATGTCCTCTGGCGGTTTCCATGTCCACGGCCCGCACGATCACGAGCTGGAGCACGCGGCCCAGCACGAGCCCAAGGGCTTCGCCGGCCAGCTGGCCGTCATCACGGCCATCCTCGCGACGGTGGGCGCCTTCTTCTCCTACATGGGCGGCGCCACCCAGGCCAATGCAGCGCTCTACAAGAACGACGCGGCCATCAAGAAGACCGAGGCCAGCAACCAGTGGAACTACTACCAGGCCAAGAGCAGCAAGCAAAACCTCGCCGAGCTGGCCTTTGACCTGAGCACGAACGAAGAGCAGAAGGCCAAGTACAAGGACAAGATCGCCCGCTACGACAAGGAAAAGGCCGAGATCAAGCTGGCTGCCGAGAAGCTGGAGGCCGAGTCCAAGCATTTCGACGAGGAGAGCGGCGAGCAGATGCACCAGCACCACCGCTGGGCCCAGGCCACCACGGCGCTGCAGGTCTCGATCGCGCTGGCCGCGATTGCGCTGCTGACCAAGCGGCGCTGGATGGAGTGGGCCACCCTGGGCACCGGCGCCGTGGGCGTGGCGCTCGGCGCACTCGCCTGGCTGCACCTCTGACGCCAGGCCGCGGGGCTCAGCGCGAGCGCCCGGGCCGGTCGAGCCGGGCGGCCAGCCGCTGCAGCCCCGGCCGCCAGCGCAGGAAGAGCCGATAGCCGCGTTCCATCAGCCATGCTGCGCCGGGCAGGCGGCCCAGCCATGCCAGCCAGCGCCACCCCGGCAACACGGCCCACAGCACCAGGAAGGCCGCGGCGCCGCTGTGCCACTGCCCCTGCCCGTCGCGCAAATGAAAGCGGGCCAGCAGCTGCGCTCGCGTGGTGCCCGGCGGCAGCCGCTGCGCGATGTCGCTGACATCCGCATAGCAGACCGGTGCGCGGGCCCGCAGCCCGCGGTACAGGCCGATCTCGCGACGACACAGCGGGCAGGCACCGTCGTACAGCACGGTCAGAGGCGGCGTGGCCTCGCGGGTCTCGTTCAGCATGCGGGCACCCCGTTGATGGCGAGCAGGTCCTCGGCCGAGTCCAGCCCGTGCGAGGCCCGGCTCCACCATTGCGAGAAGGAGCTGCAGTCACGCTCGACCGGCGGGAACAGCAGCGGCGCGGGCTCGCAGGCGGCGAGTCGGGGCAGCCAGGGCGCCAGGTGGGGCTCGTCGACGCTGCGCACACTGGCGGCCTGCCGCAGCGCGGCGGCCAACTCGTCGGCAGCGCCGTGCCAGCGCACGGCAGCCAGCTCGGCCATGCGTTGGCCGACGAAGCGCCAACGCCGTTCGGTCCAGGGCCAGGCGCGGTGGAAGTCGTCCAGCAAGATGCCGACCACCAGCGTGCCTTCGGACAGACCGGCGGGCGGATCGCCCAGATTCCAAGGGTGCACGAGCCACACCTCGCGGCCCGCGACCACGGACGCATCGGGCCTGCTGGCACCCAGCTCGGGCGGCGGCTCGGCGGTGCACTGAGGCTCGGCCAGCGGCGGCCCGGCCGCCTCCCCGCCATGCCACGCGGCGGGCTGCCGCGCCAGCCGATCCAGCGCCAGATACGAGGCATCGATCACCGTGCCCGGGCTGTGCCAGTGCGGCGGCGCATAGCGGGCCACGTTGTCGGCGTTGAACAGATAGGGCTTGCCGCTGCCGGTGCCCGCCACCCACTGCCAGCTGAGGTGGTTGCTGGCCAGATCGCCATCGAGCAGATGGCCGTAGAGCCAGTCGGCACCGGCGCGCCAGTGCAGCTTGCGCAGATGCACGAGATAGCTGGCCAGCCACATCCGCGCATGGTTGTGCAGCAGGCCGGTGCTGTAGAGCACCCGCACCGCCTCGTCCACCACGGGCACGCCGGTGCGGCCTTCGCGGACGTCGAGGGGCACCTCGGCCGCATAGGCGTCGTCGGGCAGCGGGCCGGCACGCAGCGAGCGCAGGATGCCGTCGCCATGGCGGTCCCAGACATGCCGGAAATAGGCGCGCCAGCCGAGTTCGAAGACGAATTTGTGCTGCACGCTCAGCGGATGCCGCGCCGCCACGCCGCGCAGCACATCGGCCAGCGACACGAAGCCGTGGGTGATGTAGGGCGACAGGCCGCTGACCGCGCCGTCGAGCGCATTGCGGGTGCGCGCATAGGCCGCCGGCCGCACGCCGGCAATGCGCGCGTGGGCCGCTGCCATCGTCGGGCGGGGGGCTTCATCCATGGATGCCCGCCGGCTGCACCGCCCCCACCTCGCCGCGCCGTATCGCCGCGGCGCGCGCCTGCACGGCCTGCCGTTGCGTGTCGTCCAGCCGGTCCGCGTTCTTCACCTGCAGGGCCATGCGCGGATTGCTCGCCAGCCGCTCGGCGTGGCGCAGCAGGAAGTCCCAGTACAGCGTGGTGAAGGGGCAGGCCCGGTCGCCGACGCGCTGGGCCGGGTCGTAGCGGCAGCCCTGGCAATGCGGGCTCATGCGCTGGATGTATTTGCCGGTGGCGATATAGGGCTTGCTGCCCATCAGGCCGCCGTCGGCGTACTGGCTCATGCCCAGGGTGTTGGGCAGTTCCACCCACTCGACCGCATCCACGTACACCGCGAGATACCAGGCGTGCACCTGGCTGGGCCGCACGCCCAGCATCAGCGCATACAGGCCGGTGACCATCAGGCGCTGGATGTGATTGGCGTAGCCGTGATCAAGCGTTTGCCGCAGCGCATCACGCAGGCAGGCCATGTCGGTCGCGCCGGTCCAGTACCAGCCGGGCAGCGCGTGCTGGGCATCCAGCGCATTGCACTCGGCATAGCCCGGCATCCGGGTCCAGTAGATGCCGCGGACGTATTCACGCCAGCCCAGGATCTGGCGGATGAAGCCCTCGACGCTGGCCAGCGGTGCCAGCCCGTCCCGGTAGGCGGCCTCGGCCGCCGCCACCACCTCGTGCGCGCCGAGCAGCTTCAGGTTGAGGGCCGCCGACAGGTGCGAGTGGTAGAGCCATGGGTCGCCGGGCCACATCGCGTCCTGGTAGCGGCCGAACAGCGGCAGCCGCTCGCGCACAAAGGCCTGCAGCGACTGCAGGGCCTGCGCCCGCGTGACCGGCCAGGCAAAGCTGTCCAGGCCGCCGGGGTGCTGCGCAAAGCGGGCCTGAACCAGAGCAATCACTTCGCGCGTGATCGCGTCAGGCTCGAAGCCGACCCGCGGCGGCACGTCGCCGGGGCCCGCAGCGCCGAAGGCCTCTCGGTTGTCAGCATCGAAGTTCCATTGCCCGCCATCGGGCTCGGCGTCCGCGCCCTCACCCTGCATCAGCACCCGATGCCGCTTGCGCTGCTCGCGGTAGAAGTACTCCATGCGCAGGGACTTCCGACCCCGGGCGTGCGCGGCGAACTCTCTCACCGTGACGAAGAAATGCCGGTCCTCGCGGATGTCCAAAGGCAGGCCGGCCGCCTCTGCCTCGACCTTGATGGCCTGCAAGACCCGCCAGTCGCCCGGCGCGGTCATCACGAGGCGGGACGGCCCGAGGCGCGCGATGTCGAGCCGCAGTTGCGCGGCCAAGCTCCCGGCAGTGCCCGGCGCGTCCAGCCGGGCGTAGTGCAGGCGGCGCCCGGCCGCCTGCAGCTCGACCGCGAAGTGACGCATCGCCGCCAGGAACAGGGCCGTGCGCGGCTTGCTGGACCAGACCTGGGTCGACTCCTCGGCAACCTCGGCCATCCAGACCGCATCCACGGCCGCATCGAAACCGTCGAACGCCGCGGCGTGCAGGTCCAGCTGGTCTCCCAGCACCAGCACGAGGGCACGCAGTTCAGTCACCTGCGGCCTCAGCGCTGCCGGGCAGGCTGACCGGCATCAGGGCTTCTTGACCCAGGCGCTGCACCAGCCGGCCGCCGCAACCTGCTTGCCGGCGAACAGCGGGCAGCCACCCGCCTTGTCTGTGGGCTTGCCCTGATAGAGCGCACAGCTGCTGCACTGCTGGCCGGCGGCGTACTTGGGGTACTTCTTCGTGTCTGCCCGCTTGGCCTCCGCCACGTAACCAAGCGAAGCCGCCTGGGCATCCTTTTCGTCCACCAGGGCCTGCGCCCCGGCCGGCCGGGAGACCACCGCACCACAGGCGGCGGACAGCGACATCAAAAACACGCGACGCGGCAGAACTGTGTTCATGGCTGCTCCTAGAAGTGACGCCACTCTAAGCGTTTATGCGTCGTTTCGGGTTCATTGGTGGATTTCGCACCGCCCGTGTCGGATACTCCGCGTCAAACCCGATTCATCCAGGGCTCCGATGAAGAAACCCAGGTCTGCCCCCGCGGCGGTGGCGCCGCCCGCCGGTGATGCGCCGGCCACAACCCATCGCAGCGGCGCCGTCGCGCGCATGCTGCGGATGCCGGTGGCCACCCTGCGCGTCTGGGAGCGGCGCTACGCGCTGACCCAACCCCAACTCTCCCCCAGTGGCCAGCGCCTGTACTCGGCCGACGATGTGCGGCGGCTCGCCCTGATCAAGCAGCTCACCGACCTTGGCCATGCCATCGGCAGCCTGGCCGGTCTGGACATGGCGCAGCTCCAGCAGGTGGCCTCGACCCATGCCCACACCCTGATGGGCCTGCAGCCCGGTGCGGCTCAGCCAGCTCACCCGGCCCCAGCACCGCAACCGCAGCACGCCTGGCGGCTCGCCGTCATCGGCGCGACGCTCGGCGCGCGACTGCAGCGTCCGGCGCTGTTGCGCCGGCTCACTCGGCGGGGTCGCAGCGCGTCGCTGCTCGGCCCCTTCCCCGATATCGCCGAGGCCGAGGCGGCGCTGCACAACACCGAGGTCGATGCCTTGCTGATCCACGAGCCCCGCCTGTACCCGGGCTGGCTGGCCGGCCTGGATCACGCCGCCCCGAGCCTTGCCAACACCCCGAAGGCCGTGCTCTATGGCTTCGCCGCCGAGGCCGTCTGCGATGCGCTGGCGACGGCGGGTGTCAGCCTGCTGCGCGGGCCCCAGCCCGATGCGGTGCTGGCGCAGTGGCTCGGCACACTGCCCGGCGCCAGCCCGCCAGCCCCGCAGCCGATGACGGCACCGGCAGCGAGCAAGCCGCCGCCGCCGCGCTGGAGCGATGCCGCCCTGGCCGACTTTGCCGGCCTGTCCACCACCATCGCCTGCGAATGCCCGCGCCACGTGGCCGAGCTGCTGATGCAGCTGTCGCACTTCGAGGCCTACAGCGCCGAATGCCAGCACCGCGGCGCGGCCGACGCGCGGCTGCATGCCTACCTCGGCCAGGTCACGGCCGAGGCCAGGGCGCGCTTCGAGACCGCCTTGGAGCAGGTGGCTCTGCATGAAGGCCTGCTGCTGCCGGTGCTGGAACGCTGAGTCTCACCCCCGGCATCGCCCAGGTGGGCAGCTCTGTGCGCGTTGCTCGGTGACCGAGCCCGGTTCCGACGGCGAGGTTCGCAACGCAATGCGGTCCGTTGAACGGTTCCGCTCGCACCCTGGGGCCACAGCGGCATTGCGCTGTACCGGCTTGACGGGATAGCCCCGAGTTCTTGGGGGCGCGACGCCTACACTGCAACGATGCCACGCTCCGTGCTCATCGTTGAAGACGATCCGCGCTTTCGTGCGTTGATCGCATCGGCGGTGCACTCGGCCCCGGACCTGCATCTGGCCGGCATTGCGCATGACCTGCCGGAGGGTCTCAGGCTGCTTGAGCAGACGCGGCCTGAGGTGTTGCTCGTGGATATCGGCCTGCCCAGCGGCAGCGGCATCGAGCTGATCCAACGCGCTGCACAGCAAGACCCGGAATGCGCATCGATCGTGGTCACCGTCTTTGCCGACGAAGAGCCCGTGCTGAAGTGCATCAAGGCGGGGGCCACGGGCTACTTGCTGAAGGATGCACGCGATGTCGACATCGTGCGCCAGATCCGGCTGCTCAACGATGGCGGCAGCCCGATCAGCCCTTCGATCGCCCGGCGCTTGCTCAAGCATGTGGCTGCGAGCGAAGCACTGCCCGGTGGCGCCGCTTCATCCGAGGCTGAGGTGCCGGAGGCGCGTGTGCGCTTGTCCGGCAAGGAACATGTCGTGCTGACGCTCAGCGCCAAGGGCTACAACTATGAGGAGATCGCGACCCTGTTGAACCTGTCGCGGCACACGGTGGAAACCCACGTCAAGCGCATCTACCGCAAGCTGCAGGTGCATTCCAAGACCGAGGCGGTGTACGAGGCTCGCAAGATGGGGCTGGTGCGTGATTGACGGGACCGTCCACCTGGACGGTCGCAGCCGCGAAGACACCGTGCGCCTCTACCTTGGGCGTTGGAGAGGCTCGCTGTTGGCAGTGACGCTGTTCACTCTGGCAGCCGCCGCGGCGGGGCGTGACTATGTGTCGACGCGCATTGCCCTGGCATGGTGCGGCCTTTCATGCCTCAACTACCTGGGTCAAGCCTTTGTGAGCTGGCGCATGGAACGGTCACCGTCACTGTCTGACGGCATTCGGCACTGGATGCCCTGGCTGCTGCTTTCGATCGGCATCGGCGGCCTGCTCTGGGGGGCGGTGCCGTGGCTACTTTCTGCAGCCACATTGCCGGTGCAGTTGATCGCGAGCCTGTTCAACCTGATGCTGTTCTTCGCGGTCGTCAATGCACCCTCCACCCGCTCCATGATCATCGTGGCGACTTCCATCGCACCACCCACCATCCTGGCTCTCGCGATGCGCGGTGGCATTCCTCAGGTGGCTCTGGGCAGCGCGGTTGCCTACGCCCTGGTGCTCGCTTATGCGCTGCGAGTGCAAGCGGCAGTTCAAGCAACGCAAAAGGAACGTCATGCGGCCAAGGATCTGGCCGCAGAACTGCGCCGTCAGCAGCAGCGGCTGATCGAAGTCGAGAACGAGCGCACCCTGCTGCTGGAGCGGGAGCGGCTGATGCATGACATGCACGACGGCCTGGGCTCGACCCTGGCGTCGTGGCTCGCCGCCGCCGAGCGCGGCCTCGTGCAGCCGTCAGAGGTCGCAGGGCTCCTGCGCGACTGCATCGACGACCTGCGCGCCGTGATCGACTCGCTGGAGCCCGTCGAAAACGATCTGGTCGCGCTGCTGGCCATGCTGCGCTTCCGCCTCGGTCGCCGGCTGGACGCAGCCGGCATCGAACTCGAATGGTCCATGGGCGATCTGCCGCCGCTGGACTGGCTCGGCCCCTCCGAGGCCTTGCAGATCATGCGCATCGTGCAGGAAACATTGGCCAATGCGGTGAAGCACTCCGGCGCGACACAAGTAAGCATTCGGACCGACCAGGCAGGGGCCACCGTGCGGATCCGCGTGACCGACAACGGCTGCGGCTTTGCGCCCGAGACGGTGCACGAAGGGCGCGGGCTGAGGCTCTTGCGCCAACGTGCGCAACAGTTTGTCGGCAGCGTCGACCTCAGCTCTGGCATTGGCGCCGGCACCCGTATGAGCTTGCTACTGCCCGTGCAACGCTAGCCTGCCAGGCCCTGCGTAGCGCGGCGCCACGAGCCGGCTCGCACCGACAGGCAAGCGGTGGCCAGGGTGCATCGCACAGGCAAGGCGTGTGCATCCCCACGGCGGGGGACGGGGCGTACCGTGAAGCCGGTACAGCGGCCACTGGCCCCTGCGCGGCGAGCGCGCGACATTCGTGTCCGTGCGGTCTGCGATCTAGCGCATCGGGTCAGTGACCTCGACGGCGCGAAACAGCCCGAGCGTTCGTTGACGCAGATTTAAATAATGACAACAGGTCTACCGTACAACATCGCGAGTTCTCGATCCGATATTCATTCACCCCCGAAGGAAGCCCAAAATGAATGCGCACCCCTACATGATCCGCAAGTACCATCTTTTGAAAGCAGGGTTGTTTTCAATCGGAATTGCGGCTTTACCCAACATCGCTACAGCCAGCACCTTTATTTCAGCAACAGCCCAAACCTATGGAACCACGACGACTGGTGCCAAAGACTCCAAGGGCATTGGCGGCACGGCTGGCCAGGAGGTTCAATATCGCGCATCTGCCAACACCTTTGAAATCGGGCACTCCGCGACCGCAACCGCTTATGCTGACGCCAAGGAAGGGACTCTGAGAGCCGCCGTCAGGTCGTCTGCGGCCACGACCGCCAGCACAACTGATACCGGTAGCGCGGAAGGCTACGCGACGGCGACGTGGGACGACACGATGACAGTCAATGCAGGCAACGTCCTCAAAGGCAACAAGGGCTATATCGTTGCGACGATCGATATCTCTGGGTCTTTCGCTGGCACTACCGGACTACCTGACGCTGCGGACAGCGCAGAACATAATGAGCTCATCCGGATTATTGGTACGGGTATCGATTCGTCAAGCACCCCCAGGGGCTATGGATGTGGCGGCTGGAGTTTATGTGGTTACCATGACTACGCGACCTGGGGCGTCGACGCTCTATTCTCAAACATTCAATCGGTCATTCCACTAAGAATTCCCATTACCTTTGGTGCCGCGACCCACCTGAACTACACCTTGGATCTGACGAGCCTTGCCTGGACTCATAGCCGCGGCGGTGGGAGCGGAATATCGGCCAGTGCGTTTGTGGATTATGCGCACACCATGAATTGGGGCGGCATCAGTGGCGTCTACGACGCCAACAATGTGCTCGTGGGCAACATCACAACAACATCGGCATCGGGCTTTAACTACCTCGACGCGGCGCCAGTGCCTGAGCCAGAACGCTATGCGCTGTTTCTGGCGGGCTTTGGGATCATGTCGGTGGTTTCCCGACTCCGTAATCAACCGCCGCGGGTATTGCGGAGGCGCATCGATTCCAGTGACACGGCCGCGGCCGAACCCGCGCGTTGTGCGTGACAGGAGGCTTCTTGGTCGTCCGGCGAGACGTCGACGCCCAGCGACCCCATTAATCGGGTGGTTGAACCAAGCGCCCCATTCCGGCGTTGCCAGTTCCACACCCTGCTCGGTCTTCCATGGCTTGCGCCGGTGAATCCCCGCGGCGGTATCGTGGCCATGGATGTTCTCGGCCAGGGCGCTGTCTTTGCTGTTGCCCTTGGACTCCGCTGAGGGCTTGATGCCGGCTTGGAGCCAGGTGAGCAGCGTTTGCGGCACACAGCCGATCTTGGCGGCGAGAGACATGACTGCGGCCCAGGTCGCACGGGTGCTCATCACGGTACCCAGCAACATGCGCAAAGCACGCAGCTGCGGCCGGGATTCACCACAAAGGCAAGGCGTCTGCATCCCCACGGCAGGGGACGGGGCATACCGTGAAGCCGGTACAGCGGCCACTGGCCCCTGCGCGCCGAGCGCGCGACATTCGTGTCCGTGCCGTCTGCGACCGAACGCATCAGGTCAGTGAGCTCGACGGCGCGAAATTGCCCGAGATTTCATCCACGCCGTTCCTGCCAAACCTGGACCCAAACCATGCTCAGCAACAAGCGCCTCATTTCCGTCGGCCTGATCTTCCTCGCGAGTACGGGCAGCACCTTCGGGGCGACGTTTTACGCGACGACCAACGCGACAGCGAGCCAAAAGGACCTTGGCAGTCCGCCAGACCCTCACAGCGCCTCCGGCGCAGCGCCCGTGGCGGTCGCTTCACACAACGCCTGGGCCAACGTCGTCACCAGCCCCTATAGACCGGACACCACGATCTCGGTCGACGCCCAAAGCAGTGCCAACGCGGCGGCGGACTTCGGCCTCCTGCGGGTATCGGCCGTTCAATCGCTCAAGGCACAAACGGCCAATCCGCAATCGTGGATCTCCAACGATGACGGCGCTTGGGCCGAAGCATCGGCGGAGGCTCGCGTCACCGACAGCTTGGTCATCCGCGCCGCAGGAATCGCCGACGGAACGCCGGGTTCACTCACGGGGGCCATCTCTGTGTCCGGCAGCACAGTTGGGACGATCACCGGCGACAACAGCGAACAGTATGGTTGGCGACTGATGGCCCAACTAGGTTGGGGCGGACTTGACCTGGTCCATTACATCAATGGCTCCGGTAGTTCGGTACCCGTGAATGGAGCAACTTACAGCGACGGCGGCCTGTACACCATCACGACGTTTTTTTACTTTGGTGTTCCGATGAACCTCAGATTGGATGCCACCGCCAGCACCAGGGGACATGCTCTGTGCTCCTTCCTTCAAGCCTGTACCAACATCCAGTCTTTCAGTGCAGACCTGAGTCACACGATCACCTGGCAAGGCATTTCCGTGACCGACGGCAATGGTCACGCCGTTCAAAACTTCACGGCATGGAACGCGACCAACGATTTCAATTACGCCAGCGCGGTGCCCGAGCCTTCAAAGGGCATGCTTCTAGGCATTGGCTTGGCCGCCTTGCTGGTTTTCGTTGACCGCAGACGCGTGACAAGGTGACTGTTCGGCGGTCGCCCTCGACATCGCCCCTGGTTTTGCTGGACACCCGCGAACCTGTGGGGCCTTCGACACCGAAGATGGGTAGTGGGGATCGACAGAGTCCGGCTGGTTGATCAGCCCACCGATTGCTGCGCACCAGGCCGTGAGCCTCAGCCATCTGCCAACCGGCACCAAACATTGCGGCCGGATCCAGCGTTTGCAGCGCAGCGACCAAACAAAAAGCCCGACACGAATCGATCGTGTCGGGCTCTTGATTCCTACCGAATTTGGTAGGCGCGATTGGATTCGAACCAACGACCCCCACCATGTCAAGGTGGTGCTCTAACCAACTGAGCTACGCGCCTGAAGAGCTGCGCAC